>JBBDXL010000105.1:0-25997 GCA_040902335.1 Burkholderiales bacterium
TGCTGAAGGCAGGGCTGATCGTCGCCGTCTTCATGCACATGATGTGGGAGCGGCTGGCGCTGATGTACGCCATCCTGGTGCCGACGCTGCTGCTGATGGTGCTTCTGGGCATCGGAGCGCTTGAAGCGGATTACACCTTTCTGACGCGGGGCGTGTTTTTCGTGAGGCAATTGCTGTAAGCGCCGCCGGATCGAACTGTTTCCTTACTACAAGAACCGCCAATGGCTAAGAAGAGCTATGCGATGCACGTTGCGATGATTCTGGGGAGCAGCACTGCGTTGCTGGTGTTCATGTTCATCCTCGTGGCCCATCACCGCTCCATTCCCGAAAAGGTCCGGATGGATCGCAGCACGCTGCTGGCGAGCGGTTCGAGCGTCGCCGAGCGGATCAAGCCCGTCGGCGAGGTCGCCTTCGCCACGGCGCAAACCGGGCAGCCGCCGGCGAAGAACGCGGTGGCCGCGGCGACGCCCGACCGCGACGGGCAGCAGGTCTACCAGGCGAGCTGCGTCGCCTGCCACGATGCCGGCATCGCAGGCGCGCCGAAACTGGGTGACAAGGGCCAGTGGGCCAAGCGCATCGCCAAGGGCCTCGACGCGCTCTACGCCAGCGCCGTCAACGGGGTACAGGGAAGCGCGGGCGTGATGCCGGCCAAAGGCGGCAACCCGGCGCTGAGCGACGCCGAGGTCAGGGCAGCCGTCGACTACATGATGGGGCGGTCGAGGTAAGCGTATTTCGCGAGCTCGCGCACGACTTTGAAGCGCTCACTGATCGCATGCGCATCGAGGGGCGGCGCGAACACGGCGTGCTGCCGGGCCCGCGGATCCAGCAGGAATACCGCGGCGCTGTGTGAGACGGAATAGTTCTCCGCGCCCGGCGTGACCGCGACCTCGTAGAACGCGCCCAGCTGGCCGGCCAGGTTGGCGATCTGTGCGTTATCCCCCGTCACGCCGACGAAGGACGCATCGAAGTAGCGCACGTACTGCCCCAGCTTGCCCACGGTATCGCGATTCGGGTCGACCGAGACGAAGACGAACTGTATATCGCCGCCGCCGGCCGCGCTGCGCTCGATCTGGTCGCGCGCGCGCGCCAGCTCCGCCAGGGTCGTCGGACAGACGTCCGGGCAATGGGTGAAGCCGAAAAAGAGGAACGACCATTTGCCCTGCAGGCGTTCAAGGTCGAACACGCGGTTCTTATCATCGGTGAGCGCAAAGTCCGTCAGTGGCTTGGGCTCAGGGAGCAATGTCATCACTTGATCCGGCAGCAACCTGGCGCGCGAATCGTATTCGCGGTCTATATCCGAGAGCCACGCCCCGGCAAGCACCGCGGCCAGCGCGACGGTGGTCACCATGATGCTGAAGTGCAGAGATATCCTGTTCATGATGTCGCGGCCGCCGCGGACAGCGCCGGCGCGGCGCCGCGCCGGTGCGCAAGGAGATACAGCGACGGGATCAGCAGCAGGCTCACGAACATCGAGAACACCAGCCCGAACACCATGCACACGGCAAGCGGGCGCAGCATCTCCGAGCCCTCGCCCAGGCCGAGCGCGAGCGGCGACATGCCGGCCGCCGTGGTGAGCGTGGTCATCATAATCGGGCGCAGGCGCAGCCGCGCCGCCTCGATGATTGACTCGACCAGCGCCCCGCCGCGCGTACGCAGCAGCTCGATGTACTCGACCAGCACGATGGCGTTGTTCACCACCACGCCGATCAGCATGATGACGCCGAGCCACACCGGCATCGACAACGGCAGCCCCGTCGACAGGAGTCCGATCACCACGCCGATCAGCGCGAAAGGCACGCCGAGCATGATGACCGCCGGGTTGCGCAGGGACTCGTACTGCACTGCCATCACCACGAACACGAGGAACAGCGCCAGCGACGCCAGCGTGGCCACCAGCACGTTGCCCTTCTGCAGGCTGTCGAAGGCGCCACCGTAGTAAAGCGAGTAGCCCGGCGGCAGCTGCACGTCGGCCAGGTCCGCGCGCAGGGTGCGGACCACCGCGCCCAGCGGCACGTCGCCGGTGAGCGCCGCGCTGACCTCGACGATGCGGCGCTGGTTCTCGCGCCGGATCTCGGTGGGCGCCACCACCAGCTCGATGCGCGCCGTGTCGCCCAGGTACACCGCGGGCCGGCCGCCTTGCGCGCCGAACAGGAGTAGCGCCTCGAGCGCCGCCGGGCTGTCGATGGTGCCCTGCGGCAGGCGCACGCGCACGTCGTACGCGCGATCGGCCTCGATGAAGTCGCTCACCACGATGCCGTCCAGCGCGACCTGCAGGGCGCGGCCGATCTGCGTTACATCCACGCCAAGCTCCGCGGCGCGCGTGCGGTCGATGCGCACCGCGAACTCCTGGCGCTGTTCCTCGGCCGAGTGCTGCGCATTGCGCAGCCCGGGGCGATCGCGCATGCGCTGGACGATCCGGTCGCCGAGCTCGGCGAGCACCGCGAGGTCCGGGCCCTGCACGCGCACGCTGACGTCTTCATCGGCGCGCGACACGCGCACGCCGCGAATGCCCGAGGGCCGCGCCCGCACCTTGACGCCCGCGAGCTGCGCCGCCGCGGTCGCGCGCACGTACCCGTCCACCCACTGTTCGACACTCACGTTTCGCGCGGCCACCGGCACGAGCTGGATGCTGAGCGTGCTGCGGTTGGGCCGCTCGCGCTGGGTGCGGCCGAAGATCGAGCCGCCGGCGATGACCGAGACGCCTTCGACGCTGCCTTGCTCGTGCGCCAGGCGCTCCAGTATGCGCACTGTGCGGTCCATGCCGTCCAGGGCGCTACCCGGATCGGTGACGACCTGAACTTGCACCCGGCCGTCGTCCATCGCCGGGAGGAAGGCCTGCTTGCCGGTAAGCTCGAAGAAAAGCGCGCTGAACCCGGCGAGCAGGGCAAACGCCGCGCCCACCACGAGCCACGGCGCCTTCAGGATCGCGCCCACCGCCGGCAAGTAGAGGCGCTGGGCGCCGCCGACGAAAGCCTGCACCGCCCGCGTGACACGCGACGGCGACGGCGGGCGCCCGCGCGCGGCGAGCGCGGGCACCAGGGTCACCGCCACGATGAGCGACGCGACGATCGAGGCGCTGATGGTGAAGATCAGCTCGCGGAACAGAAGGCCCACCAGCCCGCTGATGAACAGGAACGGCAGCACCGCGGCGAGGTTGGTGCTAGTGGCGGCGATGATCGGGCTGGTGACCTCGGCGGCCGCATTCTCGGCGGCCTGGACCCCGGATTCACCTTCGCGCTGGTGGCGCTCGATGTTCTCCAGCATGACGATGGTGTTGTCCACCAGCATGCCGATGCCGAGCGCGAGCCCCCCCAGCGTCATCAGGTTGAGCGAAAGGCCGCCCAGCGCCATGATGACGAAAGTGATCATGATGGAGATCGGGATCGCAGTGCCGATGATTAGCGTGCCGCGCACGCTGCCGAGGAAGCAGTACACCACCAGCATCGCCAGCGAGGCCCCGGCGAGCGCGGCGAGCGTCGCGTTGTTCAGCGACTGGCGCACGTACACCGCCTGGTCGGAGATCTGGTCGACCTGCACGTCCTCGGGCACCAGCCGCCGCTCGCGTAGCTCGGCGAGGCGCGCGTGTATAACGTCGGCGACGTCCACCGTATTGGCGGTCGGTTGTTTCTGCACCGCCACGCGCACCCCCGGCATGCCGTTGTAGCGCACGCGGATGCGCTCGTCCTCGTGCGTGTCGATCACCTGCGCCACGTCGGACAGCGGTACCGATTCGCCGTTCGGCAGGCGGATCGGCAGCGCGCCGAGCGCGGCGACGCTGGTGAGACGTCCCGCGGTGCGGCTGGTGTACTCCTGCCCGGTCATGCGCAGCCGGCCCGCGGGCGAATCCACGTTGCCGCGCTCGATCGCCTGCACCAGCGCTTCGACGGACAGCCCGAGGCCGGCGAGGCGCCGCTGGTCGGGAAGCACGTGCACCTCGCGCACCAGGCCGCCGCCCACTTCGACGGCGGCGACGCCGGGCAGGTTGAGGAAGAACTTGGCGAACACGTCATCGGTCCAGGTGCGCAGCTCGGTCATGCCGCGCAGCCGCGAGCTGACCACGAACTCCATCACCGGGATCTGCGAGGGATCGCGCTTGAAGATGATCGGCGGGTCGATGGTAGTCGGCAGGAACCGCTTGGCGCGATCCAGGCGCGTGCTCGCATCGCGCAGCGCCACGTCGATGTCCTTGCCGTAGTCGAAATACAGTTCGAGCTCGGCGGTGCCTTCGAGCGTGGTCGACTCCACGCCGACGGAGTCCTCGGTGATCGCCAGCTGCTCCTCGACCTGTCGCGTCACCTGGTCTTCCATGATATTGGCCGGCACCGCCGGGTCGATGATGCGCACGCCGATCTCCGGGTAGATCAGCTCGGGCAGCAGGTCGATCGACAGGCGGCCGAGCGAGAACAGGCCCAGCACGATGGCGGTGAGCGTGAGCATCACCGTGCTCACCGGGTGGTGGATGCACCAGACCGCGATGCCGCCCTGGCGCATGCTAGCCCGCGCGTTCCACGCGCGGCTCGACCGGCTTCACGCGCTGGCCCGGGGCGAGGTCGAGGAAGCCCTTGACCACCACCTGCGCGCCGCGCTCCAGGCCCTCGCGGATCTCGACGCGGTCCGCGAGTCGCAGGCCGCTGGCGACGCCCGCGCGCTGCACGGTGCCGTCCGCGGGCCGGTACACGAACACGAAGTCTCCCTTGAGGTCGCGCTGCAGGGCGGCCAGCGGCACCACCAGTTGCTCGCGGCTGCCCGTGGACAGCATCACGCGGCAGAACTGGCCGGGACGCGCGCCCCGCGGGACCGGATTGAGCACCACCTCGATGCGGCCGGTGCGCGTCGCCGGATCGATCGACGGGTGGATGCGCACGATCCGGCCTGGGTGCAGCACTTCGCCGAGCGCGTCGATGCGCACGTCGGCCCGGTCGCCGACATCGAGGTAGGGCATCACCAGCTCCGACACATTCACGTCGGTGACGAGCTGGGAGGGGTCGATCACGGTCAGCAGGTGCGTGTGCTGCGGCGTGACGTTGCCCGGCTCGACCAGCCGCCGCGCCACTACGCCGTCGAAAGGCGCCGCAATCGTCATGTGCTGCACGCGCGCCCGCAGCAGGCGCACTTCCGCCCTCGCGATCTCGAGCGCGGTGCTCGCGCGCGACACTGCGTCCTCGCTCACGAATCCCTTCTCCTTGAGCTGGCGGCTGCGCGCGTGGTCGGTCTCGGATTGCGACAGCGTGGCGATCGCCTTGTCGAGCTCGGCGCGCAGGATGCGGTCGTCGTAACGCACCAGCAGCTCGCCAGCCCTCACACGGTCGCCCTCGCGCAGGCGTACTTCAGTGAGCCGGCCCTGTTCCTGGTTGACGATGCGCACCTCGCGCACCGCGCGCAGGCTGCCGGCGCGGTCGGCGGTGTACGCAAGGCGTCCCGGCTCGGCCACGGCCAGCTCGACGAGGTGCGCGCGCGGCGCGGACGCCGCGGGCTTGCTGTTCGACTCGGCGCCGCAGCCGGCCAGCGCGGCGAGCAGCGCCGCCAGCGCAGTCGCCTGAAATCCGCGTTGCATCAACGCCATGCTAGAATTTTACGCCTTCCGTAGCACTGCCCGTTTCTTCCTCCTGCTCGTTGACCACCATCTGCCGCACTAGCGCCGCCGCCCTCGCCGCCCTGGCACTCGTCGCGTGCGACGGCGGCGAGCCGAAGTTCAGAAGCACCGACATCACCGGCGTCGACTACGGGAAATCGCTCGCGCTCACCGACCACCACGGCAAGCCCCGGCGCCTCGAGGATTGGCGGGGGAAAGCGGTGGTGGTGTTCTTCGGCTTCACGCATTGCCCGGACGTCTGCCCGACGACGCTCGCCGACATGGCGCAGGTGATGCGCCGGCTCGGCGCCGACGCCGAGCGCGTGCAGGTTGTCTTCGTCACCGTGGATCCGGAGCGCGACACGCAGGAGGCGCTGGCGAAGTACGTGCCGGCGTTTGACCCGCGCTTCCTGGGCCTGCGCGGGAGCCTCGAGGCGACGCGCGCCGTGGCGAAGGAGTTCAAGGTGTACTTCGAGAAGCGCCCCGGCGAGACCCCCGGCGCGTATTCGGTCGACCACAGCGCGCAGAGCTACGTGATCGACCCGCAGGGGCGGCTGCGCCTCTTTGTGCGGCACGAGCGCATCGCCGAGGACCTGGCGCCGGACCTGCGCGCGCTGCTCCAGGGCTAGGACCATCGCCGTGGAGTTCAAGGATTACTACCAGACCCTGGGCGTGGTCCGCGAGGCCCCGGCGGACGAGATCCGCAAGGCCTTCCGCAAGCTCGCGCGCAAGTACCACCCCGACGTCAGCAAGGAGCCCGACGCCGAGGCGCGCATGAAGGAAGTGAACGAGGCCTACGCGGTGCTCTCCGATCCGGAAAAGCGCGCCGCCTACGACCAGCTGGGGCGAAACTACCGGCCGGGCGAGGAATTCCGCCCGCCGCCCGACTGGGACGCGGGGTTCGAGTTCTCGCACCACGACTTCCAGGGCGCGGACTTCAGCGACTTCTTCGCCGAGCTCTTCGGGCGCATGGGCGCGCGCGGCCACGGCCAGGACCACTACGCCAAGGTGCTGCTCGATGCGGAGGACGCGTTCCTCGGCGCGGCGCGCCAGATCTCGCTGCGCGTGCCGAAGGTCGATGCAGGCGGGCGCGTCGCGCTCGAGACGCGCACGCTCAACGTGAAGATCCCGGCGGGCGTGCGCGAGGGCCAGCTCATCCGCCTTGCCGGACAGGGCGCCGCGGGCGCGGGCAAGCCGGGCGACCTGCTCCTCGAAGTGCACTTCAAGCCGCATCCGCGCTACCGCATCGACGGGCGCGACCTGCACGTCGATCTGCCGGTCGCGCCCTGGGAGGCGGCGCTCGGCGCGGTGCTGCGCGTGGAGGTCCCGGGCGGCGCGCTCAACGTGCGCATTCCGGCGGGCGCGCAAAGCGGGCGCGTGCTGCGCGTGCGCGGCAAGGGTATTCCCGCCGAGCCCCCGGGGGACCTGCTGCTCACCCTACGCGTGGTCTTGCCGAGCGCCGACACGCCCAAGGCGCGCGAGCTCTACGAGCAGATGGCGCGCGATCTCGCTTTCGACCCCAGGGCCGGCACATGAGCGACGAAGAACTGCTTACGCTGGAGGAGCTGACAGTAGTCTGCGCGGTGACCCCGGCGTGGGTACGCGTCCGGGTCGAGGAGGGATTGCTGCCGGCGGCGCCCGAATGGCGCTTCAGCGCGGTGGCGGTGCGCCGCGTGCGGCGCATGCACGCGCTCGAGCGCGATTTCGACGCCGCGCCGGAGCTTGCGGCGCTGATGGCCGACCTGCTGGAAGAGCTCGACGCACTGCGCGCGCGCTTGCGCTAGGCCGCCTGGGCCGGCGCCGGCAGCGCGCGCCGCGCGGGCGGAGCCTGCAGCACCTGCTTCATCTTGTGCATCGCCTTCGCCTCGATCTGGCGGATGCGCTCGGCCGATACGCCGAACTCCGCCGCGAGGTCGTGCAGCGTCGCCGTGTCCTTCTCCTTCAGCCAGCGCGCTTCGACGATGCGCCGGCTGCGCGGATCGAGCGCGGCGAGCGCCCGCGTCACGCCCTCGGCCTGAACGCGCTCGTTCTCTTCGGCTTCGAGCTGGCGCGAGGGCTCGGCGTCGGGGTCGGCGAGGTACTGTGCCGGGGCGTACACGTCCTCTTCATCGTCGTCGCCGGCGTCGAACGCAATCTCGCGGCCCGCGAGCCGCGTTTCCATTTCGACGACTTCCTCGGGCTTCACCTTCAATTCGGCCGCGACGCGCTTCACCTCGGCGGTGGTGAGCGGCGCGAAGCCTTTCTTCATGGAGCGCAGGTTGAAGAAGAGCTTTCTCTGCGCCTTGGTGGTGGCCACCTTCAGCAGCCGCCAGTTGCGCAGGATGTACTCGTGGATCTCGGCCTTCACCCAGTGGATGGCGAAGGACACGAGGCGCACGCCGCGCGCGGGGTCGAAGCGCTTCACGGCCTTCATCAGGCCGATGTTGCCTTCCTGGATCAGGTCCGCGTGCGGCAGGCCGTAGCCGAGGTAGCCGCGCGCGACCGCCACCACCAGCCGCAGGTGCGACAGCACCAGCTGGCGCGCGGCCTCGAGGTCGCCCTCGCGCCGGTAGCGCCGCGCGTAGTCGAGCTCCTGCTCCGCGCTGAGCAGCGGAAAGCGATTCACCGACTGGATGTAGGCTTCGAGGCTGCCGGCCGCCATCGGCATCGGCAGCGCCATCGGCAGAGTTTGAGCAGAACGCATCATTTGCCTCCTTGGCTCGATCTTAGCACTCTGCGCATTGGAGTGCTAAGGAGTCCCAAGGTTCCCGGCCTGGTACTCGAGACGCCAATGTTAAAAGCTTGTTTTAGCGTAAGTATTTACTGACTGACAGAAGCGCGCCGAGCCAGCCGAGGAGCGCCGCGAAGACGACGACGGCGAGGGCGTCGGGGCCCGGCAGAAAGGCGAGCTCGAAGCTCGAGCCGTAGGCCTGCGCGAGGTCGCGCACCCCGAGGTTGAGCACCCAGAGTCCCGCCCACAGGATGACGAGGGCGAGGAGGCCCCCCGCCAGGCCCTGCAGGATCCCCTGGTAGAAGTACGGCCGCCGCACGAAGCCGTCGGTGGCGCCGAGCAGCTGCGACACCTCGATCTCCTCGCGCTGCGTGAGGATCTGCAAGCGGATGGTGTTGAAGGTCACCGCCACCAGCCCCGTCGCGAGGAGCACGGCGAGCGCCGCGAGTCCGAGCCGCCCGATGCGCGCGAGCGCCGCGAGGCGCTCGGCCCAGGCCGAGTCCACCTGCACGTTCGCCACCCCGGGCAGCGCCTGCAGCGCGCGCGCGAGCTCTTCGAGCGCCGCCGCGCCGCCGTCGGCGGCGCGAACGACGAACGTATCGGGCAAGGGGTTGCGCTCCAGCGCCGCGACGACGTCGGCGAGGCCCTCGGCGACGCGCAGCTCGGCGAGCGCCTCGTCGCGCGGCACGAAGCGCAGCGCCGCGACGCGCGCGTCGGCGCGCAGGCGCGCCTCGAGCTCGGCGCGCTTCGTCTCGGGCTTGAGGAACACCGAAAGCTGCGGCTCGAAGGTGAAGCGCTGCGCCACGCCCTGCAGGTTGGCGAGCAGCGCATACCCGCCCGCGGGCAGCGACAGCGCCACGCCGATCACCAGCGCATTGAGCAGCGTCGCGGCGCGCTGCGCGGCGAGCTTGCGCACGGCGCGCCCGAGCGCCCCGCGATGCTGGCGCAGCCACGTTCTCATGCTGCCGCCAGCCGGCCGGCGGCGAGCTGCAGCACGCGCCGCCCGTGGCGCGCGACCAGCGCCTCGTCGTGCGTGGCGAGCACCAGCGTCACGCCCACCTGGTTGAAGGACAGCAGGATGTCGACGATGCGCGCGGCCGACTCGGCATCGAGGTTGGCGGTGGGCTCGTCGGCCACCAGCACCGCCGGCCGGTTGACCACGGCGCGCGCGATCGCGAGGCGCTGCTGCTCGCCGCCCGAGAGCTGGATCGGGTTGGCGCGCTCGCGCGCGAGCAGCCCCACCTTGTCGAGCGCCGCGCGCACGCGCCGCGCCGCGTCGCGCGGCGCGAGCGCGCCGAAGGAAAGCGGCAGCATGACGTTGTCGAAGACGCTGCGGTCGTAGAGCAGCTTGTGGTCCTGGAACACCAGGCCGAGGTTGCGGCGCAGGTACGGGATCGCGCCGCGCCTCAAGGCGCCGACGTTCTGGCCGTTCACCACCACGCTGCCGGCGGTAGGGCGCTCGATCGCCGGGATCAGCTTGAGCAGCGTCGACTTGCCGGCGCCCGAGGGCCCGGTGACGAAGGCGAGCTCGCCCGCCGCGAGCGCGAACGACACTCCCGAGAGCGCGTCCTGGCCGCCCGGATAGCGCTTGGATACCGCGGAGAAGCTAATCAACCAGCGCTCCGGCGAATTCCGCGGCGGCGAACGGCCGCAGGTCGTAGATGCCCTCGCCGACGCCGATGAAAAGCAGCGGCACCGGGTGCTCGCGCGCGATGGCGCACACCACGCCGCCCTTGGCGGTGCCGTCGAGCTTGGTGAGCACGAGCCCGGTCAGGCCGAGCGCCTCGTCGAAGGCCTTAACCTGCGCCAGCGCGTTCTGGCCGGTGTTGGCGTCGAGCACCAGCAGCACTTCGTGCGGCGCGCCGGGCAGCGCTTTTGCCAGCGCGCGCTTCACCTTCTTGATTTCCTCCATCAGGTGCAGCTGCGTCGGCAGGCGCCCGGCGGTGTCCGCGATCAGCACGTCGATGCCGCGCGCGCGCGCCGCGGCGGCCGCGTCGTAGACCACGGCGGCCGCGTCGCCCCCAGCTTGGGAGATGACGGCGACGCCGTTCTTCGCGCCCCAGGCGGCCAGCTGCTCGCGCGCCGCCGCCCGGAACGTGTCGCCCGCGGCGAGCAGCACGCTCTTGCCCTGCGACTGCAGCCACTTCGCGAGCTTGCCGATGGAGGTGGTCTTGCCGGAGCCATTGACGCCCGCGATCATGACCACGAGCGGCGGCGCGCGCGCCAGGTCGAGCGGCTTTTCCAGGGGGGCGAGCAGCAGCCGCAGCTCTTCCTGCAGCGCGCGCTTGAGCGCCTGCGGCTCGGCGATGCGCTCGCGCCGCGCGCGCTCGCGCAAGCACTCGAGCAAGTGGCGCGTCGCCGCGACGCCGCAATCGGCGGCGAGCAGCGCGTCCTCCAGCGCCTCGTACAGCGACCCGTCGACCGCGGCGCGGCCAAAGAGCGCGCCGAGCCCGCTCCTCAGGCGCGCCGTCCACGAAGTCGCTGCTAACATCGTGCGGTGAATTCTAGCAAGCGGGCTGCGCCGGGCCGGGTACGCATCGTCGGCGGGGAATGGCGCGGGCGGCGCATCGCGGTGCCCGCGCGCGCCGGCGTGCGGCCGACGCCGGATCGCGTGCGCGAGACGCTGTTCAACTGGCTCGGCCAGCGCCTCGACGGCGCCGCGTGCCTCGACCTGTTCGCGGGCAGCGGCGCGCTCGGCTTCGAGGCCGCGTCGCGCGGCGCGGCGCGCGTGGTGATGGTGGAGGCGGACCGCGGCGTCGCGGCGGCGCTCGGACGCAGCCGCGAGCAGCTCGCCGCCGCGGCCGTGGAGATCGTGGCGGGCGACGCGCTCGAGTTCCTCGCGCGCGGCGGCGAGCGCTTCGACGTGGTTTTCCTCGATCCGCCGTTCAGGCAGAATGCCCTGCCGGCGCTGCTGGCGGCGCTGCCGCCGCGCCTGCGGCGCGGCGCGCGCGTCTACGTGGAGGGCGCGCAGGCGGCGGGCGCAGCGGGGCCGTGGCGCGAGCTGAAGCGTGCGCGCGCCGGGCAGGTGAGCTACCAACTACTGCAATGGAGCGACCATGATCCGAGCGGTATACCCGGGGACGTTTGATCCGCTCACGCGCGGCCACGAGGACCTGGTGCGGCGCGCGGCGAAGCTGTTCGACCCGCTCATCATCGGCGTCGCCGTCAGCCGCGGCAAGAGCACCTTCTTCACGCTGCAGGAGCGCACCGAGATGGCGCGCGAGGTGCTCGACGACCTGAAGAACGTGCAGGTCGCGAGCTTCACCGGCCTGCTCGCGGACTTCGTGCGCGCGCACGACGCGCACGTGGTGATCCGGGGCCTGCGCGCGGTGTCGGACTTCGAGTACGAGTTCCAGCTCGCCGGCATGAACCGCAGCCTGTACCCGGACTTCGAGACGATCTTCCTCACGCCCTCGGAGCAGCACATGTTCATCTCGGCGACGCTGGTGCGAGAGATCGCCGTGCTCGGCGGCGACGTCGCCAAGTTCGTCCATCCCTACGTCGGCAAGCGCCTCGCCGCCAAGGTGAAGGCGCTCGGCAAGAAGTAGCGCGCTAGCGCTGGCAGCTCGGGCAGAAGTAGGTCGAGCGCTGCCCCTGGACGATGCGCCGCACCGCGGCGCCGCAGCGCCGGCAGGGCTTGCCCGCGCGGTCATAGACCAGGGTGCGCAGCTGGAAGCAGCCGCTGCCACCGTCCGCGGCGACGTAATCGCGCAGCGTCGAGCCGCCGGCGCGGATCGCGGCGCGCAGCGTGTCCTTGATCGCGCGCGCGAGGCGCGCGCAGCGCTCCCGCGACAGGCGCCGCGCCGGCGTGCGCGGATCGATGCGCGCCCGGTACAGCGCCTCGCTGGCGTAGATATTGCCGATGCCGACGATGCGCCGGCTGTCCATGAGGAACGCCTTGATCGCGGCGCGGTGCGCGCGCGTCAGCGCGTGCAGGCGCGCGCCGTCGAGCGCGCGCGACAGCGGCTCCACGCCCAGGCGCGCGAGCAGCGGGTGCGGCGCCTCGCCCGCCGCGCGCCACAGCACCGCGCCGAAGCGCCGCGGGTCGCGCAAGCGCAGCAGGCGCTCGCCGAGCACCAGGTCGAAGTGATCGTGCTTGTCGAAGGCCGCGCCCGCGGGCAGCACGCGCAGGCTGCCGCTCATGCCGAGGTGCACGATCAGTTGGCCGTCGCCGCAGTCGAGCAGCAGGTACTTGGCGCGCCGCTTCACCGAGCGCACGGTGAGCCCGGCGAGGCCGCGCACCGCGTCGGGCACCGGCCAGCGCAGCCGCGGCTCGCGCACCGCGATCGCGGAGATGCGCCGGCCGGCGAGCGCGCGCGCGATGCCGCGGCGCGTGACCTCCACTTCAGGGAGCTCTGGCATGGAACTTGGTTGCTTGTGCGGGGCACCAAATATACCTACACTCCTCTCGCCATGCCCGCCGTAAATCGCCTGTTCATCCTGCTCGTCGCGCTGCCGCTCGCCGCCTGCGTGTCGCTCGCGCAGACCGCCGAGGAGCCCGACGCGCACGAGAAGCTTGCGCAAGGCGCGCACGCCGAGCGTTCCCTGGCGAGCCTGCCGGAGCAGGAGCTGACCGAGCCGCTGCTCTACGAGATGCTGCTCGCCGAAATCGCGCTGCAGCGCGGCAACCCCGCCCTGGCGGCGCAGACCTACGCCGATCTCGCCAAGCGCACCCGTGATCCGCGCATCGCGCGCCGCGCGGTGGAGGTCGCCAACATCGCCGGCAAGCCGCAGCTCGCGCTGGACGCGGCGCGCATCTGGCACCAAGCCGACGCCGACTCGGTGCAGGCGCTGCAGACGCTGACCGCGCTGCTGGTGAACGCGCGCAACGTGGACGAAGCCGAGCCGTACCTCGCCAAGCTCCTCGCGCGCGAAGGCGATACCGCGGCCGGCGCGTTCATGCAGCTCAGCGGATTACTCGCCGGCAATCCGGACAAGCAGGCCAATCTGCGGGTCGTGCGCTCGCTCGCCGCGCGCCATCCCGACGTGCCGCAGGCGCAGCTGGCGATCGCGCAGGCGGCGTACGCCGCGAACGACGATGCCATGGCGCTGGAGGCTGCGCGGCGTGCCGCCGAAATGCGCCCCGGCTGGGATGCGGCCGCGATCTACGAGGCGCAGGTCCTGCAGCGCAAGTCGCCCGAGCTCGCCGCCGCCGCGCTCGCCGCGTTTCTCGAGCAGCACCCGAAGTCGCGCGAGGCGCGCCTCGCCTACGCGCGATTGCTGGCGGGCGAGCGCAAGTACGCCGAGGCGCGCGTGCAGTTCGAGAAGCTGCTGGCGGCATTCCCCGACAACGGCGACGTGCGCTACGCGGTGGCGCTGCTCGCGCTGCAGCTCAAGGACTACGTCACTGCGGAAACGAGCCTGAAGCGCCTGCTCGAGATGGGATTCCGCGATCCGAATGGCGTGCGCTTCATGCTGGGGCAGGCGGCCGAGGAGCAGAAGAAATGGCAGGAAGCCATCGGCTGGTACGACAGCATCCCGCACGGCGATCACTACCTGCCCTCGCGCCTGCGCATCACCAACGTCATGGGCAAGCAGGGCAAGCTCGAGGAGGCGCGCGCGTACCTGCGCGCCCTCGACGCCGAGGGCGAGCAGGGCGTGCAGTTGCTGATCGCCGAAGCGCAGCTGCTGCGCGACGCCAACCAGCACCGCGACGCCTTCGAGCTGCTCGGCAAGGCGCTGCAGGCGCAGCCCGAGCAGCCCGAGCTGCTCTACGACCACGCCATCACCGCCGAGAAGCTCGAGCGCTTCGACGTGCTCGAAGCGAGCCTGCGCACGCTGATCCGCCTGAAGCCGGAATACGCGCACGCCTACAACGCGCTCGGCTACTCGTACGCCGACCGCAACCTGCGCCTGCCCGAGGCGCGCAAGCTCATCGAGCGCGCGCTCGAGCTCTCGCCCGAGGACTACTACATCATCGACAGCATGGGCTGGGTGCTGTACCGCATGGGCGACCTGAAGCGCGCCGCCGAGCACCTGCGCCGCGCGTACCTGGGGCGCCCGGACGCGGAGATCGGCGCGCACTTGGGCGAAGTGCTGTGGCAGATGGGACAGCGGGCCGAGGCCGAGCGCGTGTGGCAGGAAGTGCAGAAGAGCAACCCCGAGAACGAGACGCTGCAGAAGACCCTGAAGCGCCTGCGCCCCTAGCGCGTCGGGGGCGGCGCCACGCGTGAACCCGATCCTGCGCGCCCTTGCCGTCGCCGCCGCGCTCGCCGCCGCCGCCTGCGCCGAACTCACCGCGCGCGCGCCGGACGAGCGCGTGGAGTTCGAGTTCACGGCGCGCTTCGCGGCGCGCTACGGCGACGAAGCGGCCTCGGGACAGCTCGCCTGGCGCCATGATCGCGCCGCCGACGAGGTGCTCATCAGCTCGCCTTTCGGCCAGGGACTGGCGCGCGTGACGCGTCGCGGCGAAGAGGTGACGCTGGTCACCGCGGATGACCGGCGCTATGCCGCGGCCGACGCCGAGACGCTCACCGAGGAGGTGCTGGGATTCCGCCTGCCGCTGCGCGGCCTGGCCGACTGGGTGCGCGCGCGGCCCGTGGACGGCGCGCCGGCGCAATCGACGTACGACGCCGCCGGGCGCCTTGCCGCGCTCGAGCAGCACGGCTGGCGCATCGAGTACCAGGCGTACGAGGCGGGGCGCCCGGCGCGCCTGCGCCTGCGCTATCCCGGGCTGGAGCTGAGGCTCGCCATCTCCGAGTGGCGATGAACTGGTTTCCCGCGCCGGGGAAGCTGAACCTGCTGCTGCACGTGCTCGGCCGCCGCGCCGACGGCATGCACGAGCTGCAGACCGTGTACCGGCTCGTGGAGCGCGGCGATCGCGTCGGCATCCAGGTGCGCAGCGACCGTGAGATCCGCAGGCACGATCCGCTGCCCGGCGTCGCCGTGGAGGACGACCTGTGCGTGCGCGCGGCGCGGCTGCTGCAGGCCGAGAGCGGCAGCGCGCAAGGCGCCGGCCTCGCGCTCGACAAGCGCCTGCCGATCGGCGGCGGGATGGGCGGCGGATCGTCGGACGCCGCCACCACGCTCATCGTCCTGAACCGGCTGTGGGGCCTCGGCTGGCCGCGCGCGCGCCTCCTGGATCTCGCGCTGCGCCTCGGCGCCGACGTGCCGTTCTTCGTCTTCGGCCACAATGCCGTTGGCGAGGGCATCGGCGAGCGCCTGCGCGCGCTGGCGCTGCCCGCGGCCTGGTATCTCGTGCTGGTGCCGCCGGTGGCGCTGTCCACGCGCGCCGTGTTCAGCGATAACGCGTTGACACGTAATGCGAAACGACTCAAAATACCGCCCTTTTTCTCCGGCCTGGGCGGGAACGATCTCGAACCCGTGGCCGTGAAGCGCAGCCCGGAGATTGCGGCGCACCTCGCGTGGTTGCGCGGGCGGTGCGCGCAGGCGCGGATGACGGGATCGGGGGCGTGCGTGTTTGCAGAGTTCGGGGCGCAGGCGCAGGCGCAAGGCGTGCTCGGCGAGCTGCCCGGCACGATGCGCGGATTTGTCACGCGGGGCCTCGAGCGGCACCCGCTGCATGAACTTGAACCACTTGAACCATTGGGGAGTCGCCAAGTTGGTTAAGGCACCGGATTTTGATTCCGGCATTCGTAGGTTCGAGTCCTACCTCCCCAGCCATTTGCGCCTCGCGCCGTGAACCGGATCGCCACCGCACCCGCTTCCGTGATGGAACGCCTGATGGTGTTCACGGGGAACGCGAACCCGCGGCTCGCCCAGGACGTCGCCAAGCACCTCAACATGTCGCTCGGGCGCGCCATCGTCGGGCGCTTCTCGGACGGCGAGGTGATGGTGGAGATCATGGAGAACGTGCGCGGCAGGGACGTGTTCGTGCTGCAGTCCACCTGCGCCCCGACCAACGACAACCTGATGGAGCTGCTGGTGATGGTGGACGCGCTGAAGCGCTCGTCCGCCGCGCGCGTCACCGCGGCGATCCCCTATTTCGGCTACGCGCGCCAGGACCGGCGCCCGCGCTCGGCGCGCGTCGCGATCAGCGCCAAGGTGGTGGCGAACATGCTCGCCTCGGTGGGCGTGGCGCGCGTGCTCACCATGGACCTGCACGCCGACCAGATCCAGGGCTTCTTCGACATGCCGGTGGACAACGTGTACGCGGCGCCGGTGCTGCTCGGCGACGTGTGGAAGCAGGGCTACGAGGACCTGATCGTGGTGTCGCCGGACGTCGGCGGCGTGGTGCGCGCGCGCGCGCTCGCCAAGCGGCTGGAGTCGGACCTGGCGATCATCGACAAGCGCCGCCCGAAGGCCAATGTCTCGGAAGTGATGAACGTCATCGGCGAGGTGAAGGGCCGCAGCTGCGTCATCATGGACGACATGGTGGACACCGCCGGCACGCTGGTGAAGGCGGCGCAGGTGCTGAAGGAAGAGGGCGCCACCAAGGTGGTGGCCTATTGCACGCACGCCGTGCTCTCCGGGGCGGCGGTCGAGCGCATCGACGGTTCGGACCTGGACGAGCTGGTGGTGACCGACACCATCCCGCTGCGCGAGGACGCGCGCGCCAGCGCCAAGATCCGCCAGCTGTCGGTGGCGGGCCTGCTGGCGGAAACCATCCTGCGCATCTTCAACGAGGACTCGGTGAGTTCCCTGTTCATCGAATAGATTCATCAACCCCGCCGGGGCCTGGTCGCGGGACCGGCGGCTCAACTAGGAGCAGTGCATGAAATTCGACATCAACGCCAGCCAGCGCAAGACGCAAGGTACGGGTGCGAGCCGCCGCCTGCGCCGCGCGGGCCGCGTGCCCGGCATCGTCTACGGCGGCGACCAGGGCGCCGTGAACATCGAGCTCGACCACAAGGAGCTGCTGCGCAACCTGCACAACGAGAAGTTCCACGCCTCCATCCTGACGCTGAAGCTGGAGGGCGGCGCCGAGCAGGTGCTGCTGCGCGCCTTCAACATGCATCCGGTGAAGTCGCAGGTGCAGCACGTGGACTTCCAGCGCGTCTCCAAGGACAGGAAGATCCACATGAAGGTGCCGCTGCACTTCGTCAATGCCGAGAAATCGCCGGGCGTGAAGGACATGGCGGGCGTGGTGACGCACGTGCTGAACGAGCTCGACGTCACCTGCTTCCCCGACGATTTGCCCGAGTTCATCGAGGTGGACCTGGCGCAGATCGCGGTCGGCAACTCGGTGCATGCGCGCCAGCTCGCGCTGCCGAAGGGTGTGGAGGCGGTGCTGCACAAGGACGACGACCCGGTGGTGGCGACCTGCACCCTGCCGGCGCTGATCACCGAGGAGGAAGAAGTGGCCGCCGAGGCCGTGCCGGCCGCGGGCGAAGTGCCGACCACCGAGCAGGCGGCGGCGGAGAAGCCGGGCGAAGCCGCGCCGGCCGTCGCAGGCGACAAGGCGAAGGCTGCCGACAAGGGCGCCGACAAGGGCGCGGAAAAGTCGGACAAGAAAGAAAAGAAGTAGCCGCTGTCCAAGATTCGCCTCATCGTCGGCCTGGGCAACCCGGGCAAGGAGCACGAGCGTACCCGGCACAACGCCGGGTTCTGGCTGGTGGAGCGGCTCGCCCTCGCCCGTGGCATCACGCTGAAGAAGGACAACCACTACCAGGCACTGGTCGGCAAGGAGGGCGGCCTGTGGCTGGTGATGCCGCAGACGTTCATGAACGCCTCCGGCCGCGCGGTGCAGATGCTCGCCGGCTTTTTCAAGATCCCGCCCGACGAGATCCTGGTGGTGCACGACGAGCTCGACTTTGCGCCGGGCACCGCGCGCCTGAAGCAGGGCGGCGGCATCGCCGGGCACAACGGCCTGAAGGACATCTCGCAGCGCCTGGGCACGCACGACTACTGGCGCCTCAGGATCGGCGTCGGCCGCCCGGCGGGCGACTCGGGCGCCGACTACGTGCTGGAGAAGCCCCCCGCCGGGGAGCGTGAGGCGATCGAGGGCGCGATCGCGCGCGCGCTCGAGCACGTGCCGCTCATGCTCGCGGGCGACATGCAGGGCGCGATGCAGAAACTGCATAGCGAAGACAAACCCGTGGTGAAAAAGGCCGAGCCGCCGAAGCCGGCGGCGAAGCTCGAGCCGAAGAAAGCCGAAGCGAAACAGGCGCCGGCCAAGCAAGAGAAAACCGGCCTGCTCAAGGGCCTGCTCAAGGGTCTCACCGGCAGCAGGAAATGAGCTTGAAATGCGGCATCGTCGGCTTGCCGAACGTCGGCAAGTCGACGCTCTTCAATGCGCTCACCAAGGCGGCCATCGCCGCCGAGAACTATCCGTTCTGCACCATCGAGCCGAACGTGGGCATCGTCGAGGTGCCCGATGCGCGCCTCGGCCGGATCGCGGCGATCGCCAAGCCGCAGAAGGTGATCCCGGCGGTGGTCGAGTTCGTGGACATCGCGGGACTGGTCGCGGGCGCCTCCAAGGGCGAGGGCCTGGGCAACAAGTTCCTCGCCAACATCC
Organism: Burkholderiales bacterium; assembly: GCA_040902335.1. Taxonomy (GTDB): domain Bacteria; phylum Pseudomonadota; class Gammaproteobacteria; order Burkholderiales; family SG8-39; genus JAABQT01. The sequence goes on from JBBDXL010000105.1 coordinate 18,700, forward strand.
GCGAGACCGACGCCATCGCCCACGTGGTGCGCTGCTTCGAGGACCCGAACGTGGTGCACGTCGCCGGCAAGGTGGACCCGGTGTCGGACATCGAGACCATCCACACCGAGCTCGCGCTCGCCGACCTCGAGTCGGTGGGCAAGCAGCTGCAGAAGTACTCGAAGGTGGCGCAGACCGGCGGCGACCAGGAGGCGCAGCGCCTGGTGGCGGTGCTGGAAAAGGCGCAGGCCGCGCTCGATGCGGGCCGCCCGGCGCGCTCGGTGGACTGGTCGAAGGAAGAACTCGCGGTGCTGAAGCCCTACTTTCTGCTCACCATGAAGCCCACCCTGTACGTGGCCAACGTCGCCGAGCACGGCTTTCGCGACAACCCGCTGCTCGAAAAGGTCGAGGCCTACGCGAAGCAGGAGGGCGCGCCGGTGGTGGCGATCTGCGCCGCGCTCGAAGCGCAGATCGCCGACATGAGCGAGGCGGACAAGAAGGTGTTCCTCGCGGATGCGGGGCTCGAGGAGCCGGGGCTGAATCGACTCGCGCGCGCCGCCTACGCGCTGCTCGGGCTGCAGACCTACTTCACGGCGGGGCCGAAGGAAGTGCGCGCCTGGACTGTGCCGCAGGGCGCCACCGCGCCGCAGGCCGCGGGCGTGATCCACACGGATTTCGAGCGCGGCTTCATCCGCGCCGAGGTCGCGACCTACGACGACTTCGTCGCCCACGGCGGCGAGCAGGGAGCGAAGGAGGCCGGAAGGCTGCGTGTCGAGGGCAAGGATTACCTGGTGCGCGACGGCGACGTCGTGCACTTCAGGTTCAACGTGTGAAGCCGGAATTGGCCGACTACCTCGACGCGATCTCCACCGGCTGGGGCGTGGTTCCCCTGAGTGCAAGGGCGACGTGAGCACTGGCCCCCACGGGAGCGAACGCTTCCAACGACGGGTCTGGCTGACGGACCACGCGCTGGCCCGGGCGGCAGAGCGTAAAATCCCGGTGGAAACACTGCTGGACGTGATCGAGACAGGCACATTGCGGGAAAGCGCGCAAGGTCATTGCTGGATCTGGAAAGCGGTCGAGGGACGCGACGACAACCTGTTGTGCGTGGCAGCCCTTTTAGCTGACGCCCTGATTGTCAAGACCGTCATGCACCACTTCGACCCGGAGGGCAGATGATGCACGCGACCTACTGGAAGGACGACGACATCCTGGAAGTGCGCTTCTCGGATAAGCCCATCGCGCGCGAAACCTCCGAGAGCTGGCACATCCATAAGAGCTACGCCGATGACGGTGAGTTGGTGGCGGTGGTCTTCCTTGACGCTGTAAAGGAAGGGTATTTCACGCCGGCAGCGAATGGGCGCAAGGCTGCTTGATTCCGTAGATCTGGGGCACCGCGATACTTGTTGATGCACACCCAGAACGCATACCCCTCGCGCGCGCTTGTCCGCCGACCCGATCAATGCGTCTTTCCCGTCGGAATCTTCGTTCAGTATCTTTCTCAATCCGCGCGCGTGTAACCCAGTCCCGAGAGAACTAAGTTCGCGCATAGAAGCATGGGCCGAAGAACGAGGGGGTTCCGACCTGGTTTGGAGGAGGACCCACCCAACAACTGCACTGGTCTACACCTAATTTTTCGCGCAGCGGGCGCAACTACGGGTATCTGGGCAGGTAGATCGATTGGTGCGCGACGGCGACGTCATGCACTTTCGGTTCAACGTGTAAAGAGTATCGTTGCGCGATGGGCTGGGTTGTCCCGTTCGCGCTCGCACTTCTGCTCGCGTGGGAGGCTTCCGCCGCCGAGCTCCACGACGCCGCGCGGCGCGGCGATCTTGCAGCCGTCGAACGGCTGCTGGCCGCCGGCGCGCAGGTCGACGCGACCGACGGCGGCGGCGCCACGCCCCTGTACCTCGCCGCAGGTGAAGGCCACGCGACAGTCGTCGCCCGGCTCCTCGCTGCCGGCGGCGATCCACGGCGCCCGGCGTCCGGTCCCTTCGGCTCGACCGGCACGCCGATTCATGCCGCGATCCGCCATGGACATCTCGGCGTCGTGCGCGGTTTGCTCGAGGCCGGCGTGGATCCCAACCTGCCGGATGACGGCGTCGGCCCGCCGCTGCATACAGCGCTCCGACGCGGTCAGGCGGCGATAGCGGAGCTGCTGAGATCCTCTGGTGCGCGTCCGGTTCGTGCCGAACCCGTGGCTGGGCTGATCGTGTCGGCTGACCCCGCCGCAGGCCGGGACACGGCGGCGGCGTGCGCCGTGTGCCATGAGCTGACGAAGCACCCCGAGCAGGCCAGGCAGGGCCCACCGCTCTGGGACATTGTCGGCAGGCCGAAGGCCGCCGTTGCCGGCTTCGAGTACTCGGAGCCTTTGCGAGCCCTGGGCGGCCGCTGGACCTACGAGGATCTCGACAGCTATCTCGCGAATCCGCGATCGTTCGTGCCCGGCACGAAGATGGAGTTCCGCGGCATCGCCGCGCCGCCGCAGCGGGCTGCGCTGATCGCGTACCTCAGGTCGCTCTCGGACGAACCGAAGCCTCTTCGTTGACCGGACATGGAACTGGGCACGGCGGCGCCGGACGATGTACCGCAGCTGGTCGAGCTGCTGGGCATCCTCTTCACCCAGGAGCACGAGCTCTCGCCCGATCCAGCGAGGCAGCGCCGCGCGCTCGAGCTGATCCTCGCGGACCCTTCGCGAGCGCGGATCTACGTCGCGCGCCAAGGAGGCAAGGCCATCGCCATGGCCGCGCTGCACTTCACCACCAGCACCGCCGAGGGCGGCAAGGTCGCCGGGCTCGAGGACTGCATCGTGCACCCCGAGCATCGCCGGCGCGGGGTCGGAAAAGCGCTCCTCGCCTACGTGCTCGAGCAAGCCCGCGCCGACGGCGCGCTGCGCGTGATGCTCCTCACCGACGGCGACAACGCGCGCGCGCAGGCGCTCTACCGCAAGCTGGGCTTCGCGCCCTCCTCGATGCTGGCGATGCGGCTAAAGCTCGGCTAGCGCTTTGGTCAACCGCGGCACGAGCCAGGCGTTATTCGCGGATGGGCGACGGACGTCGCCCGCATTCCCCCATCTGCCATGCCGCCTGCTGCCGCAAGATCTCCGGATCCGCTCGAGCATATCGGCAATCGCATCCTTCTTGTTCGAGGCCACAGGGTCCTGATTGACGCCGACCTGGCTGCGCTCTACGGAGTGCAGACCCGGGCACTCAATCAGGCTGTGGAAGCGCAATACGGAGCGCTTCCCACCCGATTTCATGTTTCGGCTTTCGGCGAGGGAATTCGAGAATTGGAGATCACAGTCTGTGATCTCCAATCCGGGCGCGAAGATGGGGCTGCGCCGAGCCCCCACCAGAAGAAGCGCGGATAGCCCCTTCCGCTACACCCCGCCCATGCAGATGTACTTCACCTCCACGAACTCCTCGCAGCCGTACTTCGAGCCTTCGCGCCCGAGCCCCGACTGCTTCACGCCGCCGAAGGGCGCGACTTCCGTGGTGATGAGGCCGCTGTTCACCCCGACCATGCCGTACTCCAGCTGCTCGGCCACGCGCCAGCAGCGCCCGATGTCGCGGCTGTAGAAGTACGCTGCCAGCCCGTACTCGGTGCGGTTGGCGAGCTCGACCACCTCGTCGTCGGTCTTGAAGCGAAAGAGCGGCGCCACCGGCCCGAAGGTCTCCTCGCGGAAGATCTTCATCGAGGGCTTCACGCCGGTGAGCACGGTCGGCTCGTAATAGGTCTTGCCGAGCGCATGGCGCTTCGCGCCGGTGAGCGCTTTCGCGCCGCCGGCGAGGGCGTCGGCGACGTGCTCCTCGACCTTCGCCAGCGCGTTGTTGTCGATCAGCGGCCCCTGGGTCACGCCCGCCTCGGTGCCGGTGCCGACCTTCAGCTCCTTCACCTTCTGCGCCAGCTTCTCGGCGAACTTGTCATACACCCCGTCCTGCACGAAGAGCCGGTTGGCGCAGACGCAGGTCTGCCCGGTGTTGCGGTACTTGGAAACCATCGCCCCCTCGACGGCCGCGTCGATGTCGGCATCGTCGAACACGATGAAGGGCGCGTTGCCCCCGAGCTCCAGCGAGATCTTCTTCACTGTCGGCGCGGCCTGCTTCATGAGCAGGCGCCCGACCTCGGTCGATCCGGTGAACGAGATCTTGCGCACCGCCGGGTTGGCGCAGAGCTCGCCGCCGATCGCGGGCGCATCCCCGGTGATGATGTTCAGCACGCCCTTGGGAAAGCCGGCGCGCTCGGCGAGCTCGGCGAGCGCCAGCGCGGAGTACGGTGTCTGCTCGGCGGGTTTGAGGATCACGGTGCAGCCGGCGGCCAGGCCTGGCGCCACCTTGCGCGTGATCATCGAGTGGGGGAAGTTCCACGGCGTGATCGCCGCGCACACCCCTACCGGCTGCTTCACCACGAGGATGCGGCGGTCGGCCCAGGGCGTGGGAATGGTGTCGCCGTAGATGCGCTTGGCTTCCTCCGCGAACCATTCGACGTAGGCGGCGCCGATGGTGACCTCGCCTTTCGACTCGGCAAGGGGCTTGCCCTGCTCGCTGGTGAGGATCAGCGCCAGGTCCTCGAGGTTGGCGAGGATCAGGTCGTTCCACTTGCGCAGGATCGCCGAGCGCTCCTTGCCGGTCTTCGCGCGCCAGGCGGGCAAGGCGGCCTCGGCCGCGGCGATCGCCTGCTTCGCCTCGGCCGCGCCCATGTCGGGAACGGTGCCGAGCTGCGCGCCGCTCGCCGGATTGCGCACGGCGAAGTTCTTGCCGCCCGCGGCGCCCGTCCAGGCGCCGCCGATGTAGCACTGCTCGCAGAACAGCTTCGGGTCCTTCAGGGGGAGCGCCGGCAGGCCGGCGCGGGAGGGGGCGTTCATGGGATACCTCGCTGGCAGAAACCGGAATTCTAACGCCGGACTACAGGGTGCCCGGGAACGCGCCGCCGTCCATGAGCAGGTTCTGCCCCGTGACGTAGCCGGCATGCACGCTGGCGAGGAAAGCGCAGGCCGCGCCGAACTCCTCGATGGTGCCGAAGCGCTTCGACGGATTGGCGTTGGCGCGCTGTTTCGCGAGCTCCGCGGCCGTCGTGCCCAGCTTCTTCGCGTTGAACTCCATGTTGGCGCGCAGCCGGTCGGTGTCGAACGGCCCCGGCAGGAGCCCGTTGATGGTGACGTTGTGCTGCGCCACCTGGCGCGAGAGCCCGGCGACGAAACCGGTCAATCCCGTGCGCGCGCCGTTCGACAGGCCGAGCTCGGCGATCGGCATCTTCACCGCGCCCGAGGTGATGTTGATGACGCGGCCGAATTTCTTCGCGATCATGCCGTCGATCGTCGCCTTGATGAGCTCGATCGGCGTCAGCATGTTGGCGTCGAGCGCCTTGATCCAGTCTTCGCGCGACCAGTTGCGGAAATCGCCGGGCGGCGGGCCGCCGGCGTTGTTGACGAGGATGTCGGGGCTGGGGCAGGCGGCGAGCGCCTGCGCACGGCCTTCGGGCGTGGTGATATCGCCCGCGACGGCGACGACTTTCGCGCCGGTCGCCTTGCGGATTTCCTCCACGGTCGCCTCCAGCGCGTCCTTGCCGCGCGCGGTGATGACGACGTTGACGCCCTCCCGCGCAAGCGCCAGCGCGCAGCCCTTGCCGAGCCCCTTGGATGCCGCGCACACGAGCGCGTTCCTGCCTTTGATGCCGAGATCCATGGTGTCCTGCCTTTGCTCCGGGTTCTGGACTTACGGCACGCGGCCGCACGGGTAAAATTGTCGCATGGCCGGTCACAGCAAATGGGCGAACATCAAGCACCGCAAGGCCGCGGCCGATGCCAAGAAGGGCAAGGTGTTCACGCGCCTGATCAAGGAGATCACCGTCGCCGCGAAGCTGGGCGGCGGCGACGCGGCGGCCAATCCGCGCCTGCGCCTCGCGATGGACAAGGCGCGCGAGGCGAACATGGCGAAGGACAGCGTGCAGAACGCCGTCAAGCGCGGCACCGGCCAGCTCGAAGGCGTGTCCTATGAGGAGGTGCGCTACGAGGGCTACGGCCCCGGGGGCGCGGCGGTAATCGCGGATTGCCTCACCGACAACCGCACGCGCACGGTGGCCGAGGTGCGCCACGCGTTCACCAAGCACGGCGGCAATCTCGGCTCGGACGGCTCGGTGGCGTTTCTGTTCAAGCACTGCGGGCTGTTCGTGTTCGCGCCCGGCGCGAGCGAGGAGAAAATCATGGAGGCGGCGCTCGACGCTGGCGCCGAGGACGTGGTGGCGAACGATGACGGCTCGATCGAGGTGCTGTGCGCACCCGGCGATTCCCATGCCGTGGGCGCGGCGCTGGAGAAAGCGGGGCTCAAGCCCGAGCTCGCCGAGGTCACGCTGAAACCGACCAGCGAAGCCGCGCTTGCCGGAGCCGACGCGCAGCGCATGCGCAGCCTGCTCGATGCGCTCGAGTCGCTGGACGACGTGCAGGACGTGTACACCACCGCGGCGCTCGAGGACGCGTGAGGATCCTGGGCATCGATCCCGGCTTGCAGGTCACGGGCTTCGGTGTCATCGACCAGAACGGCCAGCGCCTCGGCTACGTCGCCAGCGGCTGCGTGAAATCGGGCCGCGGCGAGCTCGCCGAGCGCCTGAAGACGCTGCTCGAAGGCCTGAACGAGGTGATCGCGGCGCACCGCCCGCAGCAGGTGGTGGTGGAGAAGGTGTTCGTCAACGTCAACCCGAAGTCGACGCTCGCGCTCGGGCAGGCCCGCGGCACTGCGATCTGCGCCGCGGTTCTCGCCGGGTTGCCGGTCGCGGAGTACACCGCCCTGCAGGTCAAGCAGGCGGTGGTCGGCAACGGCCAGGCGGCAAAGTCCCAGGTCCAGCACATGGTGAAGCGCTTGCTCGCGCTCGCGGGCGACCCCAGCCCGGACGCGGCCGACGCGCTCGCCTGCGCCATCTGCCACGCGCACGGCGCGCGCCTCGGCCGCCTGCCGATGCGCGGTCTGCGCATGAAGCGCGGGAGGCTCGGGTGATCGGCCGGCTCACCGGCAAGCTGGTCGCGAAGCACCCGCCGCAGGTGATGGTCGACTGCAACGGCGTCGCCTACGAGGTGGACGTGCCGATGAGCACCTTCTACAGCCTGCCGGCCACCGGCGATTGCGTCACGCTTCACACCCACCTCGTGGTGCGCGAGGATGCGCAGGCGCTCTACGGCTTCCACACGCTCGAGGAACGCGCGGCCTTCCGGCAGCTGATCCGCATCGCGGGCGTGGGCGCGCGCACCGCGCTCGCAGTCCTCTCGGGGCTCTCGGTGGCCGAGCTCGCGCAGGCCGTCGCCCTGCAGGAAGCCGCGCGCCTGACGA
>JBBDXL010000106.1:0-25394 GCA_040902335.1 Burkholderiales bacterium
AATCCGTAGAGCTTGAAAGGTGCGCGTCGCCGGATCCTGGCCCGGCTCCCGTGTGCGGACCGCCGTACCCACGAGATCGGCAAGTTCGCGGGTCGTGCGGAGGGGCGCGTGCCGGCGAGCAGCAACAATCGCCGCTGCAATCTGTTTAGCAAACCGTTCTTCCCCATACCCCCGGATGACCTCTTTGATTTGGTTTTCTTCGGCCGCCACCAGCCACTCGGCGGCGCTGGTGCCCTGCGACGGGTCCATGCGCATGTCGAGCGGGCCCGCGGCGCGGAACGAGAAGCCGCGCTGCGGGTCGTCGAGCTGCGGCGAGGACACGCCGAGGTCGAACAGCATCCCCTGCGCGAGCGCCGCACCTTGTTTGTCCAGTGCTTGCGCGAGCGCGCTGAAGGGCGCGTGCGTGATGCAAAAGCGCGCATCGGCGATGGCGCGCGCCGCGGCCACCGCCTGCGGATCGCGGTCGAGCGCGATCAGGCGCCCCTGCGGGCCGAGCCGCTCGAGGATCAGGCGGCTGTGCCCGCCGCGCCCGAAGGTGCCGTCCACGTAGGTGCCGTCCGCGCGGATCGCCAGCGCGGCGAGCGCCTCGGCGGCGAGCACGGGACGATGCGTGCCGGCGGCTGCACTCATCGCCAGGCGCGCCCGCGTTCACAGCGAGAAGTCCTCCATGCCGGGAGGCGCGCTGGCCGGCCCGGCGAGCGCCTGCGCGAGCTTGGAGTTCCACAGGCCCGAGTCCCAGAGCTCGAAGTAGTGGCCCTGCCCGACCAGCATGGCGTCGCGCTCGAGCCGGGCGTGCTGCCGGAGCGCGCCCGAGAGCAGGATGCGACCCGAGCCGTCGGGCGACACGTGCTCCTCGAAACCGAGGAGCAGCCGCTTCCACCAGCTCGCCTGCGGATGAAAGCTGGGAAAAGACTGCGCCTGCGTGCGCACCGGCTCCCAGGCCGCGGGCGGATACAGCAGCACGCAGCCCTCAGGGTGCGCGGTGAGCACCAGATGCTTCGCGTCGGGGAGCAGCGCGGCGCGATAGCGCGTGGGGATGGCGAGCCGGCACTTTGCGTCCAGCGTGACCACCGTTGCGCCGTGAAACGTTTCACCCATGCCCCGTTTTCTCCAAGGCGTACGGGGGCAAGAGCGACGCCTCCCCGTGTTTCGCCACTTTTTTCTACGTTTTTCCACTCTATGCGACAAAAGGGGCGACGGTCAAGGCAATTCTTTTTGCCTGACAATGACTTAGCTACGTTTCCTGGGGGTGTTTCTTGAAATTGAAATGCACTATATATCAGTAGTTTATAAAAACTACTGAAAGTGCCTTCTTAGAACAACGGAATGCTTAGCCGTCGGCCAAGCTGTCCAGGCGCCCGCCCGCCACGCCCAGCTTGGCGCCAGCCGCGCGGATCTCCTGCCACGTGGTGGCGTCGACGGCGATGCCGTCGTGGCTGCGCCGCGCGCGCGTCTCGCGCTCGGGATCGCCCGCGATGCGCACGCCATCGCTGCCCGGCGCCGGCGGCGACTGCTTCACCCACGCGATGAACGCACGCGCCTCGCGCTCGAACACGTCCGCGGTGCCGAGCTTGCGCGGGTCGATGAGGATCGTGAGCATGCCGTTCAGCACGCGCTTCTTCGAGCGGTCGGCGGTGTGCCAGGTGCCGCCGCCCGCAAGCGCGCCGCCGAGCAGCTCGCACACGACGGCGAGCCCGTAGCCCTTGTGCAGGCCGAAGGTGGTGAGCGCGCCGAAGGGCTCGATCACGCCGAAGCGCGCCTCGATGGTCGGATTGCCCTGGTCGTCGAGCAGCAGGCCGGGCGGCAGCTTCTCGCCCTTGTTGTGCGCGACGCGCACCTTGCCCTGCGCCACGCCGCTGGTCGCCATGTCGAGGATGAACGGCGGCTGCCCGGCGAGCGGGATGCCGATGGTGCAGGGGTTGGTGCCGAAGCGCGCGTCGCTGCCGCCGAAGGGCGCGACGATCGAGCGCGAGATCACGTTGACGAAACTGATCGACACGAGGCCTTCGGCCACCGCCTGCTCGGCCCACTGGCCGATGCGGCACAGGTGGTGCGAGTTGGCGAGCGCCATGACGCACACGCCGTGCGCCTTGGCGCGCTCGATGGCGATCGCGGTCGCCTCCAGCCCGATCACCTGCCCGTAGCCCGCCTGGCCGTCGAGCGCGACGAGCGCGCCGCCGTCGAACTTCACGGCGGGATGGCGGTTCGGCTGCAGGCCACCTTCCTGCAGCGACTCGACGTAGCGCGGGATCATGCCGATGCCGTGCGAGTCGTGCCCGGTGAGGTTGGCGGCGACGAGATTGTCGGCGACCAGCTTCGCTTCGCGCGCGTCGCTGCCGCCGGCGGCGACGATGGCCTCGACGGCGCGCGCGAGCGGCGCGGCCTGGAATACTCGGGAGTTGGCCATGGGCGCGAGTTTATAATGGCGCGCACCCGTTTTCGCCGCCCATGATCGACAAGTTCATCGCCACCGCCGAGGAAGCGCTCGCCGACGTACCCGACGGTGCCACGGTGATGATCGGCGGCTTCGGCAACGCCGGCATGCCGGCCGAGCTGATCGACGCGCTCATCGCGCAGGGCGCGAAAGGCCTCACGGTGGTGAACAACAACGCGGGAAACGCCGACGCGGGGCTCGCGGCGCTCATCGGCGCGAAGCGCGTGCGCAAGATCCTGTGCTCGTTCCCGCGCCAGAGCGATTCCTGGCACTTCGACAAGGCGTTCCGCGCCGGCGAGCTCGAGCTCGAGCTCGTGCCGCAGGGCACGCTCGCCGAGCGCATCCGCGCCGCGGGCGCGGGCATCGGCGCGTTCTACACGCCGACCGCGTTCGGCACCCTGCTCGCCGAGGGGAAGGAAACGCGGCGCATCGGCGACATCGACTACGTGCTCGAGTACCCGATCCACGCCGACTACGCGCTGATCAAGGCCGATCGCGCCGACCGCTGGGGCAACCTCACCTACCGCATGACGGCGCGCAATTTCGGCCCGATCATGGCCGCTGCCGCCCGCGTCACGGTGGCGCAGGTGCGTGAGACGGTTGCGCTCGGCGATCTGGATCCCGAGATCGTGGTGACCCCCGGCGTCTTCGTGCAGCGCGTCGTGCGCATCGCGCCGCTGAGGAAGGCCGCATGAAAAGACTCGACCGCAAGCAGATCGCCGCGCGCCTCGCGCGCGACATCCCCGACGGGGCTTACGTGAACCTCGGCATCGGCCTGCCGACGCTGGTGGCCGACTACCTGCCGAAGGACCGCGAGATCATGCTGCACAGCGAAAACGGCGTGCTCGGCATCGGCCCGCGCCCGGCGCCTGGCGCCGAGGACGAGGACCTGATCAACGCCGGCAAGGAGCCGGTGACGATGCTGAAAGGCGGAGCGTTCTTCCACCACGCCGATTCCTTCGGCATGATCCGCGGCCGGCATCTCGATTACTGCGTGCTCGGCGCCTTCCAGGTCTCGGCGCAGGGCGACCTCGCCAACTGGCACACCGGCGGGGCGGATGCGATTCCCGCGGTCGGCGGCGCGATGGATCTCGCGGTCGGAGCGAAAAACGTCCTGGTAATGATGGAGCACCTCACCAAGGACGGAAAGTCGAAGATCGTCGAGCGCTGCACCTATCCCCTCACCGGGGCGCGCTGCGTGAACCGCATCTACACCGACCTCGCGGTGATCGACGTGAAGCCCGATGGGCTTCACGTCGTCGACATCGTCGAGGGCTTGTCCTTCGAGGAGCTCGAGCGCCTGACGGGCGTCGCGTTGAACAAGCCGCGTGAACCCGTCGCACAATGAAGAACAAGCGCCCCGAGGAGCTGCGCTCGCACCGCTGGTTCGGCGTCAAGGACCTGCGCGCCTTCGGCCATCGCTCGCGCATCGCGCAGATGGGCTACGACCGCTCGGACTACGCCGGCAAGCCCGTCATCGCCATCATCAACACCTGGTCGGACATCAACCACTGCCACACGCACTTCCGCCAACGGGCCGAGGAAGTGAAGCGCGGCGTGTGGCAGGCGGGGGGTTTTCCGCTGGAGATGCCGGCGATGGCGCTCGCCGAGACCATGCAGAAGCCGACCACCATGCTCTACCGGAATTTCCTGGCCATGGAGACGGAAGAGCTGCTCCGGTCCTACCCGGTGGACGGCTGCGTGCTGATGGGCGGCTGCGACAAGACCACGCCCGCGCTCATCATGGGCGCGACGAGCATGAACCTGCCGGCGATCTACCTGCCCGCCGGCCCGATGCTGAACAGCCACTGGCGCGACCAGACGCTGGGCTCGGGCTCGGACACGTGGAAGTACTGGGACGAGCTGCGCGCCGGGCGCATCGCCGAGCGCGACTGGAACGAGATCGAGGACTCGATCGCGCGCTCGCCGGGCACCTGCATGACGATGGGCACCGCCGCGACGATGATGTCGCTCGCCGAAGCGCTCGGCTTCACCCTGCCCGGGTATTCGTCGATCCCGGCGCCGGACTCGAACCACGCGAGGATGGCGGCGCTCACCGGCAAGCGCATCGTCGAGATGGTGTGGGAGGACCTGAAGCCCGGAGACTTCCTCTCGCACGGCTCGTTCGACAACGCCATTACCACGCTGATGGCAATGGGCGGCTCGACCAACGCCATCGTTCACCTTGTGGCGATGGCGGGTCGCGCGGGCCTCGCGTTTCCGCTCGAGCGCTACAACGAGATCAGCGCGAAAACGCCGGTGATCGCCAACGTGCGGCCCTCGGGCGCGAAGTACCTCATGGAGGACTTCTACTACGCCGGCGGCCTGCGCGCGTTGCTGCACGAGCTGCGCGATCTCCTCGACCTCTCGGCGAAGACGGTGAACGGCAGGACGCTCGGCGAGAACATCGAGGGCGCGAAGGTGTGGAACCCCGATGTCATCCTGCCGCGCGGGAAGCCCTTGAAGGCTTCGGGCGGCATCGTCATGCTGCGCGGCTCGCTCGCGCCCGATGGCGCGGTGATCAAGACCAGCGCCGCCGATCCGAAGCTCATGCGCCACACCGGCCGCGCGGTGGTGTTCGAGGACTACAACGACATGGCGGCACGCATCGATCGCGACGACCTCGACGTGGACGCAAGCTGCGTGCTGGTGCTGAAGAACGCCGGACCGCTCGGCGGCCCCGGCTTCCCCGAATGGGGCATGCTGCCGATGCCGAAGAAGCTCGTGAAGCAGGGCGTGAAGGACATGGTGCGCCTCTCCGACGGCCGCATGAGCGGTACGAGCTACGGCACCTGCATCCTGCACGTCGCGCCCGAAGCCTACGTCGGGGGCCCGCTCGCCTTCGCGCAGAACGGCGACCTGATCGAGCTCGACGTCGAGAGGAAGCTGCTCAACCTGAAGATTTCAGAGGCGGAAATGGCGAAGCGCAAGGCGGCCTGGAAACGGTCGCCGCCCCGCTACGAGCGCAGCTACGGCGCCATCTTCTCGCGCCACGTGAAGCAGGCGAACGAGGGCTGCGACTTCGATTTCCTCGAAGGCACGGCGCCGACCGCGGAGCCCGAGATCCACTGAAGGGCGAAGCTCACCGCAACTGCAGGACGAAGCGCTTCTCCAGCAGGTCGGCGTCGTCGAAATGCCGCCGGCCGACGAACGCCGTCGCATGGTGGCCCCACTGCCGCATCGCGCCCGCCGACGGGATGCCCATCGGCCAGAAGAGGAACCGTTCGGCGCGCTCGGTGCCGGGGATGATCCCGTCCGGCCCGAAGATGCTCTGGCGCCCGCCGCCGGGCAGCGGCAGCGCACGCAGCTCGTCGTAGGCCCGCAGCGCGTAACGTGCGTCGAAGTCGCGCTCGCGCGTCATGCCGACGCGCTCCACGTAGTGCGTGCGCGTGGCGACGCGCACCACCGGGCGTTCGCCTTCCTCGACGGCGGGCAGCGATTGAGGCGCGAACATCCATTCCATGGCGCTGCCGGGCGCGGGCACGGGCTCGGCGCGCGGCGTAGGAAAGAACATGTGGAAGCAGCCGCACGGGTGCATCGTGTCGTAGACGAGCGGCTCGCCGTCCGGGGCCAGTGTCACGCGCCAGGTCACCCCGTCGAGCTTGCCGGCGAAGATGTCGCCCGCCGACTCGGGCGGCCGCTCGGAAAACCAGATCGTGTACACCAGCTGCAGCAGCACGCGGCCGCGGTAGCGGGTCCACGCTATCCTGCGGTAGACGACCGGCTCGCTTGCCTCGACCGCCGGTACGGGCTCGCCCTGGCGCCAGACGAGCGCGCCGGGACGGTCGTAGGCGCCCGCGATTTCGATCTCGAACACCGGTGCGTGCGCGGCAAAAAGCGCGTCGAGCGCATCCCCGTGCGGCTCGGGAATGCCGAGCGCGTTCTCGGAAGCGCGCTCGATCATCGACGCCAGCGCGCTCCGCGCCACCGGCGGCGCGCCGGGCGGGCCGAGGCGCACTACCGTTCCCCCCGGAGGCGGCGCGAGCTCCCGGCGGAACGCGGCGCGCACGCCGTCCTGGTAGCTCTGCACCCCGGCCATGAAGGGCCATTTCGTGAGCGCGTAGAGCCCGAGCACGCGGCTCGCCGTCAAGTAGTCGTCCGGCACCGCGGCGCGCTCGAGGAGCTGCTCCCGTAAGCGCGCGTCGGCGAGGTCGGCCTGGCGCAGAAGCGCGCCGCACTCGCGCGCGCGCTCGAGCGGCGACCCGGCGCGCAGGTTTGCGCTTTCGTGCCCGCGCGCCGCGAAGTCGAGCGCCTGCATGCGGTCCACAAGCGACTGCAGTACGGCCGCGTCCCGCGCGGCGTCCTCGCGGAACGAGGCGAGCAGCCGATTTGCGCGCAGGTACGGGAATCCCGCGACGCGATGCGCCTGCGCGTCGCGCACGCCCTCCGCGTCCACGCGCGCATCGAGATCGCGGAACCGCTCGGCGCACTCGCGCAGCGCGGGATCGGTCGCGCCAAGGCGCTCGCTCGGCGCAGTCTCCAGCGTCGCGCAGGCCGCCGCCAGCAGCGGCGCGAGCAGGAACGCCAGCCGGCTCGTCATTGCTCTTTGGGACGCGGCCCGCGCCGCAGCTCGCCTTCGCGGCGCTCGATCTCGCGCACCATGCCGGCAAACTGGGCCCTGATATTCGCGCGCATGACCAGCTCGCCAAGCAGCGGCGGCAGCGCCTGCGGCTCGACCAGGCCGATCCAGCGCAGCGCGATCTTTCCGCCGCGCGCCTGTTCCACCCGGTAGCCGCCATCCAGGCGCTTCAGGTTGCCTTTCAACAGGCGGACGTCGAGAGCCTGCGGCGGCCGCGCGGTGGCGATCACGGTGACCTCGACAGGATGGGAAAAGAACAGAAACCGCGTCACACCCCGCTGCTCAACGATCCAGGTGTTGCCCCGGTGCTCGAGCACCCGGCTGCTGCTCATGCCGGGAACGAACTCGGACAGGTGTTCGTAGTCGGTCAGCGTGCTCCAGACCGTGCCGTACTCGGCCTCGATCAGCGCGTACGCGCGGACTTCGACCGCCGACCCGCGACGCATGGTTTCGACCGACAGGCCCTCCGCCGCGCTCGCGACGGCCGTCCACAGCAGGAACAGCGCCGCACTCGGCCTCATGCGGAGCACTCTAGCATCCCTGGGCGTCGCCCTGCGCGCATCGCATGGGGGAAACGCGGCGCCCGCGGCGCTTATTCCTGCCGCCTTTTGCTGCCCGCGGTAGAATCGCCGGGCAGCACCCGGTAACCGCCCCGCTCCCCTGCATGGAACTGCCGAAGAACGCGTTCAAACGCGCCCTGCGCGAAGGCCGGCCGCAGCTCGGCCTGTGGTCGAGCCTGTCCTCGAACTACACGGTGGAAGTGATCGCCGGCGCGGGTTTCGACTGGATCCTGCTCGACATGGAGCATTCGCCGAACGACCTGGAATCGCTGCTCGCGCAGCTGCAGGCGGCGGCGCCGTATGCGACGCATCCGGTCGTGCGCGTGCCCTGGAATGACATGGTGACCATCAAGCGCGTGCTCGACGCGGGCGCGCAGTCGCTGCTCATTCCCTACGTGCAAAACGCGGCCGAAGCCCGGTCGGCGGTGGCGAGCACGCGCTACCCGCCCGCCGGCGTGCGCGGCGTGGCCGGCACCACGCGGGCCACGCGCTTCGGGCGCATCAAGGACTACGCGAAGCGCGCGCACGAGGAAATCTGCGTCCTGGTGCAGCTCGAGACGCAGCCGGCCCTCGACGAGATCGAGAAGGTGGCGGCGATCGACGGCGTGGACGGCATCTTCATCGGGCCGGCCGACCTGCACGCCTCGATGGGCTACACGGGCGAGACCGCGAATCCCGCGGTGCTGCCGCTGATCGAGGACGCGGTGCGCCGCATCCGCAGTAGCGGCAAGGCGCCCGGCTACCTGTCGCCGGTGGAGGCGGACGCGAGAAAGATGCTCGCCGCCGGTGCGCAGTTCGTCGCCGTGGGCGCCGACGTCGGGCTGCTCGCGCGCGGCGCCGAAAACCTGCTCGCAAGGTTCAGGCCATGAAAAACGACATCATCGTCACGACGAAAATCTTCGCACCGACGCAGCGGCGCCTGGACCAGGAGTTCACCTGCCACAAGCTGCACGAGGCCGCCGAGCGCGCCGCGTTCCTGAAAAAGCTCGCGCCGAGCGTGCGCGGGCTGGCCACGTTCGGCCCGGCCGGCGCCGACGCCGCGCTGATGGACGCGCTGCCCAAGCTCGAGCTGATCTCCAATTTCGGCGTCGGCGTCGATGCCATCGACCTCGATGCGGCAAAAAAGCGCAAGATCATCGTCACCAATACGCCCGACGTGCTGAACGACTGCGTCGCCGACACGGCGATGGCGCTCACGGTAAACGTGATGCGCAGGTTCCCGCAGGCGGAAGGCTATCTGCGCGCCGGCCACTGGGCGGCAAAGGGCGCCTACCCGCTCACCAGCTCCCTCGGCGGCAAGACCATGGGCATCCTCGGGCTGGGGCGCATCGGCGAGGCCATCGCGCAGCGCGCGCAGGCCTTCGGCATGAAGATCCGCTACCACAACCGCAGGAAAAAGGACGTCGCCTACCCCTACGACGCGGACCCAGTTGCCCTGGCGAAGAACGCCGACGTGCTCATGATCGTCACTCCCGGAGGCGCGGCGACGGACAAATTGGTGAACGCCAAAGTGCTGGACGCCCTCGGCCCCGAGGGCTACCTGGTCAACATCGCGCGCGGCTCGGTCGTGGACGAGCCCGTGCTCCTGAAATACCTGCAGGAAAAGAGGATCGCCGGGGCGGGCCTGGACGTGTTCGCCGACGAGCCGCGCGTACCGCCTGAATTCTTCAAGCTCGACAACGCCGTGCTCCTGCCGCACGTCGGCAGCGCGACCGTGGAAACGCGCACTGCCATGGGCAACCTGCAGGTGGATAACCTGCTCGCCCACTTCGCCGGCAAGCCGGTGCTGACGCGCGTCGCCTAATAGCCGTAGAACTCCTCGGACCGCACGGCGTCCTCGGGCAAGCCGATATCCTTGAGCATCGCCTGCATCGCGGCCGTCATCGCCCCCGGGCCGGGAGTGATCAGGCGTAGACTTCCCGCAAGCACAGGATCCGTCGTCAAGGGAGGAGGGCCCATGTCAAGACTTTTCCTGATTCTCGCGTGGCTGTCGCTCGCGCCGGCAGCGCATGCCGGCGTGGTCAAGCAGGACTATTTCATCGACGCCGTCGACCCGGGCATCAAGCTGTTTGTGCGCAGCAAGATGCCAGAGGGTCAGAAGAGCTTCACCGACGACAACATCGTGTTGTTCATCCACGGTGCGACCTTTCCCTCGGCACCGGATTTCGATCTGCAGTACAAGGACTATTCCTGGGCGGATTGGATGGTGGACAAGGGTTACGTCGTCTACATGTTCGACAAGCGGAACTATGGCTATTCGACGCGCGAGAAGGCGATGGATGAACCGGCGGCGAAAAACAGGCCCGTGTCGCGCTCCTACCTCGTCATTCGCGACATCGGCGCCGCCGTCGACCACATCAGGAAAAAGCACGGCGTCAACAAAGTGACGCTGATCGGCTGGTCCTGGGGCGCGATGACCGCGGGCTACTATGCGTCGCTCCACAGTGACAAGGTCGGCAAGCTCGTCATGTTTGCGCCTGCCTACGCGTTTCCGCTGCATACCAACCTCGGCCCGGGCTCCGGCCTGCAGAACAAGCGCAAGCCCACGGAATTCAACTACGGCGTCGGCGCCTACCGGCTCGGTTCCAAGGCGGCGAACGACGGGCGCTGGGACGGCGAGATCCCGGTTGCGGACAAGGAAAGCTACCGCGAGCAGGGGGCGCGCGACGCGTTCGCGCTCGAGGCGCTGAAAACCGACCCGACCAGCGAATCGCGCACCCCTCCCAGCCTGCGCGCGCCGAACGGCGTGCTGGAGGACACTTTCATGCAGGCGACGGGGAGGCGCATCTGGAACGCCTCCTCCATCTACGTCCCGACACTGGTGATCGCCGGGGAGTTCGACACCTGGTCGTTTCCCGAGGACCGCGAGGGCCTGATGCGCGACCTCACCAACGCCCCCGTGAAAAAGCACGTCCTGATCCGCAACGCGACGCATTTCGTGCTGTTCGAGAAACCGCGCTTCGAGTTCTTCAACGAAATTGTGAAATTCCTCAAGGAGTAACGAACTTCAGAATCGCGACATCGGCGCGTTTCTGGATGCGGTCACCGACCACGGCCGGAAGCTGCGCAACTAGAGGCTAGGCTCGGCATACCAGCGCTCCTGCTCGCCCATCGCCCAGGCTCGTCTGCTGCGACGCAGCATCCCTCTGTACGCGAGTCGCGATATCATTTGTCGCCGACTTTCAAGTCGTTCAATCAGGAGGAGTACATGAAGCACAGAATGTCCCTGCTCGTCCTCGCGGCGGGCGCCGTGTTCGCCGCGCCCGCGGCGGCCCAGCAAGTCACGTTCATGACCGGCCCGCAGGGCGGTTCGTGGATCCCGCTCGGCGGCGCGCTGAAAGGCATGTGGGAGAAGAACATCTCGGGGCTGCAGATCCAGCAGACGCCCGGCGCCGGCATCTCCAACGTGCGCGGCGTGGACGAGGGCAAGGCGCACATCGGCCTGGCCAACTCGAGCACCACCGTGGACGGCCTGGAGGGGCGCGCGCCCTACCCGAAGAAGGTCACCAAGGTCTGCCAGCTCGCCAACCTGTACCCGCAGTACTTCCAGGTTGTCGCGCTCGCCAGCGCGGGCGTGAGCACGCTATCCGACCTGAAGGGCAAGTCGCTGGTGACGCAGGCCAGAGGCAACACCGGCGAACTGCTTACAGCGCTCGTTCTGAAGATGAACGGCCTGAGCTATCAATCGCTCTCCAAGATCAATTTCAACAGCTACAACGAATCGGTGGCGATGATGAAGGACGGGCACGCGCAGGTGTTCACGCTCGGCACCACGGCGCCGGCCTCGGCGGTGATGGACCTCGCCAGCGCGCGCGACGTGAAGCTGATCCCGGTGGACGACAAGATCATGGGAGAGCTGAAGAGGATGAACCCGGGCTACAACAAGCTGACGATCAAGGCCGGCACCTATCCGAAGCAGGACAGGGACGTGGCGGTCATCGGCTACTCGACCCACGTGGTGGTCGCCTGCGACCTGCCCGAGGACACGGTCTACCGCATGACCAAGACCATGGCGGGCAACGTCGACGGCATGGCGGCGGTGGTGAAGGCCATCTCCGGCATCACGCCGAAGGACATGGCGCTCGACATCGGCGTGCCCTTCCACAAGGGCGCGGCCAAGTTCTACAGGGAAGCGGGAGCGATGTAGCGCTCGCGCGCACGCAGGCGAAGCGGGGCGGCGCGGCCGCCCCGTTTCACGTCGGGGAGGAGCATGGCGGAAGAGAAGGCGGCGAGCACGCCGGTGTTGCGGGCTCTGCACTGGCTGGTGCTCGGCATCGCGGTGGCGATGTCGCTGTATCACATGTACGTCGCCGGCTTCGGGCCGCCGGAAGCGATGATCTTCCGCGGCACGCACCTGCTCTTCGCGCTGACGCTGGTTTTCCTGCTCTACCCGTATCGCGGCGGCGGCCGCTGGCGCGCGCTCGACCTGCTGCTGCTCGCCGGCGGCTGGGGCGCGGTGCTGCAGATATTCCTGCACTACGAGACGTTCACCAACCGCATCATCTACATCGACGACCTGACCGCCTGGGACAAGTTCTTCGCCGTGGTCGCGGTGCTCGTCGTGCTCGAGGGGACGCGCCGCGTCATCGGCTGGGCGCTGCCGCTCACCGCGATCTGCTTCCTCGCCTACACGGTCGGCTTCACCAACGTGTCGATGTCCAACGTGGGGGAGCAGATCTACCTGTCCACCGAGGGCATCTTCGGCTCCACGCTCGGCGTGTCGGCCTCCTACGTGATGCTGTTCGTGCTGTTCGGCGCCTTCATGGAGAAAAGCGGCACCGGCCAACTGTTCATGGACTTCGCCATGTCGATCACCGGCCGCTATGCCGGCGGCCCGGGCAAGGTCGCAGTGGTGAGCTCGAGCCTGTTCGGCACGGTCTCGGGCAGCGCGGTGGCAAACGTCATGGTCGACGGGCCGATCACCATTCCGCTCATGAAGCGCACGGGCTTCCGCCCGCCCTTCGCCGCCGCCGTCGAGGCCGTCGCCTCCACCGGCGGCCAGATCATGCCGCCGATCATGGGCGCCGCCGCCTTCGTCATGGCGGAGTTCCTCGCCGTGCCCTACGCGACGGTCGCGCTGTGGGCAGTGCTTCCCGCGGTGCTCTACTACGTGGCCGTGTTCTGCGCCGTGCACTTCGAGGCGAAGCGCTACAAGCTCGCGGGCGTGCCCGTCTCCGAGCTGCCGCTCCTCGGCCGCGTGTTGCTGCAGCGCGGGCACCTGTTCATTCCCATCCTCATCATCCTGTTCGGGCTCATGGCCGGCTATTCCGCGCCGCTTTGCGCGCTGGTGGCGGCGATCTCCTGCCTGCCGGTCGCGCTCCTGCGGGCGACGACGCGCAAGGGGATTCGCTGGATGACCGCGATCGAGGCGCTCGACGAGGGTGCGAGAAACGCTCTCGCGGTGGCCATGGCCTGCGCCTGCGCCGGCATCGTCATCGGCTGCGTCACGATCACGGGCCTGGGCATCGTCTTCACGCAGATGGTGGAAGCGCTGTCGCAGCAGTCGCTCATCCTGGCGCTCATCCTCACGGCCATGGCGGGCATCATCCTCGGCATGGGCATGCCGACCACGCCCGCGTACATCATGATGGTGGCGCTGCTCGTGCCGGCGGTGATCAAGCTCGGCGCGGTAACGCCGGCGGCGCACATGTTCGCGTTCTACTTCGCCATCCTCTCGGCGATCACGCCGCCCGTGGCGCTCGCGGTATTCGCCGCGGCGGGCCTGGCGAAGGCCAACATGTGGGCCTCGGGCTTCGCCGCCATGCGCGCGGCGGCCCCCGCCTACATCGTGCCTTTCATGTTCGTCTACGAGCCGATGCTGCTCCTCGTGGTGAAGGACTGGGGCGCGCAGTGGCACCAGGTGGTGCTCGCCTCGGCGACGGCGATCGTCGGCGTCGTCTGCCTCGCCTCGAGCCTGCACGGCTGGCTGCTCGCGCTCCTGCCGACGTGGCAGCGCATCCTGCTCTTCGCCGCGGCGATGTTCCTGATCAAGCCGGGGATCTACACCGACGGCGCGGGGCTGGGGCTGCTGGCGGTGGTGGCGGCGGCGCAGCTCATCGAGCGGCGGCGGCTGGCGGAGGCCCGGCCTTGATATCGTGATATCATAGTTGCCCGGAACGCGGAGACGCGCATGGCCCAGTTCATCGTTCGCCACCTGGAAGAGGACGTGAAGGCGCGTCTCAAGCGCCGCGCCGCCCGCCGCGGGCGCAGCATGGAGGAAGAGGTGCGCCACATCCTGCGCGACGCGGTCAAGCAGGAGTACCGCGTGCCGCAGAAGCTCGGCTCGCGCATCGCGGCGCTGTTCGCCGGGCGCGGCCTCACGCAGCCGCTGCCGGTGCTGCGCGGGCAGCCGGCTCGAGCGGCCAAGTTCGGCAAGTGATCATCCTCGACACGGACGTGCTCTCGGCGCTGATGGCCAATGCGCCGGACCGGGCCGTGGTGCAGTGGCTGGACCGTCAGGCCGCCGAGTCGATCTGGATTACCGCGGTGACGCTCTTCGAGGTGCGCTTCGGCATCGCCCGGCTGCCTGCGGGCCGCCGGCGCCGGGCCCTGCAGTCCGATTTCGAGCGCTTGCTTGAGGAATACCTGGAGAACAGGACCCTCGACTTCGACAGCCCCGCCGCCGCGGCGGCGGCCGCTCTGGCGGCGGCGCGAGAACGCAGGGGCCGGCCGGTCGATGCCCGCGATACGTTCATCGCCGGCATCGCGCTCGCCAGGCGCGCGACGCTCGCGACGCGCAACGCGCGGCACTTCGGAGACCTGGAGGTTCCGGTCGTGGATCCGTGGCGGGCGTGAGCCGGGAAAATCGGGCTCTGACCCCGGTTTTCTAGCGCTCCCGCCCCGCCTCGTGCCAGGCCTTTTGCACGGGCGAGAGCACATATTCGAGGATCGTGCGTGTGCCGAGGTTGATCTCGCTCGAGACCTGCATGCCCGCCTGGAGCGCGTCCGAGCGCGTATTCGCCGAGGGCGCCTCCGTGGCGTCGGCGCTTATCTGGCGAACGACTCCTTCAATCATTCCGTACTTCTGGAACTGGAAGGCCGCGAGCTTGAGCTTCACGCCCTAGCCCGGACGCACGAAGCCTACGTCCTGATTGCCGACCCAGACTTCGGCAATGAGCGTGTCGCCGTGCGGCACATCGGGTGGTCGTCGACGATGAGGACGTTCATGAGGCTAGCGCACGTCGTCGTCGATGCGCCGCGTCTCTCTCTCCACCCGGTACTCGCCCTCGACGACGGTTCCTCTCCCCTTCTCCGCCTCCCGCCGCATCTTGCGCGTCTTCCACGCGAGCCACGCCCAGACGCCAAGCGCGATGCCGCCCGCGACCGCGAGGATCACGGAAGCGAAGATGAACGCCAGGACGAACAGGACGAGGCCGATCGCGATGCCGGCGATGCGCTGAACGAGGTTCAAGCGGGCCCCGGCTCCGCCGCGTCGAAGTCGATCTCGACCTTGGCGTTGTTCGGATCGTGGAAGAAGAGCTGCCAGGTGCCGTAGGCTGGGAGCTTGCGGAGCTCGTACGCGACGCCCTTCGCCTTCAGCTTCGCCAGGGTCTCGGCCAGTCCGGTGCCGTAGAAGGCCATGTGGTCGATCACGCCCTTCACCAGCAGCTTCCGGTCCTTGCCGGCGACGACGTGCAGGATCGGGTCCTTGCCGCGGCCGCCGTCGGCGTAGAGCCAGGCCCCCGGGAAAGTGAACGGCGGGCGCGCGCCGGGCTTGAGATTGAGATGCTCCTCATAGAACGCCAGCGTCGCCGGCAGGTCGTCGGTGAGGATGGTGAAATGGTCCATGCGCTTCACCGGCATGTCAGAGTCCCCTCCACGGCGCGCTAATGTGGCACGCGAAACGCAGCGGCGCAACCGGCGCACGAGGGTAGAATTTTCCGCATGCCCGACCCCACGCTGAAGAAGGTATCGGAGGAACTGATCGAGCTGGCGGCGAGCGGCCACACCGCGCCGCCCTTCAGCGAGCGCTACCCCAAGCTGAACGCCGACGCCGGCTACCGCGCCATGCTGCGCCTGCACCAGCACCGCCTGACCATCGGCTGGAAGCCGCTCGGGCGCAAGATCGGCTTCACCAACCGCACGATCTGGGAGCGCTACGGCGTGCACCAGCCGATCTGGGGCTTCGTCTACGACCACACGCTGATCCGCAGCGTGGACAACCGCGCCGAGGTGCCGCTCGCGGGCCTCGCGCAGCCGCGCATCGAAGCCGAGATCTGCTTCGGGCTGAAGGCGCCGCCGCCGCGCTCGCACGATGCGCACGCCATCCTCGCCGCGATCGAATGGGTCGCGCATTCGCTCGAGATCGTGCAGTGCTTCCACCCGGACTGGAAGATAAAGCTGCCCGATTGCACCGCCGCGAACGGGATGCACGGGCGGCTCGTCCTCGGCACGCCGGTCGCCGTCGAAAGCATTCCGCACCTGGAGGCGCTGCTGCCGGCCGCCCGCATCGTCCTGCGGAAGGGCGGCAAGGCCGTGGACGAGGGCGTCGGCGCCAACGTGCTCGACAGCCCGCTCTACTCCCTTGCCCACCTGGTCGAGCTGCTCGCGCTGCAGCCCGACTTCGACCAGCTGCACGCGGACGAGATCGTGTCCACCGGTACGCTCACCGACGCGCACCCCGTGAAGGCGGGCGAGACCTGGAGCACACAGATCGAAGGCCTGCCGCTCGCCGGCCTCACGGTGAAATTCACGTGAGAAGGCCGCTGGACGGCGTCACGGTAGTGGCGCTGGAGCAGGTGATCGCCGGGCCGTTCTGCACGCGCCAGCTCGCCGAGCTCGGCGCGCGCGTCATCAAGATCGAGCGCCCCGGCGTGGGCGACCAGGCGCGCTCGATGGACCGCACGGTGCAAGGCCTGTCCTCGCATTTCGTCTGGACCAACCGCTCCAAGGAAAGCCTCGCCCTGGACGTGAAGCACGCGCAGGCGAAGAAGATCCTTGCCCGCCTGCTCGCCACGGCCGACGTGTTCGTGCAGAACCTCGCGCCCGGCGCCGCCGAGCGCCTCGGGCTCGGGGCGGCGCAGTTGCGTGCGCGCCATCCGCGCCTCGTGTGGTGCGGCATCTCCGGCTACGGGCCCGCCGGGCCCTATGCCGACAAGCGCGCCTACGACCTGCTCGTGCAGTGCGAGGCGGGCCTGCTCTCGGTCACCGGCACGCCCGATGCGCCCGCCAAGGCGGGCATCCCGGTCGCGGATATCGCGGCGGGCATGTATGCGATGAGCTCGATCCTCGCGGCGTTGCTGCGCCGGGAGCGCGACGGGGTGGGGGCGACGCTCGACATCACCCTGTTCGAGTCGCTCGGCGAGTGGATGAGCTTTCCCGCCTACTTCACCGCCTACGGCGGCTCGCCGCCGCCGCGCTCGGGGGCGTACCACGCCACCATCGTCCCCTACGGGCCGTTTGCGGCGGCCGACGGCAAGACGGTGTTCCTCAGCATCCAGAACGAGCGCGAGTTCGCGCGCTTCTGCGAGCGGGTCCTGGGAAACGCGGCGCTCGCCAGGGACCCGCGGTTCTCCTCGAGCCCCGCGCGCGTCGCCAACCGCGACGCGATGCACGCCGAGATCGGGCGCGTGTTCGGCGCACTGGCGGCGCAGCAGGTCGTCGAGCGCCTGGAGCGCGCAGGCATCGCCAATGCGCGCCTCAACTCGATGCAGGAGTTCTGGGATCATCCGCAGCTCGCCGCGCGCGATCGCTGGCGCGAGGTCGGCACCGAAGGGGGGCCCGTCAGGGCGGCCAAGGTGCCATTGAACCTGTCGGATTTCGAGCCGCGCATGGACGACGTGCCGGCGCTGGGACAGCACAGCACGCAGGTGCTTTTGGGACTGGGCTTTACCGAGGCAGAAATTGCGCGGTTCGCAAGCGAGAAGTTGATCTAGTCCCCGCGAAGAAGATCCACGAACCTCGTCTTCCCTCCAAGCTTGTACACGGAGAAGTCGCGCTGGTCGGCGGTCAGGATCTCCCTGATCCCCGCTCGCATGGCGAGGAGCACGACGGAGGCGTCCGCGAAATCCATCGGCTGGTCCGCGTACTTGCGGACCAGCTTTTCGACCGCCCTGAAGTCCAGGGGCGTCCTGTCCACGACGAGCAGGCCGATCTGCGCCGCGTCCCCCAGCCAATCCAGGCAGCGAAGCTGCTGTTCTACCGACAGAAGTGCAAAGGTCTCCGCAAGGACGGCTTCCGACGTGAGGAAGCGTCCACGATAGTCGCGGAGGAAATCCCGACACCGCCGATGCAGTGGGTCCCTGTCGTCGAAAAGCCCTATGAGGAATCCGGAATCAACGACGACGCTTCGCACGCACGTGCTCGCGGAAGCGTTGCTGGCGGGGGGCACGCGGCGCGCCCGGGGTCTTCGGCGCAGGCGGCAGGACGGCTTCCGCGAGGCTGCCCAAGGTCGGTCCGGCATCCGCAAGCAGATACTGCGCGACGCTTTGCTGCACCACTTGGCTGCGGGTGCGCCCGGTTTGCGCGCAATAGCGCTCCAGCGAAGCGGCGAGTGCCGCATCGAGGCGGACCGAAAGCAGGTTACGAGAAGCCGTCATACGATCGGCAAGATTGTATGACAGCGGGAAAAGCGGCGCTAGGCCTTCTTCAGCTCGATCCCCGCCGCGCGCGCCAATTCCTTCTGCACGCGCGCCACGCGCTCGACCTCGCCCTTGGCGGCGAAGCGCTCGTAGAAGCCTTCCTCGCGGAATTCGCGCACCAGGTCGCCCCAGGGCAGGAGCCGCTCCTCCCAGCGCTGCTGGCGCCCGTCGGCGGGCTCGGCGTCCTCGCGTGCGAGCGCCGTGCACACGCGGATCATGGCCTTCAGGGTCACGGGCTTGGTGACCATGTAGTTGTCCTTGCCCCAGGTGTCGCCGAAGACGCTCTTCGCCGCCTTCAGGAAGTCGCGCAGCGCGCCGTAGTACTTGTCGAGGTTCTTCGAGCTGCCGCCCGTGACCTGGATCTTGCGCCACTCGGTGCGCACCCAGCGGTGCAGCTCGTTGAACAGCTCCGCCTGCAGGATCCACTTGTCGCGCTGGCTGCGGCCGCCCAGGCGGTTGATGCGGTAGCGCAAGGGGCTGTCGCCCTCGCTGTAGAGCTTGTCCACCAGGCGCGCGGCGAACTTGCGGTCGGGCGCCGCCCACGACACCTTCTCGTAGAGGTCCACGAGGTGGCTCTTGTTGATGCGCGTGGGCGTGGAATTGATGATGACGAACATCTCGGTGGAGAAGTCCTCGCTCCTGCCGTCGAAGATCATGCAGGGCACGCGGATGGCCGCGGCCTCGGCGGGCTTGTCCAGCATGTAGAAGTGCAGCGCCGCCAGGCGGTGCTGGCCGTCGATGATGAGGAACTTGGCGCCCGGCTCCGAGAGGTGTCCCATGCCGTCGGCCGCCGACTGGTAGCGCAGCGTCTCGGAGGTGAAGAGCAGCACCGTCCCGGGGATCGGCGGCTGCGTCACCGCGGTCTCGTAGAAGTTCCGGAGCTGGCGCACCTTGGCCTGCGACAGCGAGCGCTGGAAGGCGTGGTCGGTGCGCTCGATGCGCGCGATGAACTGGGCGATGTCGTCGTCCTGGGCGATGCGCGAGGGGGCGATCTGCTCGCCCTCGCCATAGAAGCGGCTTATGAATCTCACCCTCGACAATAGCTCCTTGGCGGGGTAGCTGACGAAATAGAAGATCCCGTCCTTCTGGCGTATCTGCGTTGCGAGCACGGCTGCTGCCTCCGGGCGGGTCGCCCCAACTATCGAGTCTCGGCGAATGATACCGAAGGCCGCAAGGGCCCGCAGAGCGGGATTCGGCCCCCTACCCGCCGCAGGCGGGCAGCATCAGGGCCTGCAGAACCTCGGCGGTACGCCGGTTCTGCACGAAGGCGGCCACCCCGGAGTGGGCGGGGATCGCCTTGGGAACCAGCGGCAGGGTGCGCCGCTCGGCGATTCTGCCATCGGCAAACGAGACCGGGCCCACCCATTCGAAGACCACGTAGTCATGCTGCAGCGTACGCCCCTCGTTCTCGCCCGCGGCGACGCTGGAGACGAGCTTGTTCTCGAAGCTGGCGAGGTAGAGGGCCGCGTCGGCGGCCTGCGCGGGATCGAGCAGCTCGGCCTTCACGTCCGCCAGCAAGGCATCCGCGCGCCCGCCTTCCAGTCTGAGCTCGATCTTTGCCCGCGGCGCCCGGGCGTTGATCGCCTTGAGCGCTTCGTCGAACGCCCCCGAGTGCCAGCGGCGGAAATCCCTGCCCTGCAGCACCACCTGCGGGGTGTAGATGACGCGCGCCTGCATGACTTGGGCGAGCTTGCGCTGGCGGTCGGTGAAGCGTTGCTGGGCGAAGGGGTCCTTCCAGCCGATGTAGTCCCAGTAGTTGACGTGCAGCGACAGCGGCACCACGCGGCCGGGCGCGTAGCCGCGCGCGCCCAGGCTCTGCAGCCAGCGGTCGGCCGGGGGGCAGCTGTTGCACCCCTCCGAGGTGTAGAGCTCGACCAGGGCCGCGGTATGGGGTCCGGAGCTTGCGCTGCACTGCAGCGCGTGGGCCTGGGACCCCACAGCCAGGCAAAGCAGGGCAAGGGCGATGCGCATGAACTTGAGTCGAAACGGCCGGCCCGGGGCTTACGGCCGGGACGGGATAATGCGGCGTGTCCCCGAAGCTTTCCATCCTCGACCAGTCCCCGGTCATCTCCGGGCATACGCCGGCCGAGGCCGTTGCCGCCACGCTGGAGCTCGCGCGCCACGCCGAGCGGCTCGGCTACCACCGCTACTGGCTCGCCGAGCACCATGCCATCGCGGCGCTCGCCGACCCCTGCCCCGAGGTGCTCCTCGCGCGCCTGGGAGCGGAGACCAAGCGCCTGCGCATCGGCACAGGGGGGGTGCTGCTGCCCTATTACAGCCCCTTCAAGATAGCCGAAGTGTTTCGCATGCTGGAAGCCCTGTACCCGGGCCGCGTCGACCTGGGCATCGGGCGCGCCCCGGGCGGCGATACGCGCACCGCGCACGCGGTCGGGGGCGGTCAGCTGCCCACCGCCGAGGACTTCCCGCAGCGCGTCTGGGAGCTGGTCGCGCACCTGGACGGCGCCCTGCCCGAGGACCACCCGCACCGTCACGTGCGGCTGCAGCCCGGGGGCGACACGGCGCCCGAGGTGTGGCTGCTGGGGTCGTCGGACTACAGCGGCGCGCTCGCCGCGCAGCTCGGTCTGCGCTTTGCCTTCGCCCATTTCATCAACCCGCGCGGCGGCGATGGGGTGACGCGCGCCTACCGCGAGCGCTTCCAGCCCTCGGCGCGCGAATCCGCGCCTGCGGCGATCGTGTGCGTGTTCGTGATCTGCGCCGCCGACGACGCCGAAGCCGAGCGCCTCGCCACATCCATCGACCTGCGCCGGCTGCACATGGCGCTCGGGCGCGACACCCCCGTGCCGACCCTCGCCGAGGCCGAGCGGCATGCGTACTCCGACGAGGAGCGGCGCTACGTTCTCGCGCAGCGCGAGCGCGCGGTGATCGGCGCGCCGCAGCGGTGCCTGCGCGAGCTGACCGCGCTCGCCGAGCGCTACGGCGCCGACGAGCTGATGGCGCTCACCATTACCGGGGACTACGCCTCGCGCCTGCGCTCCTACGAGCTCCTGGCCGACGCCTTCGGGCTCGGCTATGCACCAAGCAAGGGGCTGTAGAAAAACCTTGCTCCTGCGTTGGGCAAGAATCAGGGCGCTATGAATACTGCCGGGGAAACCTTGAACCTCTTGGACAATGCTCGAATTTGGCGGGTATTGAGCTCTCGCTGACCAGCTAGCACCTCTGACACGACACTCTGCGTGCCAAGCTCTTTCGCGAGATGGCTTTGCCGCAATCCGTGCTGCTCCATAAGAAATCGAAGTACCTCCCGAGGCTCCACGGGGGATAGCTCAAGTCGATTGGCATTCTCGTATTGGGCGACAAGGGTGCTCACAATATCCAATAGATCCGCCAGTTCGTGATCCTCATCATCACCCACTTCCTTGAGGATCGAATCCATCAGGGCGTTCATGCGCACGTGAGCACGTTCGTTGCGAATCGGCCCGAATTCCGGGACTTTCGCCCTAATGCCTTGCCAGGCCTGAACGAGCCTGGCGAAGCCCTTACTTCTGTCTGCGCTAGCTCTCATTTTTCCATTTGTCCTGATCGTACTGCTCATGCGTCAGTACGTCCCGGATATAAATTTTTCTGCTCGAATAATGCACGACGGTAATTAGGCGCCACTTGTTGCCCCCGATATCGAACACAGTGAATTTGCCTACCTTATCGACGGCGCCAAACGCATGTCTTAGGTCTGAAAAATTACTAAACCGTGATCTCTCACAAAGTGTCAAGCGACTTGATGTATGGCAGCGCTAACGCAAGGCGTGGCAGCTTGGTGCCTAGAACAGGCGCGCCACGTCCTCGTGGCCGCGCTCGCGGGCGAGGTCCGCGGGTGTCTTGCCCTCGAGGTTCTTCAGGCGCGGCGCGTGCGTGCCCAGCAGGAGCAGCCGAACCATACCCGCATGCCCTCCAGCCGCCGCCCCGTGCAAAGGCAGGTTACCGTCCAGGTTAAAGACATTGGCGTCGGCGCCGCGTTCAAGCAACAGCATGGCCACCGCCTCGTGGCCGCTGTACGCCGCCCAGTGCAGCGCCGATTCGCCGTGGTCGTTCAGCGCGCGCGGGTCGGCGCCCGCGTCGAGCAGCAGCAGCGCAATCGCGGGATCCTCGTTCAGCGCGGCGTGATGCAGCGCCGTCTCGCCGGTCGCGGTGCGCGCGCGCACGCGCGCCCCGGCGTCGAGCAGCAGCCGCGTGAGCGCGCGCATGTCCTTCTCCGCGGCGAGGTGCAGCGGCGCCTCGCGCGCCGGGTTGCGCGCCTCGAGGTTCACCTTCCCGCCCAGCACCAGGATCGCGGCGACCGGTTCCTTGTCTTCGGCGATCGCATCGAGCAGGCGCGAGGTCGATTCCTGCGCCTGGGCCGCGCCGGCGGCGAGCAGCGCCGCCGCCAGCACCCGCCTCATGTCAGTGCCCCCGCGAGCACCTCCGCGAGGTGCTGCGCACTGCGTCCGCCCAAGCCCTCGATCTGCTCGCGGCACGAGAATCCGTCCGCCACCACCACGGTTTCGGGCGCCGCCGCGCGCAGGCGCGGCAGGAGCGCGAGCTCGGCGATGCGGCGCGAGGCGGCCTCGGTCTGCGTCCGCAAGCCGAAGGAGCCCGCCATGCCGCAGCAGCCCGTGTCCGGAGCGTCCACCTCGAGCCCCGCGGCGCGTAACAGCCTCACGTCCGCCGACGCGCCCCAGAGCGCCTTCTGGTGGCAATGGCCCTGCACGAGCGCGCGGCCGAACGTGCGCGGGGGGGCATAGCCGCGCGCGTCGAGGAACTCGGCGAGCGAGTGCACGTTGCGCGCCAGGTCCGCGGCGCGCGCGTCGTCCGGGAAGAGCTGCTGCAGCTCGTCGCGGAACACCGAGAGGCACGCGGGCTCGAGGACCACCACGGGCACGCCCGGCTCGAGCGCATCGAGGATGCGCGCGAGCGCCGCTTTCGCCTTGTCGAGCATGCCGGCGTCGTAATACGGCCGCCCGCAGCACAGGTGCGCGCGCGGCAGCTCGACTTTGCAGCCCGCGTGCGCGAGCACGCGCGCGGCGGCAAGCGCAATCGACGGCCGGAAGTAGCCGTTGAACGTGTCGTCGAACAGGATCACGCGCTCGCCTTCGCCTTGCGGCGCGAACTGCGCGCGCAGGCTTTTCGCCGCGAGGCGCGGCAGCCTGCGCGAGCCCGATAATCCGGCGATCGTCCGACCCAGCGCGCCGAAGGCGTTGGCGAGGCCCGGTGCCTTGGAGGCGAGCGGCGCCCACTCGCCGATCCTCGCCAGCGCCAGCATCGCGGGCGGGCGCATGCGCTTTTCGTAGTAGTGGGACAGGAACTCCGCCTTGTAGGCCGCCATGTCGGTGTGCGTGGGGCAGTCGCTGCGGCAGCCCTTGCAGGCGAGGCACCAGTCGAGCGCCTCCTTCACCTCCTCGCTCTGCCAGCCATCCCTGATGACCTCGCCCTGCAGCATCTCCCAGAGCAGCCGCGCGCGGCCGCGGGTCGAATAGCGCTCCTCGCCCGTCGCGCGGTAGCTCGGGCACATGGTGCCGCCCGATTTCGACCGGCACTTGCCCATGCCGACGCAGCGCTCGGCGGCACGGCCGAAGCCGTCGCCGACTTCGCTGCGGAAGGCGAACCGGGTCTGCAGGGTCACCGGCTTGTACTGCGGCCCGAGCCGCAGGTTCTGGTCCACGCGCAGCACTTCGCCCGCGGCATTGACGAGCTTCCCCGGATTCATGCGGTCGAGCGGGTCCCAGATGCGCTTGAACTCGCGGAACGCGCGCATCAGCTCGGGGCCGTACATCGCCGGCAGGAATTCGGCGCGCGCCTGGCCGTCGCCGTGCTCGCCCGAGAGCGAGCCGCCGTACTTCACCACCAGATCCGCGGCTTCGCGCAGGAAGCCGCGCCAGCGCGCGAGCCCCTCCGGGGTGCGCAGCTCGAAAGTGATGCGCGCATGGATGCAGCCGTCGCCGAAATGCCCGTAGAGCGAGGTGCGGTAGCCGTGGCGGTCCACCAGCGCCTGGAATTCGCGCAGGTAGTCGCCGAGGCGCAAGGGGTCCACCGCTGCGTCCTCCCAGCCGACCACGGGGTCGGGCCCGGGCCTGCCCTTGAGATTGAGCGCGGTCGCCGAGGCACCGGTCTCGCGGATCGCCCAGAGGCGCGCCATCTCGCCGAGGTCGGTGACGATTTTCCCGCGCAGCGCGCTCGCCTTGTCGATCGCCTCCTCCAGCGTGTCGCCGCCGAACTCGATCAGGAGCCACGCGCGGCCCTCGGGCAGCAGCCCGAGGTCCTCGAGCTTGAGCCGGCGCTCGCGCAGCCCGCCGACGATCGGCTGGTCCAGGCCCTCGCAGGCGATCGGGCCCCGGGCGAGGATCTCCGGTATCGCGTCGCCCGCGGCGTACACGTCGGCATAGCCCTGCACCAGCAGCAGGCGGTGGCGCGGGTTCTTCACCAGCCTGGCCTTCGCCTGCAGCGTCAGCGCGCAGGTGCCTTCCGAGCCCACCAGCGCGCGCGCGACGTCGAAGCCGTTCTCGGGCAGGAGCTGGTCGAGGTTGTAGCCCGAGACGCGGCGCTTGATCCTCGGAAAGCCGGCGCGGATCAGATCGCCGTAGCGATCGGCGAGCATCTTCAGGCCGCGGGTGATCTCGGCCTGGCGGTCGTTGCGCGCGAGAATCGCCTGGAACTCGGCATCGTCCGTGGGACCGCACCAGAAGCGAGCGCCGTCGTAGGTCGCGACTTCCAGCGCCTCGATGTTTTCCACCGTCTTGCCGGCCATCACCGAGTGCGCGCCGCAGGAATTGTTGCCGATCATGCCGCCGAGCGTGCAGCGGCTGTGGGTGGCGGGGTCGGGGCCGAAGACGAGGCCGTGGCCAGCCGCGGCGGCGCTCAGGCTGTCGCACACGACGCCCGGCTCCACGAGCGCGCTCTTCGCCGCGGCGTCTATCGAGAGCACGCGGTCCATGTACTTGGAGCAGTCGATCACCACGGCGACGTTCACGCTCTGGCCGCACATCGAGGTGCCGCCGCCGCGCGCGAGCACCGGCGCGCCGTGCGCGCGGCACACCGCGAGCGCGGCCATCACGTCCTCGGCCGAGCGCGGCAGCACCACGCCGATCGGCACCTGGCGGTAATTGGACGCTTCCGACGCGTACGCGGCGCGCGCGCCCGCGTCGAAGCGCACCTCGCCCGCGACGGCGGCCGCGAGCGCGGCCTGCAATTCCTTCATGCCGCCAGTGTAGCGGGGTCGAGCGCGCCGATCACGGGCGGCAGCGGGCAATCGA
>JBBDXL010000107.1:0-3615 GCA_040902335.1 Burkholderiales bacterium
GAGCGCGCAGCCCAACATCCGCAACGCCTACCGCACGATGGTGCCGCTCGCCGGCGACGGCCCCTGGAGCCAGGCGCTCGGGCCCACGCACTTCTCGTGGATGTTCCTCGATGAAACGCCGCCGGGGCTGCCGCGCGTGACGCTGCCCGAGGTGTGGTTCCTGTACCGCACCAACCCGGCGATCTCGTTCTGGGACACCGCGGCGCTGGAAGCGCGCATGGCGCGCTTTCCGTTCGTCGTCGCCTTCGCCTTCACGCGCGACGAGACCAACCACTACGCCGACGTATTGCTGCCGGATGCCACCGACCTGGAGAGCCTGCAGCTGATCCGCATCGGCGGCTCGAAGTACATCGAGCAGTTCTGGGACCACGAGGGCTTCGCGCTCCGCCAGCCCGCGATCGCGCCGCGCGGCGCGGCGCGCGATTTCACCTGCATCGCCACCGCGCTCGCCGAGCGCACGGGCCTGATCGAGCCGTACAACGCCGCGATCAACAAGGGGACCCTGGGTGTGCCGCTCAGGGATTTCTCGCTCGAAGTCTCTTCGGCGCACAAGAGCGAAGAGATCTGGGATGCCGTCTGCCGCGCGGCGAGCTTCGAGCTGAGCGACGGCAAGGAATCTCACGGCCTCGCCTGGTGGAAGGAAAAGGGCCTCGCGACGAAGCCCTTCCCGCGCACCGCCTGGTATCTCTTTCCCACGCTCGCGGCGAAGGGCCTGCGGTTCGAGATGCCGTACCAGGAGCGGCTGCTGCGGATCGGCACCGAGCTTGGCCGGCGCCTGCACGAGCACGGCATGACCTGGTGGGACCAGCAGCTCACCGAGTACCAGGCGCTGCCCGCGTGGAAGGACTTCCCGGGCATATGGGACAGCGGCGAGCAGTACCCGTTCTGGCTCCTCACCTCGCGCTCGATGCAGTACGCCTGGGGCGGCAACGTCGGCATGCAGATGATCAAGGAAGTCGCCGACAACATCGCGGGCCATTCCGGCGTAATTCTGAATGAATCCAAGGCGCGCCAACTCGGGATCGGGGAAGGCGACTGGCTGGAAATCGCCACCGCGAAGCACAGCGTGCGTGCGCGCGCCGTGCTGCGCCAGGGCATTCGCCCGGACACGCTGCTGCTCCTCGGCCAGTTCGGGCACTGGGCGACGCCGGTGGCGAAGGATTTCGGCATGCCCTCGATGAATCCGCTGGTGCCGATGTCGCTCGAGCTGACGGACGCCACCGGCTCGGGCGCGGACATCGTGCGCGTCGCCTTGAGGAAAGCCGCATGACGCGCTGGGCGATGGTCGCGGACTTGAGGCGCTGCGTAGGCTGCCAGACCTGCACTGCCGCGTGCAAGCAGGCGAACGACACGCCGCCCGGCGTGCAGTGGCGCCGCGTGCTCGACATGGAGGTGGGCGACTATCCGGACGTGCGCCGCGCCTTCGTGCCGGTGGGCTGCATGCACTGCGACGACCCGCCCTGCATGCACGTCTGCCCGAGCACCGCCACGAAAAAACGCGCCGACGGCATCGTCACCATCGACTACGACCTGTGCATCGGCTGCGGTTACTGCGCGCTCGCCTGCCCCTACCAGGCGCGCTACAAGTCGAGCGAGGACGCGAAGCGCCCGGACGTGGCGACCAAGTGCACTTTCTGCGTCGAGCGCATCGACGCGGGGCTCGCCCAGGGTCTCAAGCCCGGCGTGGATCACGAGGCGACGCCCGTCTGCGTCAATTCCTGCATCGCGCAGGCGCTGCATTTCGGCGACGTGGACGAGTCAGGGAGCCACATCTCGGCGCTCCTCGCCGAGAACCAGCATTTCCGCATGCACGAGGAGCTCGGCACCGGCCCGCGCTTCTATTACCTCTGGGACAAGAAGCCGTGATGAGCTGGGTGCAGAAGCACTGGGACGCGCGCGCGGCGCTGAACTTCATGCTCGGCGGCGCGGGCGGCGGCCTGATGGTCGCCGCGGCGATGGCGTATCCGGACAGCCGGGTCCCTGTCGTGCTTTCCCTTGCGCTGGTCGCCGCGGGCCTCGGCGCGGTGTGGCTGGAGATCGGCAGGAAGCTCCGGGCGATCAACGTGTTCTTCAACCCGTTCACCTCGTGGATGACGCGCGAGTCGTTCGCAGCGCTCTTGCTGTTCGCGCTGGGCGCCGCGGCGCTGTGGCGCCCCATGCTGCTGCCGGCGGCGGCCGCGGCGGCGCTCGCCTTCGTCTATTGCCAGGGCCGCATCCTGCGCGCCTCTGCAGGCATCCCGGCCTGGCGCGCGCCGCAGGTGACGCTGCTCATCGTGAGCACGGCGCTCGCCGAAGGCGCGGGGCTCGCGCTCTTTTTCACCACCGCGCCGCTCGCCGTGGGCTGGTTCGGACTGGCGCTCATCCTGCGCGCCTTCGCCTGGACGCGCTACCGCGCGGCGGTAGCGAATCCCGCGCTCGAAGCGCCGGGCAAGGCGCTGGTGCAGCTCGGCACGATCGCCGCGCTCGTCCTCGCGCTCGCCGGCGGCTGGGTGCCCGGGTCGGCGCCGCTCGCCGGGCTGCTGGCCATCGCCACCGGCCTGTGGCTCAAGCTCGCGCTGGTGACGCGCGCTTCGCACAACCAGGGCTATGCCCTGCCCCGCCTGCCGGTGCGGGGCACGCGCTAGGGAGGACCCGATGATGACCGCCATGCTCCAGCCCCGCTTCGCCGCCCGCGTGCACGCGAGCGCGAAGGCCGCACGCCGCTGGTACTTCGAGCGCGAGGCCGAGACGATGCCGCGCGAGCGCCTCGCGCGGCTGCAGCTGCGCCGCCTGCGCGAGACGCTGAAGAACGCCTACGCCAACGTGCCGCTGCACCGCGCGCGCATGGATGCGGCGGGCGTGAAGCCCGCCGACCTGCGCTCGCTCGCGGACCTGCGCGCGCTCTCCTTCACGCAGAAGACCGACCTGCGCGACCACTATCCCTTCGGCCTGCTGGCGCGGCCGCGCGAGCGCCTCGCCCGCCTGCACGCGTCCTCCGGCACCACCGGCAAGCCCACCGTGGTCGGCTACACGGCGCGGGATATCGCCACCTGGGCCGGCCTCATGGCGCGCTCGCTCGCCTGCGCCGGCGCGCGCCCCGGCGACCTGATCCACAACGCCTACGGCTACGGCCTGTTCACGGGCGGCCTGGGCGCGCACTACGGCGCGGAGCGCCTCGGCGCCACCGTCGTGCCGGTCTCGGGCGGCCAGACCGAGCGCCAGGTGGCGCTGCTCGCCGACTTCGGCGCGCGCGTGCTGTGCGCGACGCCGTCCTACGCGCTCAACATCGCCGAGGTCGCCGAGCGCGAAGGCGTCGATCTGCGCCAGGGCGCGCTCGAGATCGGCATCTTCGGCGCCGAGCCCTGGAGCGAGGCGCTGCGCCGCGAGCTCGAGGCGCGCCTCGGCCTGAAGGCGATGGACGTTTACGGCCTGTCCGAGATCATGGGGCCGGGCGTCGCCGTGGAGTGCGAGGCGCAAGACGGCCTGCACGGCTGGGAGGATCACTTCCTGTTCGAAGTCATCGATCCGGACAGCGGGCAGCCGGCGTCCGAAGGCCAGCCGGGCGAGCTGGTGATCACCACGCTCACCAAGCAGGCGCTGCCGATGATCCGCTACCGCACGCGCGACATCACGCGC
>JBBDXL010000108.1:0-24541 GCA_040902335.1 Burkholderiales bacterium
CGCGTGGTCCCGGGCGACGTGGTCGAGGCGCGCTACCTGGGCCAGGGAAGCCAGTTCACGTCGCAGGATCTGATGAACATCGAGCGCAAGAAGCTGGGGCTCGACCAGCCGCTGTGGAAGCAGTTCACGACCTGGATGTGGGGCATCATGCGGCTGGACTTCGGTTTGTCGATGTGGACCGGCTCGCCGATCACCGAAGAGATCAAGCTGCGCTTCGCGCTCTCCCTGCAGCTCGCGATCATGGCGACCGTGGTCGCGACGCTGCTCGCCATACCGCTCGGCATCCTTGCCGCGATCAGGCAGGACACCTGGATCGACTACGCGGTGCGCGTCTTTTCCATCGCCGGACTTGCCATGCCTTCGTTCTGGCTCGGCATCCTGATGATCCTGGTGATGCTGATCGTGTTCAAGTGGCTGCCGCCGATGGTCTTTACCCCGTTCTGGGTCAATCCCTGGGAAAACCTGGCGCAGCTCATCTGGCCGGCGCTCGCCGTAGGTTACCGCTACTCCGCCGTGGCGACGCGCATGATGCGCTCGGCGATGCTGGAAGTGCTGCGCGAGGACTACATCCGCACCGCGCGCGCCAAGGGCCTTGGGCTGAAGCTGATCCTCTCGCGCCACGCCATGAAGAACGCCATGCTGCCGGTGATCACCGTCGTCGGCCTGGAGTTCGCCTTCCTGCTCGGCGGGCTGGTGGTCACCGAGCAGGTGTTCAACCTGAACGGCCTGGGGCTGCTCTTTGTAGAAGCCATCTCGCACCGCGATTACACGCTCACCCAGGCGCTGGTGCTGATCGTCGCCGCCGTGTTCATCTTCGTGAACTTCGCGACCGACATCGCCTACGCCTGGCTCGATCCGCGCATCCGCTACCGCTAAGGCCATGGCCGTCACCAAGGAAGCGCTCGACAGCCTCGCCCGCCCGGAGCGCGCGCGCTGGCTCCAGGCCGTCGTCGACTTCACCTGGCAGCGCCCGCTCGGCGCCATCGGCGCCGCGATCATCATCGTGATGACCGTGGTGGCGCTCTCCGCGCATTTGCTGGCGCCCTTCGATGCGCTTACGACCGACTACGAGGCGATGCTCGCCGCGCCGAACACCAAGCACTGGCTCGGCACCGACGCGTACGGCCGCGACGTGTTCTCGCGCGTGATCTTCGGCTCGCAGACCGCGCTCATCGTCGGCCTGGGCGCCTCTTTCATCGGTGCGACGATCGGCGCGCTGATCGGCGTGGCGAGCGCCTATTTCGGCGGCCGCGTCGACATGATCGTGCAGCGCATCATGGACGTGCTGATCTCCTTCCCGCTGATCATCCTCGCGCTTGCCGTGGTGGCGATCCTCGGCACCGGGGTGTTCAACGTCGTCCTCGCCAT
This sequence comes from Burkholderiales bacterium, assembly GCA_040902335.1. GTDB lineage: Bacteria > Pseudomonadota > Gammaproteobacteria > Burkholderiales > SG8-39 > JAABQT01. The sequence continues at coordinate 1,369 of JBBDXL010000108.1, forward strand.
CGCGATTCCCATGATTCCGCGTTGCGCGCGCGTGGTGCGCTCGAGCGCCCTTTCGGTGCGCGAGATGCCGTACGTCGACGCCGCGCGCGCCGCCGGCTTCACCGATGCACGCATCGTATTGCGCCACATGCTGCCGAACGTCATGGCGCCCTACCTCATCATGCTGACCGCGTTCCTCGGCCAGGCGATCCTGCTCGAGGCGTCGCTTTCCTTCCTCGGCCTGGGCGTGCAGGAGCCGGTCGCGGCCTGGGGGCTGATGCTGCGCGGCGCGGCGGTGGAATTCGCCGAGACCGCGCCCTGGATGGCGATCTTTCCGGGCGTCGCCATCAGCCTGGCGGTGTTCGGCTTCAACCTGTTCGGCGATTCGCTGCGCGACGCGCTCGACCCAAAACTGCGCACGCAGTAGCCCGCTAGATCGCGCCGTTCGCGCGCAGCCGCGCGACATCCTCGGCGCTCATCCCCAGCACCCCGCGCAGAATCTCCTCGGTATGCTCGCCAAGCAGCGGCGGCGGCGTCTTGTGCTCGAGCGGCGTCCCGGAAAAGCGCATCGGGCTCGCCACCATCGGCAGCTTTCCCGCCACCGGGTGCTCGACCTCGATCTTCACGCCGCGCGCTTTCACCTGCGGCTCGGCGAACACCTGCGCGATGTCGTTGATCGGACCGTTGGGCACGCCCGCGGCATCGAGCAGCTCCACCCAATCCTTCTTCGAGCGCTTGCGGAAAATCTCTCCCAGCAGGCGCGTCAGTTCCACGCGGTTCTCCACGCGCTTGCCGTTCGTCTCGAAGCGCGGATCCGAAGCCAGCTCGGGGCAGCCGGCCGCCTCGCAGAACTTTCGATAGAGGTTATCGTTGCCGCAGGCGAGGATCACCTCGCCGTCGGCGGCGCGGAAGGGCTGGTAGGGCACGATATTCGGGTGCAGGTTGCCGATGCGCCCAGGGGGTTTCCCGGTCGCAAAATAGTTGGTGTTCTGGTAGGCGAGCAGCGCGATCTGCGAGTCGAGCAGCGCGAGGTCGAGGTGCTGGCCCTGGCCCGATTGCGCGCGGTGCGCGAGCGCCGCGCAGATCGCGATCGAAGCGTACATGCCCGTGATGATGTCGGCGATCGGAACGCCCGCGCGCTGCGGCTCGCCGTCGGGCTCGCCGGTGACGCTCATCATCCCGCCCATGCCCTGGATCATGAAATCGTAGCCCGGGCGTTCTTTGGAGGGCCCGGTCTGACCGAATCCGGTGACCGAGCAATAAATCAGGCGTGGGTTGTTTTTCTGCAGGTCTTCATAGCCCAGCCCGTAGCGGGCGAGATCGCCGAATTTGTAGTTCTCGAGCAGCACGTCGCTCTTCGCCGCGAGTGCGCGCACCAGCGCCTGCCCCTCAGGCTGCTGCAGATTCACCGTGACCGACTTCTTGCCGCGGTTCGCGGAGGTGAAGTAGGCCGAGTCCTTGGTGTCGCGCCCTAGCGCGTCCTTCACCCAGGGAGGGCCGAAGGCGCGCGAGTCGTCGCCCACTTTCGGACGCTCGATCTTGATCACTTCGGCGCCCAGATCGGCGAGGTTCTGCCCGGCCCAGGGGCCCGCGAGCACGCGGGAGAGGTCGAGCACGCGGATGCCCGTCAATGGTCCTGCCATTTCAATCCTCCTTCACCACAAGTGTGCCAGCATGCGCAGCGCAAGCGCGAGTAGCAACAATGAAAGCACCACGCGCAGGCGCCGCACCGGCAGCCGGTGGGCGAGGCGCGCGCCGAGCGGCGCCATCGGCATGCTCGCCGCGACGATCAGCGCGAGCGCCGGCACGTAGACGTAGCCCAGCGTTCCCTCCGGCAACCCCTGCGTGCGCAGCCCCTGCGCGACGTAGCCCAGCGTGCCCGCGACCGCGATCGGAAAGCCGTTCGCCGCCGCCGTGCCGATGGCGCGCTTGAGCGGCATGTTGCACCACGCGAGAAACGGGATGGAAAGGAACGCACCGCCCGCCGCGAGCACGCTCGAAGCGGCGCCGATCCCGGCGCCCGCGGCGAACAGGCCCACGCGCCCGGGAAGCTGGCGCACCGTCTTGGGCTTCACTTCCACGAACATCTGCGCCGCGGCGTAGAACATGAAGCCGGTGAAGAACACCGCCAGCGGTCGCGTCGGAATGAAACCGGCAGCCAGCGCCGCGGCGAGCGATCCAGCGACCATGCCGGGCATCATGGCGCGCGCCACCGGCCAGTCCACGCCTTGGTGCCGGTGATGCGCGCGCACGCTGGAGAGCGAAGTGAACGCGATGGTCGCCAGCCCCGTGGCGAGCGCGAGATGCATCATGTGCTCAGCAGGAAAGCCCTTGGCGGTGAACACGAAGACGAGCATCGGCACCAGCACCATGCCGCCGCCGATGCCAAGCAGGCCCGCGAGAAATCCCACCGCCGCGCCGATCGCGAGGTAGGCCCACCACCATTCCATCAGGAATCCCCGAGGAGGCGGGCCACGAGCTCCGCGAAACCGGCTCCGGACTCGCGCTGCGTCACGTACTTCGGCGACGCAGCGAGGCGCCCGGCAAAGCGCGCAATGTTGGCGACACCCACGGAATTGCGGAAATAGCCGAACATCGGCGCATCGTTCGGCGAGTCGCCGGCGAACGCGTAGTGCGCGTTGTCGGCGTCGAGGTCGGCACCGAATTGCTCGGTGAACAGCGTCTTCGTCATCGCCAGCTTGTCGTAGTCGCCGAACCAGCCGTTCACGTGGATCGAGCTGATCTTCGCGCTCAGTCCGGCTGCGCGCATCAGCGCGGCAATGCGTTCGGCCTGCTCGAGCGGCAGGCGCGGCACGTCCTCGCAGTAGTCGATGGCCAGGTCGGTCTCGCGGTAGGACTGGTCGGAAGCAAGCGCGCTGCCCGGGATCTGCGCAAGTATGCGCTCGGCGATGGCGCCGAGCCGGGCGCGCTTGGCCGCGCGCTCGGCATCGCCGTCCTGGAATCGCTTGTGCAGCCTGCCGTTCTCGTAACGGAAGTAGAACGCGCCGTTTTCACCGACCACCGCGTCCACCGGCCACATGCGCGCGATGTGGTCGCACCAGCCTGCGGGCCGGCCGGTCACCGCAACCGCCAGGCGCTTTGCCGCGTGCAGGCGCTCGAGCGCCGTGTAGGCCTCGGCGGTCAGCCGGCCGTCGGTCGTCAGCGTGTCGTCGATGTCAAAAAGCAGGCCGTGCAGCCGGGCCGCGTCGCGTAGATCGGACAGGGGCTTCACGGCCGAGACTCTATCGCGCCAGCGGCAGATGCACCCGCATCACGACGCCGTCGCCCGCCGCAGTATCCGCTGCTTCGATGGCGCCGCCGTGAAATTCCGCGATCAGGCGCGCGACGTACAGGCCGAGGCCGAGATGCGGCGCGGCGCCGGTGCGCGACTTGCGCACCGATACCATGGATTCAAACAGGCGCGCGCGCATCTGCGCGGGCAGCGCCGGACCCTTGTTCTGCACGGCGAGCAGCGCATAGCGGCCCTGCTCCTGCAGGCGAACGTGCACGGCTTCGCCGGCGGGCGAGAACTCGATCGCGTTCTCCACCAGCTTGTCGAGCAGCTGCGCGCCCAGGTCGGGCGAACCCGAGACGTCGAGCGCGCGCGCCGGCGCTTCGAGCACGATCGGCGTCGCGGCATACGCGAGCCGATAGCCTTCGACGCAGCCGCGCACCACGGCCGCGAGGTCGTAGCGCTCGCGCTCCGCCGTGCGCAGGGCCTGCTCGAGCCGCGTGGCTTCGCTCATGCGCTGCAGGATGGTGTTCAGCCGGCCGAGCCCCTCCTCGGCTCGCGCCACGTAGGTGCGGATCTCCTCGGGCGTGGCGGCGAGCTTCAGGTTCTCGAGAGACGAGCGCACCACGGCGATCGGCGTGCGCAGCTCGTGCGACAGCCTGCCGGCCATGCTTTCGAGGTAGACGTGGTGCTGCGCGAGCCGCGCCAGCATCGCCGAAATGCTGCGCGACAGGTCGCCGATCTCGTCGCCCGCGTCCGAGCCGGCGGCGACGCGCGCCAGCCGCCCGCGCGCGTCGATGGCGCATTCGGCTTCGTCGCGCAGGCGCCGGATGCGCTGCGAGAGGCGCGTGGCAAATCCGATGAGGATGGCGGCGGCGCCCGCGAAGGCGGCGAGGGTGAGCAGCAGCAGCCGCTCGAGGGCGTCGCTGCGCAGACTGGCGATCGGATTGGTGGTTTCCTCGACCACCACGGCGCCCGCGACCTCGTTGCCGTTCCAGATCGGGTGCGCCGCCGATATCACCACGGTGCGGCCATCGGGCGTACGCCGCGTGCGAGTGCCCGGCGTGCCCTGCAGCGCCGAGGCGATGTCGCGTCCGGCGGCCAGCACATCATCGGGCACGGACTCGGCGAAGTCCTCGCTTGGCTGATCGATGACCCAGCCCGCAACGCTGCGCCACGCGGTGCGCAGCGCGCCGCTCTCCTGCGCCGGCGTGCTCCGGCGCAGGCTGCCCTCCAGCGCCAGCACCTGGTAGCGGCGGTTCACCACCCACAGGCGCGACTCGGTGCGCTGCACGCCGCGCAGGATGGCGGCGATCTCCTCCTGCGCCTTGCGCGCCGCCAGCTCGGCCTCGCGCGCGAGTGGCAGCTGCGCGATGGCCTCCTGCGGCAACCGGCCTTCGCTTTGCGCAATGCGCTGCAGCTCGAGTTCGGCCTCGCGGCGCACGACATCGTCGCGCGCCGGCGCTGCCGCGAGGAGCTGCGGGCGGTCGTGCAGCGCGGTGGCCACCGCGCGCGCGGTGGCGAGGAGCGCGCGTTCCTGACCCGCCAAGAGCGTGCGTTCCAGCTCGTTGACAAAGCTCACGCCCGCCCAGGGTAGCGCGAGCAGCGCCAGGGCCACGAGCGCGAGCTGCGCGCGCAGGCCGAGCGCGAAGCGCCGCCTCACTCCCTCCAACGGTAGCCCATGCCGTAGGCGGTTTCGATGTGCTCGAAGCCGGGATCGACGCCCTGGAACTTGCGGCGGATGCGCTTCACGTGCGAGGTGACGGTACCGTCGTCGACCACCAGGTTTGCCTCGCGCATGAGCTGCTCGCGGCTCTTCACGTGCCCGGGATGGCGCGCCAGAGCGTGCACCATCCAGAACTCGGTGAGCGTGAGCGGCACGGGCTGGCCGCGCCAGGCGATGCTGAAGCGCTTGAGATCGAGCGCCAGCTCGCCGCGCGCGAGCGTTTCCTCCTGCGCCTCGGGCTCGCGCTGCAGCTCGGCGCGGCGAAAGAGCGCCGCAATACGCGCCAGCAGATGCGGCAAGCTGATGTCCTTGGTCAGATAGTCGTCCGCCCCGAGGCGCAGGCCCGAGACGACGTCGAAGTCGCTGTCGCGCGCGGTGAGAAAGATGATCGGCAGGGACGAGGACAGCGCGCGCAGCTCGCGGCACAAGTCGAACCCGGCGTCGGCGTCGCTTCCCAGGCCGATGTCGATGACGGCGAGGTCGGGCAGGCGCGCGCGCATTGCCGCGAGCGCCTCGGCGCGCGTGCCGTAGGCGCTGACCTCGAAGCCGTGCTTGCGCAGCGCTTCGGCGTAGTTGGCGCGGATGGCCGGATCGTCTTCGACGATGGCGATGCGGCGGGACATGGCGAGCGACTATAGCCCATGGTGCGCGCGGCGGCGGGGCCTGCCCGCGGATTGCCAGAATTGTTCGCCGGGTTGCCCGCAGCGTGGCGCGCCGCCGCCGCTCCCGGCCGGCGTAATGCGCCTACACGCGAAGCACAGCGGAGATCTCGCATGCAAGACGAACAACGCACGGTCAGCACTTGGCGCATCGGCTTCGACCTCGCGGCTTTCGTGGTGCTCGCCGCGATCGCCGGCATGGTGGCGGCGATGACGCTCGCCGGCATCGCCATTCTGCTGACCGGCGCCGGATCGAGCTCGCCCGCGGCCAAGCCCGAGGCCCCAGTGCAGGCGCCGGCGGCGCGCACCATGGTGGCGGATACGGCGCGCGCGCACTGAACCGCGGCGGCGAGCGCGGGACGCGGGGCTAGCCTCCTCCACTGGCCGCCCACCCGCTCGCCCGCTTCGGCAGGGGGCGTCTTGACACGCCGGACCCGGATTGCGCACATTCGCTCCAGGGAGGAGGACAACATGCGCAAGTTTCTGAGCGTTCTGGCGGCGGCCGCGACCCTGACACTGGCCGGCTGCGAAACCATGCCGGCTCAGTCCGCGAGCACGTCAGCCGCGGCGCCATCGCTGCCGTCCGGTTACACCTGCTGCAACCTGCACTACGAAAACGACTGGATCAGCGACGCCAACTGGTCCTCGATGCCCATGATCCCGGCGGGCGCGAGCATCAAGGTGCTGGACTACGGGCGTTACCGCATCATGACCGAGATCGACGGCCGCAAGATGCGCCTTGGGCTCGATTACGGGCGCCAGCAGCCGCTCGAGGAGTGGGCGCGAAAGCTGGTCGTACAGCAGGATCCGCGGCGCAAGGTCGCCTCCTGGCCTACGCCGGTGCGCGATGCGGTGCGCGCCGGCAAGGTGACGCTCGGCATGAGCAAGGAACAGGTCCTGGTCGCGATCGGCTACCCGCTGATGCACCAGACGGCGTCGCTCGACTCGCCGCAGTGGAAATACTGGCACACCGGGTTCGGTTCCTACCTGGTCGTGTGGGACGAGGCGGGACGGTTGAAGGACGTGATCGCGGACCCGCAGACGCGCTTCGCGGTGCTGCACGAGCCCGGCAGATAGAGCACGCGCCCGGCTACGCCGACAGCAGCTTCAGGAACTCCGCGGCCGTGCGGCCCCAAGTCCAGGAGGCCAGATCCTTGCCTGCGCGTTCTCCGATTGCCGCCAGCTGACCGCGGTGTTGATACGCGTGTTCGAGCTGCGCGACGGCCTGGTCCAGATCGGGCTCCGGCCACGTAGCGATCAGCTCCCCAGCCTGGTTGCGCAGTTCCGTGGTACCTCGGGCCTCGATCAGCAGCGCATTGTGCGGCGTCAGCACGTCGGCATGGCCGGTCACATTCGAGGCTACGACCGGCTTGCCGCAGGCCATGTATTCCATGAGCACCAGGTTGGTGCCGCCCTCGCAGCGGTTTGGAAACAGGCCCACGTCGGCGTTGGCGTAGACGCGGGGCATCGACCGGTTGGGCTGCGGGAGCAGGGTAACCACCCGCTTCACATCGATGCCGTTATCCGCCAGGACGTCGTTGATGCTATTGACGTACGAAGCCGACGACTCCGGCGGATTGAACCGGATCAGCTTCGTGGACCGCATGGTGTGCGTGCTGAACGGCCACGGGTTGTACCAGGAGTTGACCAACATCACGTCGTCGTGCCTGTCCTGCAGCACCTTGTACGCCCGGATGACGATGTCCTGACCTTTGCGCAACTCGATCTTGCCGCCGGAGAAGACGACAAAGCGGTCACGAAAGTACTCCTTGTCGGCCGCGCCCGGAAAGAAGATCGCATGATCCACGCCCTGGACCACGGTCGAGACCTTGTCCAGTCCATGCTCTTCGAGAAGCCGCGTGCACCAGGTCGAGCCGGTGGCGACCCAGTCGAAATGGCGGCGCGCATTGTCGATCCAGGCGGGCCGCAGGAGGTTGTCCTCGAAGAACGAATAGCCGACGGTGCGCACCCCGCGAATCTTGGGGTTGAGCGGCAGCATGTCCTTGCCGGCGATACATTCGAGGAGCGGCGCATCGAGCCGGGCCACCTCGCCTTGCCGGGGAAACTGGGCTAGTCGCGCATTCGGAAAGTGGTACGGCGCGAGCTCATGCCACTCGAAACCGTCGCCGACAATCTCCGGCGTAAATTGCTCCGCGAGCATTCGCGTAGGCGTCAGGCGAGCCAGCTCGCGCGTGCAATACTTGCCGCATACGCCCCAGCCGTGTGCCGATCCAAGCGGAAAATCGATATAGATCACACCCCGATGAGCCCAGGGGTTCTACTTCCGGCGCAATTTGCGGATCGCCGCCAGTTGCGCGGCGAGCATCGCCAGCTCGCTCTCGACCGCGGCGATTTCCTGCTTGTCCTGCGCCTTGGCGCGCGCCGCCTCGGCCTGCTTGAGCGCTTCGTTCGCCTTCGCTTCGTCGAGATCGGCGCCGCGGATCGCCGTATCGGCGAGCACGGTGATCACCCTGGGCTGCACTTCGAGGATGCCGCCGGCGACGAAGATGAGCTGCTCCTCGCCGCCGCCCGCGGGCATGATGCGCACCGCGCCCGGCTTGATGCGCGTGATGAGCGGCGTGTGGCGCGGGTAGATGCCGAGCTCGCCCGCTTCGCCCGGCAGGACGACGAACTCCGCCTCGCCGGAGAAGATCGACTCCTCGGCGCTGACGACGTCGACGTGGATGGTGGCGGCGGCCATTACTGCAGGGTCTTCGCCTTCTCGAACGCCTCTTCGATCTGCCCGACCATGTAGAACGCCTGCTCGGGCAGGCTGTCGCACTCGCCCTCGACGATCATCTTGAAGCCCTTGATCGTGTCCTTGAGGCTCACGTACTTGCCCGGCTGGCCGGTGAAGTTCTGCGCCACCGTGAAGGGCTGCGACAGGAACCTCTGGATCTTGCGCGCGCGCGACACCGCGAGCTTGTCTTCGGGCGACAGTTCGTCCATGCCGAGGATGGCGATGATGTCCCGCAGCTCCTTGTAGCGCTGCAGCGTCGCCTGCACGGCGCGCGTCGTGTTGTAGTGCTCCTCGCCGATGGTGTTCGGATCCACCTGGCGCGACGTCGAGTCGAGCGGGTCGACCGCCGGGTAGATGCCGAGCGAGGCGATGTCGCGCGAGAGCACCACGGTCGCGTCGAGGTGGCCGAAGGTAGTCGCCGGGCTCGGGTCGGTCAGGTCGTCGGCTGGCACGTAGATCGCTTGCACCGATGTGATCGAGCCAGTCTTGGTCGAAGTGATGCGTTCCTGCAGGCGGCCCATCTCCTCGGCGAGGGTCGGCTGATAGCCCACCGCGGAAGGCATCCGGCCGAGCAGCGCCGAAACCTCCACTCCGGCGAGTGTGAAGCGGTAGATGTTGTCGACGAAGAACAGGATGTCGCGGCCTTCGTCGCGGAAGTACTCGGCCATGGTGAGGCCAGTGAGGCCGACGCGCAGGCGGTTGCCCGGCGGCTCGTTCATCTGGCCGAACACCATGGCGACCTTGGACTCGGTCAGGTTATCGAGCTTGACCACGCCCGCCTCGATCATCTCGTGGTAGAAGTCGTTGCCTTCGCGCGTACGCTCGCCCACGCCGGCGAATACCGACAGGCCCGAGTGCTGCGTGGCGATGTTGTTGATGAGCTCGAGCATGTTCACGGTCTTGCCGACGCCGGCGCCGCCGAACAGGCCGACTTTGCCGCCCTTGGCAAACGGGCACATGAGGTCGATCACCTTGATGCCGGTCTCGAGCAGCTCCACCGAGGGCGAGAGCTCATCGAACTTGGGCGCGAGCTGATGGATCGAGCGGCGCGTCTCCGACTTGATCGGGCCGACGTCGTCGATGGGCCGCCCGAGCACGTCCATGATGCGTCCCAGCGTGCCTTCGCCGACGGGCACCGAGATCGGCGCGCCGGTGGCGCGCACCTTCATGCCGCGGCGCAAGCCGTCGGAGGAGCCGAGCGCGATGCAGCGCACGACGCCGTCGCCCAGCTGCTGCTCGACTTCGAAGGTGAGGCCCTTCTCGGCGAGGCCGCCCTCGCTCGTGTCTTCTTCGAGCACCAGCGCGTCGTAGATCTTGGGCATCGACTCGCGCGGAAACTCGATGTCGGTGACCGCGCCGATGCACTGGACGATGGTGCCATTCTTGTCTGCCATGGTTGGATTCCTCAAACGGCGGCTGCGCCGCCCACGATTTCCGAAAGCTCTTTGGTAATGCCGGCCTGGCGGTTCTTGTTGTACACCAGGGTCAGCTCGTCGATGAGCGTCTCGGCATTGTCGGAGGCGGCCTTCATCGCCACCATGCGCGCCGACTGCTCTGAGGCCATGTTCTCGGCCACCGCCTGGAAGATGATCGCTTCGATGTAGCGCGTCATCACCTGGTCGAGCACCGCCTTCGCCTCGGGTTCATACAGGTAGTCCCAGACCGTTTCCGGCGCGCCCAACCGCTCCCCCGAGAGCGGCAGCAGCTGCTCCACCACCGGCTCCTGCTTCATGGTGTTGATGAAGCGCGTATAGCCGATCATCAGCTGGTCGAAGCGGTCGCTGGTGTAGGCGTCGAGCATCACCTTCACGGTACCGATGAGCTTCTCCATCTGCGGCCGGTCGCCGATCTGCACGGAGTGGGAAACGATGTTGGCGCCCAGTCGCTGCATGAAACCCATGCCCTTGTTGCCGATGCAGCAGACGTCGATCTCCTCGCGCTCGGCCTGCCAGGCCTTGTACCGGCCGAGCACCATGCGTAGCAGGTTCGTGTTGAGCGCGCCGCACAGGCCCTTGTCGGTGGTGATGACGATGAGGCCGACGCGCTTCACGCTGTCGCGCTCGACGAGGAACGGATGCCGGTACTCGGGATTGGCGTGGCTTATGTGCGCGGCGACGGTGCGGATCTTCTCGCCGTAGGGCCGCGCCATGCGCATGCGCTCCTGGGCCTTCCTCATCTTCGAGGCGGCGACCATCTCCATCGCCTTGGTGATCTTGCGAGTGTTCTGCACACTCTTGATCTTGACCCGGATTTCCTTGGTGCCCGGCATGTGGCCTCAGCTCAGTACGAGCCGTTCTTCTTCCAGTCGGCGATCGCGTCCTTCAGCGTCTTCTCGTCCTCCGCGCTCAGGTCCTTCTTGTCCTGCATGCGCGCGGCGAGATCGCCGTACTTGTCCTTCACGTAGTCGCGCATCGAGCGCTCGGCGGCGAGCGCCTTCTTCACGTCGATGTCGTCGAAGAAGCCGTTATTCACCGCGAACAGCGTGAGCGCCATTTCCCACACCTGTAGCGGCTGGTACTGCGGCTGCTTCATGAGCTCGGTGACCATGCGGCCGCGCTCCAATTGCTTCCTCGTCGCCTCGTCGAGGTCGGAAGCGAACTGCGCGAACGCCGCCAGCTCGCGGTACTGTGCGAGCGCGAGGCGCACGCCGCCGCCCGTGTCCCTCCGCTTCATGACTTTGGTCTGCGCGGCGCCGCCGACCCGCGACACCGAGATGCCGGCGTTGATCGCGGGCCGGATGCCGGCGTTGAACAGGTCCGACTCGAGGAAGATCTGGCCGTCCGTGATCGAGATGACGTTGGTCGGCACGAACGCGGTCACGTCGCCCGCCTGCGTCTCGATCACCGGCAGCGCCGTGAGCGAGCCGGTCTTGCCCTTCGCTTCGCCCTGGGTGAACTTCTCGACGTACTCCGGATTCACGCGCGCCGCGCGCTCGAGCAGGCGCGAGTGCAGGTAGAACACGTCGCCCGGGTAGGCCTCGCGTCCCGGCGGGCGGCGCAGCAGCAGCGAGATCTGCCGGTATGCCCAGGCCTGCTTGGTCAGGTCGTCGTAGATGATGAGCGCGTCCTGGCCGCGGTCGCGGAAGTACTCGCCCATGGTGCAGCCGGAATACGGGGCGATGTACTGCATGGCCGCCGATTCGGACGCCGAGGCCGCGACGACGATGGTGTACTCCATGGCGCCGTGCTCTTCGAGCTTCCTCACCACGTTGGCGATGGTCGAGGCCTTCTGCCCGATCGCCACGTACACGCAGAAGAGATCCTTGCCCTTCTGGTTGATGATGGTGTCCACCGCCACCGCGGTCTTGCCGGTCTGCCGGTCGCCGATGATGAGCTCGCGCTGGCCACGGCCGATCGGCACCATGGCGTCGATCGCCTTGAGCCCCGTCTGCACCGGCTGCGACACCGATTGCCGTGCGATCACGCCCGGCGCGACCTTCTCGATGACGTCGGTCATCTTGGTCTTGATCGGCCCCTTGCCGTCGATCGGCTGGCCGAGCGAGTTCACCACGCGGCCGAGCAGCTCCGGCCCCACCGGCACCGAGAGGATCTTGCCGGTGCACTTCACCGTGTCGCCCTCGGTGATATGCAGGTATTCGCCCAGGATCACCGCGCCCACTGAGTCGCGCTCCAGGTTGAGCGCGAGGCCGAAGGTGTTCTTGGGAAATTCCAGCATTTCGCCCTGCATCACGTCCGAGAGGCCATGGATGCGGCAGATGCCGTCGGTCACCGACACCACGGTTCCCTGCGTGCGCATCTGCGCGCTCGCGTCCAGGTTCTGGATGCGACTCTTGATCAGTTCCGAGATTTCGGACGCGTTCAGTTGCATGACTGCTCCTTAGGCTTTCAGTGCGGCCTCGAGCGCGCCGAGCTGCGCGCGCGCGGTGCCATCGATGACCTTGTCGCCGAGCACGACCTTGACGCCGCCGATCATGTTCTGATCGACGCTGACGCGCGCCTTCACCTTGCGCCCGGTCTTGTTCTCGAGGCGCGACACCAGGTCGGCGACCTGCGCCGCGCTCATTTCGAATGCCGAGATCACCTCGGCCTCGACCACGCCTTCGCGCTCGTTCTTCAGGGCCTCGTACTGCGCGCGGATCTCCTGCAGCACGTCGAGGCGGCCGTTCTCGGCCAGCACGCGCACCAGGTTCTCCGCGTCCCCGGAGAGCTTGCCAGCGAGAATCGAGATCAGCAGCCCGGCGGCCTGCGCGGCGGAAAGATTCGGGTCGGATACCGCCTCGCGCACGCGCGCATCCTCGGCCACTGCGGCGAGATTCGCGAGCGCAGCCGACCACTCGGCGAGCTTGCCGGCGCCGTCGGCGAGCGCGAACACCGCTACGGCGTACGGTCGCGCGATGGTGCTGGGCTCAGCCATGCCCTAGAGCTGCCTCTTGATCGATTCGAGCAGCTCGGCGTGCGCCTTGGCGTCCACTTCACGGCGCAGGATCTTCTCCGCGCCGGCCACGGCGAGTGCGGCGACCTGATCGCGCAGCTGCTCGCGCGCGCGCGAGGCTTCCTGCTCGATCTCCGCCTTGGCGGCGGCCTTCTCGCGCGCGCTTTCCTGCCGGGCGGCGTTCTTCGCCTCCTCGACCATCTGCGCGGCGCGTCTCTCGGCCTGCGCCAGGATCTCGCTCGAGCGGCCGCGCGCCTGCCCGATGGCGTCCTCGGCCTGGCGCTTGGAGGCCTCCAGCGACTGGTGTCCCTGCTCGGCGGCGGCCAGCCCGTCGGCGATGGTTTTCTGCCGCGCCTCGATGGCGCGTAGCATGTACGGCCAGATCACCTTCACCGTAAACCAGATGAACAGCGCGAACGTGAGCGCCTGCGCGATCAGCGTGAGATTGAAGCTCATAGCGAACCCCTAGCGCGCCGCGGCGCCTACTGGATGACGGCGAGCAGCGGGTTGGCGAAGGCGAACATCATGGCGAGGCCGACGCCGATGATGAACGAGGCGTCGATCAGGCCCAGCAGCAGGAACACCTTCACCTGCAGCGAGTTGGTGAGCTCGGGCTGGCGCGCCGCGGCCTCGAGGAACTTGCTCGACATGATGCCGATGCCGATGCACGCGCCAGCGGCGCCTACACCGATCATCAGGCCGATGCCAATGCCCGTGTAGGCCTGGATCATCGCCAGCATCTGAAGCTTTTCCATTGTGCGTTCCTTTCTGAACGGTAAGTCGAATCGAACTCGAAATCAGTGGTGCTCGTGGGCCATGGCGATGTAGACCACGGTCAGCATCATGAAAATATAGGCCTGCAGCACCACGATGAGAATGTGGAAGATCGCCCAGCTCACGCCGAACAGAATGGCGAACAGCGAGCCGAACACGCCGGTGGCCGCGAGCAGCCAGAGGAGCAGAAAGATGATCTCGCCCGCGTACATGTTGCCGAACAGGCGCAGCGCGTGCGACAGCGGCTTCGACACGTACTCAATGGCGTTCAGCAGCAGGTTGGGGAGCCACAGCAAGGGGCTCTTGCCGAACGGTGCGCAGAACAGCTCGTGGATCCAGCCGCCCAGGCCCTTGGCGGCGATCGAGAACCAGATCATCAGCAGCCAGACGGAAAGCGCGAGCGCGAAGGTCGTGTTGACATCGGCGGTAGGCACCGGGCGCCAGGCATGCAGGCCGGCCCACTCGAGGGGCGCGACGACGATGTCTATCGGCAGGAAGTCCATCGCGTTCATCACCAGCACCCACACGAACACGGTGAGCGCCGCCGGCGCCACGAACTTGTTGCGGTCGCCGTGGTGAAAAATACCCTTGACCTGATCGTCGACGAACTCAATCAGCCACTCGATGAGAGCCTGGCGCACGCCGGGCACGCCCGAGGTCGCGCCGCGCACCACCCACCAGATGGCGCCCATCGCCAGCACACCCACCAGAACGGACGTGATCAGCGTATCGACGTTCAATGTCCAGAAGCCACTCTCGCCCACCGGCTTGGTGAGAAAGGTGAGGTGGTGCTGGATGTAATCCGTGGCGTTGAAGTCTTTGCCGGCAGCCATTCGTTCAGTCGTACTCGCGCACAAAAAACGCCATGCCAAAAATCAGGATCGTCGCAATCAGCGCTCCGAAGAACGCGGGGGCGACGAGCGGCTCGTACGTCGCCAGCACCAGCCACAGCAGGAGCACGAGGAGGCCGATCTTCACACCCTCGGCCACCAGCGCGCGCACCAGGACTTCCCCTGCGTTCTGCGCCCTGCCCCTCGATGCCACCACCGCAGATGCGCAGCCGGCGCTCATGCTCACCGCACCTCCCAAGGCCGCGGACAGCGCGCCGTCGACTCCGGCCAGAATTCCCCCAGCGAGCGTCAAGGCAGCAGTGACGATCAACTGCCACCGCAAAACGGTGCGGATCGGCTTTGGCAGGAGACCGAGACTGGCGTTCATGCTACCGGCTTCCCGCAAAGCCGTGAGATTTTAGCGGCTTGCCGCAACGAAGGTCAACGCATTGCGCTGCAGCATCGGCCTCGTTTCACCGCAGCTTCTTCAGCAATTGATCGAGATGGTCGAGGCCCGAGTAGTGCACGATGAGCTTGCCGCGACCTTTGCGCCCGGCGCGAATCTCCACTGTCGTTCCCAGCCGGCCCGATACCTCCTCTTCGAGCCGGACGAGGTCGCGGTCGGTCTTGCGCACGCGGCGCGCGCTCTGGCCGCGCAGCATCTTGCCAACGATGGCCTCGGCTTCGCGCACCGACAGGCCGCGTGCCGCGATGCGGTTCGCGGCCTCGATCTGGCGCGCGCCGTCCAGCGACAGCAGGGCGCGCGCGTGACCCATTTCCAGCACGCCTTCCATCACCAGACCCTGCACCGGCTTGGCGAGGCGCAGCAGGCGCAGCAGGTTGGTGGTCGCGCTGCGCGAGCGCCCAACGGCATCGGCCGCCTGCTCGTGCGTCATGCGGAATTCGTCCACCAGTCGCTGCAGTCCCGCGGCCTCCTCCATCGGGTTGAGGTTCTCGCGCTGAATGTTCTCGATCAGCGACATGGCGAGCGCCGACTCGTCGGCCACTTCGCGCACTAGCGCCGGGATCTCCTGCAGCCCGGCCATCTGCGCCGCGCGCCAGCGCCGTTCGCCGGCGATCAGTTCGTAGCGCTCGCGGTCCACCGGGCGCACCAGCACCGGTTGCATCAAGCCCTGCGACTGTATCGACGCCGCGAGTTCGGCCAACGCTTCCTGGTCCATGCGCGTGCGCGGCTGGTAGCGCCCGGGGCGGATGCGTGCCACCGGCAGCGTGGCGAGCGTATCCCGCGGCGTCTCATCGCCACCGAGCAGCGCGTCCAGACCGCGCCCGAGGCCTTTGCGCTTCTGATTCATGCCGCGGCCGCCGGCACGCTCGCGCGTTCGCGCTCCAACACCTCTTCCGCCAGTGCCAGATAGGCTTGCGCGCCCTTGGATTCGGCATCCCAGACGACGGCCGGGATGCCGTAGCTCGGCGCCTCGGCCAGGCGCACGTTGCGTGGCACGATGCTGCGGTAGACCTTGTCGCCGAAATGCGTTTCCAGCTGCGCCGAAACCTGCTGCGCCAGCGTATTGCGCGCGTCGTACATGGTGCGCACCAGGCCCGTGATCTCCAGCTGCGGATTGAGGTGGGCGCGCACGCGCTTGATGGTGCCGACCAGATCGGACAGGCCTTCCAGCGCGTAGTACTCGCATTGCATCGGGATGAGGACCGATTGCGCCGCAACGAGGCCGTTCAGCGTAAGCAGCGACAGCGACGGCGGGCAGTCGATGAAGACGAAGTCATACTCGCCGCGCACACCCGAGAGCGCCGCCTTGAGCCGGCCCTCGCGGTTATTCAGCTCCACGAGCTCCACCTCGGCGCCGGCGAGCTCGCGATTCGCCGGCAGCAAGTCGTAGCCGCCCTGCTCGGAGCGCAGGCGGATCTTGGCGATCTCGCCCAGGCCGAGCAGCACGTGGTACACCGTGCGCACCACGGCGCGCTTGTCGATGCCGCTGCCCATGGTGGCGTTGCCCTGCGGATCAATATCCACCAGCAGCGTGCGCTGCCCCGCGCGCGCCAGCGCCGCCGCGAGATTCACGCTGGTGGTGGTCTTGCCGACCCCGCCTTTCTGGTTCACCACGCACACGATGCGCGCTTCGCTCACGGCGCGCAGCGGCAAAGCACGAGGTGGCGCTCCGCGCCAAGCAGCGGCACCGCAAGCCGGCGCACGTCGCTGCAGTCGACGCCCGGCGGCAGCCGCGCCAGCTCGTCCCGGGGATGCACGCCCTTCATGGCCGCGAGTACGCCACCGGTGCGCACGAGGTGTCGGCAGCGTGCGATGAACTGCGCAAGCTCGGCGAAGCCGCGCGCGATCACGCAGGCGAACGGTCGCGCCGGGTGCCACGCCTCGACGCGACCGGTGTACACGTCCGCGTTGGCGAGCTTCAACTCGATGACCGCTTGCTGCAGGAACGCGGCTTTTTTGTGGTTGGCGTCGTTCAGCGTGACGCGGCGCTCCGGCTCGGCGATGGCGAGTGGAATGCCGGGCAGACCACCGCCCGAGCCGATGTCGGCGAGCGCACCGGACGGCAGGTGCGGCCGCACGGCCAGAGAATCGAGCAGGTGGTGGCTGATCATCTGCAACGGATCACGGATTGCGGTGAGGTTATAGGTCTTGTTCCACTTCGCCAGCAGCTCGAGATAGGCGATGAGCCTCTGCTGTGCCGCCTCGGCGAGCGGTTGACCGAGCTCGGCGAGCCCGCTGCGCAGCGCGGCGGGCGGGATCATGCACTTTTCTTCTGCGGCGTTGCGGCGCGTTTCAGATACACCAGGAGCAGCGCGATCGCTGCCGGCGTCACCCCCGAGATGCGCGCCGCCTGGCCCACGGTCTCGGGCCGATGGTGCTGCAGCTTCTGCTGCACCTCCTTGGAGAGCCCGCGTACCAAGGCATAGTCCAGATCGGGCGGCAGCGTTTGATCCTCGTGCTGCGCGCGTCGCTGGACCTCGTCCTTCTGGCGCTCTACATAACCTCGGTACTTCGCCTGGATCTCGATTTGCTCGGCCACGAGATCGCTCACATCTACGTCTGTACGTGAAAGAGTCATAAGTGAGCGATAACTCACATGAGGCCGGCGTAGCAGCGAAGCCATTGAGTATTCACGCTCGAGCGGCTGGCCGAGCACCCGCGTCGCCTCGGCTTCCGTGATGGTGCGCGGCCCAATCCACAACTTCTCTAGCCGCTCCTGCTCCGCCGTGATGGCATCGCGCTTCCGGCAGAACGCATCCCAGCGAGAGTCGTCGACGACGCCGAGCCTGCGGCCGACCTCGGTCAGGCGCAGATCAGCGTTGTCCTCGCGCAGCATCAACCGGTACTCGGCCCGGCTCGTGAACATGCGGTACGGCTCCGACACGCCGCGGGTCACCAAGTCGTCCACCAGCACGCCCAGGTACGCCTCGTCGCGGCGTGGGCACCACGGCGCCTCGTCGCACACCTGAAGTCCGGCGTTGATCCCCGCCAGCAACCCTTGCGCGGCGGCTTCCTCGTAGCCGGTCGTGCCGTTGATCTGGCCGGCGAAAAATAGTCCCGCCACGGTCTTCGTCTCCAGCGACGACTTCAGATTGCGCGGATCGAAGTAGTCGTACTCGATGGCATAACCCGGCCGCAGGATATGCGCCTGCTCCAGCCCCCGAATCGAGCGCACGAGCTGCAGTTGCACGTCGAAGGGCAGGCTGGTGGAAATGCCGTTCGGGTAGATCTCGTGGGTTTCCAGGCCTTCCGGCTCGAGAAAGATCTGGTGGCTGACCTTGCCCGCAAAGCGATGGATCTTGTCCTCGATCGAAGGGCAGTAACGCGGCCCCACGCCCTGGATGACCCCGGTGTATATGGGCGAGCGGTCCAGCGCGCCGCGAATCAGCTCATGGGTACGCTCGTTGGTATGCGCCACCCAGCACGGAAGCTGCCTCGGGTGCATGTCGCGATGTCCCAAGAAGGAAAAGACAGGTTCAGGGGTATCCCCGGGCTGCTCCTCCATGACCGAAAAGTCGATCGTCCGACCATCGAGACGCGGCGGCGTACCAGTTTTTAGCCGGCCCATCGGAAGGTGCATCTCCCGCAGCCGTGCTGCCAAGGTCACCGCCGCCGGATCCCCGGCTCGTCCCGCCTCATAGTTCTGCAGGCCAACATGAACTCGGCCCGAGAGGAAGGTCCCTGCGGTCAGAACCACCGCCCGCCCACGGAACCGAATGCCGAGCTGCGTCACGACGCCACAGGCGCGATTGTCCTTGAGCAGGATGTCGTCCACGGCCTGCTGAAACAGCGTCAGATTCGGCTGGTTCTCCAGCCGCGCCCGGATAGCCCGCCGGTAGAGCACGCGATCCGCTTGGGCGCGCGTCGCGCGCACCGCCGGGCCCTTGGATCGATTCAGCGTGCGGAACTGGATCCCCGACTCGTCGGTGGCAAGCGCCATGGCACCGCCCAGGGCATCGACCTCTTTCACCAGATGCCCCTTGCCGATGCCTCCGATGGAGGGATTGCAGGACATCTGGCCCAGCGTCTCGATACTGTGCGTCAGGAGCAGGGTGCTGCAGCCCATGCGCGCGGCGGCGAGGGCGGCTTCGGTGCCGGCGTGGCCGCCACCCACCACGATGACGTCGAATTCACTCGGAAACTGCATGCGGGCCTGCTTCGGGAGAGGCCGCATGATACGTGAATGTTTCACGTGAAACTAGCTTGGCCCGATGCTCCAGAGCGTGTTCCACGTGGAACAAGAGTAACTTAGGTCGTTGCTGCAGTGCACCATGCTGTATCGCCATGGGAGAATCGCCGCCTTCCTCTTTTGGCCTCCCCATGATCTCACTTGCCCGATACGCGACTCTGCTGGCGCTGCCCGACGTGCTGCAGGCATTCGTCAGTTCGTTTATCGGACGGATCCCGATCGGCATCGCCGGCCTTGCCATTCTCCTGCTCGTACAAAGCGTGGACGGGTCGTACGCGCAAGCCGGCCTGGTCGGTGCGACCTATGTGGCGGGACTTGCGGCGGCGGCGCCGCTGCTCGGCCGCTTGATCGACAGGATCGGGCCGCGTCGCGTGCTGGCCGCTTGCGCATTGCTTTATCCGGCGGCACTGCTTGCGCTCATCGCGGCACTGCTCAACCGCGCACCGATTGCCGCGAGCTTCGTCTTTGCCGCGCTGGCGGGCGCGAGCTTTCCGCCCGTGACGGCATGCCAGCGCGCGTGGCTGCGCCAGAAGCTGGGCGAAGACGCGCTGCTGACGGCGGCGCTTTCACTCGACGCGCTGGTAGTGGAGCTGGTCTTCATCGCCGGTCCACTGCTGGTGGCGTTGCTCGTCGCGGTATTCTCCCCGGCAGCGGCGGTCGTGGCGGCAGCGATTTGCGGGCTGCTGGGTTCGCTGCAGTTCATGCGCACGCGCGCGCTCGGCGGCTGGAGCAGGGCCGCGCGATTTTCCGGGGCATTTCTCGGCCCTGTTGCCAAGCCCCGCTTTGCGCTGCTGCTCATGCTTGTTGTCTGCTACGCGTCGGTCTTCGGCCTTGTCGAGATCGGCGTCGCCGCCTTCGCCGCCGAATCAGGCAGCCCTGCGCTCGCGGGCGTGCTTCTCGGCGTGATGAGCTTCGGCAGCGCCGCCGGTGCGCTCGCCTACGGCGCCCGCCATTGGCACCTGTCGCTCGCTCGCCAGTTCTCGTATTCGCTCGCGCTGATGGGCCTCGGCATTGCGCCCCTGGCGCTGGTTGCGCAGACGCTTCCGTTCGCGCTGTGGTGCGTGATCGCCGGCATCGCCATGACCCCCACCTTGATCATCCAGGCCACGCTGGTTGCCAAGTCCGTGAGAGCGGAACATGCCACCGAGGGGTTCACGTGGTCGGCGACGGCGCTGCTCGCCGGGGTCGGCATCGGCCTCGCGGGCGGCGGACTGCTCCTCGAGCATGGCGCCGTCTCCACGCTCTTCCTGATGGCAACGATCGTCAGCATCGCCGCCGCCCTTATGGCCCGCGCGACCCTTAGCGCCTGAGGCGCCGCCGGCCGCCCTCGCCGCGCCGGCGCTGCCAGAAGTAGACGAAAGCGATCAGCGCCAGCGCCGGAATGTAGACCCAGTGCTCGGAGGGCCGGTCGGTCGGCACCTTGACCGCCGCCACCTCGAAGCCCTGCTGGAAGCCCGATTTCCTGGCGCGGCTGCCGAAGCGGACCGCGGCGACGCGCACGTCGTCGCCGAACGCGCTGATGGTGAGGCCGGCCGTGGCCAGGCGCTTGCGACCGTCGCCCGCCTCGGCGAGCTGCACGGCGACGGTCTTGCGCACGTCCTCGCCCTCGATGTTGGTGCCCTTGATGACCAGCACCAGCCGCTCCTTTTCGCCCAGCTCGCCCGCCACGCGGAATACCTCCTTCGCCGGCACTTCAGTGTAGGGCGCGTAGAGCTTGTCCATGAAATAGTCCGGGCGAAAGAGCGCGAAGGTGCCCACCAGCAGCAGCACGATCTCCCACCAGCGGCAGCGCGAATGGAACCAGCCGAGCGTCGCCGCCGAGAAGGCGAGCGACGCCGTGGTCGCCGCGAACGCGACCAGCAGTACCTCCCACCAACTGCGCACGTCGATCAGCAGCAGCATCGGGTTGAAGATGAACACGAACGGCAGCACCACTGTGCGCAGCGCGTATACCGAACCTTGCAGGCCGGTCTTGATCGCGTCCTCGCCCGAGATCGCGGCCGCGGCGAACGTCGCGAGGCCCACGGGCGGCGTGATGTCGCCCATGATCCCGTAGTAGAAGACGAACAGGTGCACCGCGATGAGAGGAATGACGAGATCCGACTGCGCCCCCAGCTCGACGATCACCGGCGCCATCAGTGTCGCCACCAGGATGTAGTTCGCCGTCGTCGGCACCCCCAATCCGAGCACCAGGCACACGAACGCGGTGAACAGCAGCATCGCGAACACGTTGCCCTGCGACACCACCTCCACGAAATCCGTCATGCGGAACCCGAGGCCCGTGAGCGTGATGCCGCCGACGATGATGCCGGCGGTGGCGGTGGCGATGGCGATCGAGACCATATTGCGCGCGCCGTAGTTGAGCCCCTCTACCACTTCGGCCGCTCCGAGCCGCGCGGCCTTCGCGATCTGTCGCTTGCCGCGGAACAAGGCCGTCAGCGGGCGCTGGGTTGCCATGAGTACAATCAGGCTCGCCGTCGCCCAGAACGCCGAGAGCGCGGGCGACAGTTCCTCGATCATCAGGCACCAGATCAGCACGCCGATCGGAATCAGGAAGTGCACGCCGGCCTTCACCGTCGGCCAGGTGTCGGGCAGGATCGGATTGTCGACGTCGATGTCCTGCGGCAGGTCGGGGCAGCGCGCCGCCACCCACACCGTGTAGACGTAGAGCGCGGCGAGCAGCACGCCGAGCACCCAGGGCGCCGCTAGGGGACCGAACAGGTTCTTCGCGCCCTCGGCCACCCAGTAGATCAGGCTGCACACCACGATCGAGCCCGAGAGGCCCAGGCCCCACGCCGTGAGCTTCTGGTGGAACGGCCGCTTGCGGGCGCTCGCGGTCGGCTCGAGGCCGAGCTTGAGCGCCTCCAGGTGCACGATGTAGAACAGCGCGATGTAGGAGATGAGCGCGGGCAGGAACGCGTGCTTGATGACGTCGGTATAGGGAATGCCAACGTACTCGACCATGAGAAACGCGGCAGCGCCCATCACCGGCGGCATGATCTGTCCGTTCACCGAAGACGCGGTTTCGATGGCGCCGGCCTTCACGCCGCCGTAGCCCGCCTTGGTCATCAGCGGGATGGTGAAGATACCGCCCGAGACCACGTTTGAGACCGAGGATCCGGAGATGAGCCCGTTCAGGCCGGAGGACACGACCGCGACCTTGGCCGGCCCGCCGCGCAGGTGTCCGAGCATCGCAAACGACACCTGCATCATGTAGTTGCCGGCGCCCGCCTTGTCGAGCAGTGAGCCGAACAGCACGAAGATGAAGATGTAGCCTACGGAAACGCCGAGCGCGACACCGAAGACGCCTTCGGTGGTCAGCCACTGGTGCACCAGCATGCGCTCCCAGGAGGCGCCCTTGTGCGCGATCACATCGGGCAGGTACTGGCCGAGCATCGTGTAGCCGAGGAACAAGATCGCCAGGATCGTCATCGGCAGGCCGACGGCGCGGCGCGTCGCCTCGAGCAGCAGCACGATGCCCGCGGACGCCACCACGATGTCCTGCAGATTCGGCGTGCCCGGACGCGTGGCCAGCTGCGCGTAGAAGAACAGGAAATAGCTGCCGGCGGCGGCGGCGACGATGCCCACGATCCAGTCGAACCAGGGAATGCGGTCGCGCTGCGACGCCGTGCGCATCGCCGGGTAGCACAGGAACGCGAGCAGCAGGCCTACGCCCAGGTGGAGCGAGCGGGCTTCGGTGTCGTTCAGCACGCCCCAGCCGAAGGTGAACGGCAGCGGCGAGGCGTACCAGAGCTGGAACAGCGACCAGCCAAGGGCGAGCGCGAAGATCAGCTTGCCGGCAAATCCGCCCGCCGCGCGGCCGCCGGTATCGGCGTCCGCGATCAGCTGCTGCAGATCGGCGCTCGGTGCACGAGCTTTCCTGGCCATCGTCTTCTCCCCGAAAACAAAAAAGGGGCGAAACTCGCGTTCCGCCCCTCGGCGAAGCTACTCCAAGCCGCCGCCTACTTCAGCCAGCCTTTTTCCTTGTAGTAGCGCGCCGCGCCGGCATGCAAGGGAGCCGACAGGCCGTCCTTGATCATGCTCTGGGGCGTGAGCACCTGGAACGCCGGGTGCAGCTTCTTGAACTCGTCGAAATTGTCGAACACCGCCTTGACCACCGCATAGACGGTAGCTGCCGGGACCTTCGACGAGGACACCACCGTGGCAAGCACACCGTAGGTCTTGG
>JBBDXL010000109.1:0-17875 GCA_040902335.1 Burkholderiales bacterium
CAGGCGCCAAAAAAGAGGCCGGATTATAAGGAGGAAACGGGGTCAGCGCAAGGAATCGGACGGCGCGGAAATGGGTCCTGCCGCCTCACGACATGCGCGGCGAACCCGGCCGCTCGATCGGCGCCGGCCGTGCGATGCCGAATCCCTGCGCGTAGCCCACGTGCAGCCCGCGCAATCGCGCGAGGATGTCCTGCTCCTCGACGCACTCGGCGATCACCTCGACGCCGATCGTTTCGCCGACGCGCACCACTGCCTTCAGCTTCTGACGCGCCACCTCGCTGCGCAGCAGCGCGCGCACGATGGAGCCATCCACTTTCACGAAATCCACGCGCATCGTTTTCAACGCGATGAACGACACCGAGCGCCGGCCGAAGCCGTCGATCAGCACCTTGCAGCCGCTTTTCTTCACGGCAAGCGAGAAGCGCGCCGCTGCCTCCAGGCGCGCGAGCGTGTCGCTTTCGTCCACCTCGAAGATCAGCGACTGCGGCGGCACCTGCACCGACAGCAGTTCACTGGCGATGAACTTCGGAAACTCCGCGTCTTCGAGCGTCTGGCCGGACACGTTGACGCTGAACCGCCGGAATCCGCCCGGGGGCGAGTTCGCCAGCCAGCGCAGCACGCGGCTCACCACCCAGCGATCGAGCGCGCCCATCATCTGGTAGTGCTCGAACACGGGCAGAAAATCCCCTGGCGGCAGCAGCAAAGCTTCCTCCTCGCGCAGGCGCACGAGCACTTCGGCCATGGCGAAGGTGCCGGGGGGGCGCAGCGACAGGATCGGTTGGCAGTACAGCTGCATTTCGTCGCGCTCGAGCGCCTGGCGCAGGCGCGCCACGGGGTCGCTCCAGCCGGCGAGCTCGCGGTTCATCTGCTCGAGAAACGGGTCCTCGCCGTTTGCGGCCGGCGATTTCGGCGGTTCTTGCGTCATGCGGATTTCGCGGCGCTATTCTAGCCGCGCGCACCGCGCGGCCGGGCTAACATGGCGCGGTTCATCCTGGAGACCGATGCGATGCCCCGAGAGGATTTTGCCTGCACGCACCGCCTGCGCGTGCGCTGGGCCGAAGTGGACATGCAAAGGATCGTGTTCAACGGCCACTACCTCACCTACATCGACACCGCGATCGCCGAGTACTGGCGCGCGATCGGCCTGCCCTACCCCGAGGGCTATGTCGAACGCTACGCGAGCGACATGTTCCTGCGCAAGGCGACGGTGGAGTACCTCGGCTCGGCGCGCTACGACGACGAGCTCGACATCCTGTGCCGCGCGTCGCGGCTCGGGCGCAGCAGCATGACGTTCCTGTTCGAGATCTGGCGCGGCGCGTCCGACCTGCTGGTCGCCGCGGAGCTGGTCTACGTGAACGCCGATCCGAAGACCATGGCCGCGGCGCCGCTGCCCGAGGAAGTGCGGCAGCGCGTACGCGGTTTCGAGAGGACGGCGCCCGCGCCATGACGCTGTACTGGGAGGATTTCAAGGTCGGCGACAGCGTGGAAATGGGCCGTCACACGTTCACCGAAGCGCAGATCATCGAGTTCGCGCGCCAGTTCGACCCGCAGCCGTTTCATGTCGACCCGCAGGCGGCCGCGAAATCGGCCTTCGGCGGCCTGATCGCGAGCGGCTGGCACACCTGCGCGCTCTGCATGCGACTGAACTGCGAGACCTACATCAATCGCACGGTGAGCCTGGGCTCGCCCGGCCTCGACAATATCCGCTGGCTGAAGCCGGTGCGGCCGGGCGATACGCTGGACTGATCAGTGATAGCGCTCGTAGCTCGCGTAGCCGATCACCACGCGCGCGATGCCGTAGGCGATCCAGTTCAATGCGCGGCGCCACAGCGGCCGGCGCCGCCACGCCAGAGAGGGCAGCGGACGCGCGCCCGTGCGCATCGCATCCTGCAGGCTGGCGCGCAGCTCGGCCGCAAACCCCGCATCGTCCACGAAGACGTTGGCCTCGCGCGCCAGGAGCAGGCTGAAGGGATCGATGTTGGAGGAACCCACGCACGCCTGGCAGCAGTCGAACACCGCCACCTTGGCGTGCAGAAAGCTGTAGTGGTATTCCTCGATGCGAATGCCCGCATCGAGTAGCGTGCCGAATAGTGCGCGCGACGCGTAGTGCGGCACGAGGTACTCGACCAGTCCTTGCACCAGCAACACCACGCGCACGCCGCGCTGGGCCGCGGCGACGAGCGCCTGCCGGAACCGGCGCCCCGGGAAGAAGTACGCGTTGGCGATGAGAATTTCCTCGCGCGCGCCTTCGATCAGCTCGAGGTAGGCGTCTTCGATGTCACGGCGATGGCGCAGGCTGTCCCGCACCACCAGCGCGGCGCGCTGGCCAGGTGCGAGCGGCGCAGGCGCCGCGGGCGCCGGCGGCAGCGGCTGCGTACGCCGGGTGGTCAGCGCCACGAGCTGCCACAGTCGTGCCGCCTCGGCGCGCACCGCAGCGGTCAGCGGCCCTTCGATGCACACCGCGTAGTCGTGGCGCGGCGTGGTGTCGTCCGGCGCATCGTAGTCGTCGATCACATTGATGCCGCCCACGAATGCGCTGCGTCCATCCACGCAGGCGAGCTTGCGATGCATGCGCCGCAAGCGATTGCGGCGCAGCGTCCACGGACTGATTTCCGGACGGTAGACCAGCACCCGCACGCCTGCCTCGGCGAGCATCCCCCGAAAGCGCGGTGCGAAGTCGCGCGCACCGAAGCCGTCGATCAGCAGATGCACGGCGACGCCGCGCCCCGCCGCACGCGCGAGCGCGTCCGCCACCAGGCTGCCGGTCTCGTCATCCGCGAAGATATAGGCCTCGAGGAAAACCTCGACGCGCGCGCCGTCGATCGCCCCCACCAGCGCCGCAAAGTACTGCTCGCCGTTGCGCAGCAGCGTCAGCCGGTTGCCGTCGAGGCAGCGCATCGCGCTACGCGGGCTTCACCACCGCGCCCAGGGCCAGGTGGTCCGAGAGCAGCGACCAGGGCGCGCCGACGTGCACGCTCGCCTCGACGACGCTGAAGCCGCGCACGTAGATCCGGTCCAGGCGCAGCACCGGCAGCAGGCTCGGATAGGTGCGCGCCGGGCGATCGCCGTAGATGGCGGTCACCTCCTGCAGGCCGAGCCGCTCGTCGAGCACCCGCGTGGCGCGCTGTCGCCAGTCGTTGAAATCGCCCGCGACGATGATCGGCTGGCGGCGTGCCGCCGCCTCGCCGAGGCGCTCGACGATGGCGTCGAGCTGGCGCCGGCGCCCCCGCTCGTGGAGCGAAAGGTGCACGCAGACGCAATGCAGGTCGCGCCGCCAGCCCGGAACGGCGAGGACGCAGTGCAGCAGCCCGCGACGCTCGAAGCGGTGGCTAGATATGTCCACGTTCTGCATCGACACGATCGGAAATCGCGACAGCACGGCGTTGCCGTAGTGCCCGTAATGATGTACCCGATTGAGGCCGTAGGCGTACTCCCAGCCGTCCTGCTTCAGGTACTCGTGCTGCGGCGCGCTCGGCCAGGTCGCGAAGCGCAGCGCGTGGCGCTGGTTGAGGCCCTGGACCTCCTGCAGGA
Source organism: Burkholderiales bacterium (assembly GCA_040902335.1). Lineage (GTDB taxonomy): Bacteria > Pseudomonadota > Gammaproteobacteria > Burkholderiales > SG8-39 > JAABQT01. The sequence continues at coordinate 3,532 of JBBDXL010000109.1, forward strand.
ACACCAGATCGGGTTCGAGCGTATTCAGGCCTTCGCGCAGCTCGTGAATCACCATGCGCCGGTTGAACTGCGAGAGGCCTTTGTGCATATTGAGCGTAACCATGCGCAGGAACTTGCTCATGGCCGCGCGCCTTTCGCCGGCAGCATGCGGATGGCATCGCGGTTCGACCACGAGAAGCACGCGTCGGCCGCCTCGCGCCACGGCAGCCAGCGTTGCGCGCAATGCTCCTGCGGCGCGAGCTGCACGGTGACGGGCGCCGGCACGCACAGGCTGAACACGTGCTCCGTGTTGTGCGTGGTGCGGGGCGCGAAGCGCCCGCGCCAGTGGGCGTAGATCTCGAAGGCATGGGCCAGCCGCCAGTCCAGCAGGCGCGCGGGCGCGGCGTCGATGCCCGTTTCCTCGCGCACCTCGCGCTGCGCGGCATGCACGGGCGGCTCGTCCGGGCGCTCGAGCGACCCCGTCACCGACTGCCAGAAACCGGGACGCCGCGCGCGCTCCAGCAGCAGCACTTCCAAGGCCGGCGTGTGGATCACCACCAGCACCGATTCCGCCAGCTTGGCGCTCACGCGGACTTCGGGCGGAACAGCTCGGGCAGGGCGAGGGCATGCTTCGCGTCCACGAAGACCGCGAAGAACGGCCGGCCGCGCTCCGCCCAGTACGCGGCGCTCGAGGCCAGCACGTCGAGCAGCACGCCCAGGTCGTCGGCAGGCAGGTCCTCGTGCCCCGTGAAAAGAAAGACGTGGCCGTCGCCGGCGCGCCAGCCGAGATCGCCCAGGCAGTCCTCCAGCGCATCCCAGTTGCCGCCGAACCACGCGGGAAAGCCGAGCGCCAGGGCGAGGCGCTCGAGCATCACCTCCTTGCTGTCGGCGCCGCCCAAGTCGGCGTGGGCCAGGTCGAGGCGCGTGCCGCGCACCGCGTCCTCGACCGCCGTGATCTGCTGCGTTCGGTACACGCCGGAGCGCGCTGCGTCGGACAACCTTTGCGCGAGCTTTCCCATGGCCTATTCGCGAATGCGCCTGAAAGTACGGTAGTGATCGTGCGTGTAGTAGTACTCGCCGCCCCTGCCCGCCACGATACGCCGCGCGCCGCGGTCGCGCGCGCCCGGCGTTTTCACCGTGTACTCGCGATAGTGGGCGCCGGCGCGCTCAGGCAGCCGGCCCTCGCGATTGTGGAACGGCGCGCCGTCCCGCGCGTAGGGAAAGGGCCCCCCGGCCTTGATCAGCGCCAGCGTCTGGCGCGCCTCGGGCGGCAGCTCGGCGAGCGCGATTTCGCCCGCGCAGGCGCTCGCGGCGAACGCCAGGACGAGCGCCCAGGCCAGTCTCACTGCGACGGATTGCGCAGCCGGATATGGAGCTCGCGCAGCTGCTTGTCGGCCACTGTGGACGGCGCTCCCGTCAGCAGGTCCTGCCCGCGTTGCGTCTTGGGAAACGCGATCACGTCGCGGATGGCCTCCGCGCCGGTCATGAGCGCGACCAGCCGGTCGAAACCGAAGGCGATGCCGCCATGCGGCGGGGCGCCGTACTGCAGGGCATCGAGCAGGAAGCCGAACTTGGTGCGCTGCTCCTCGGCAGACATCTTCAGGCCGCGGAATACCTGCTGCTGGATCTCCTGGCGATGGATGCGCACCGACCCGCCCGCCACCTCCCAGCCGTTGAGCACCATGTCGTAGGCCTTGGCATACGCCTTTTCCGGCGCCGCTTCGAGATACCGCTCGTGTCCGTCCTTGGGGCTGGTGAACGGGTGGTGGCGCGCCTTCCAGAGTCCCGCTTCGTCGTCGTACTCGAACATCGGGAAGTCCACCACCCAAAGGGGCCGCCAGCCCTTTTCGGCGAGGCCGCGCTCGTGGCCGATTCTCTGGCGCAGCGCGCCGAGGCACGCGTTCGCCACCGCCGCCTTGTCGGCGGCGAAGAAGATCAGGTCGCCATCCGCGGCGCCACTGCGCGCAAGGATCGCGGCGAGCGAGCGCGCGTGCAGGTTCTTCACGATCGGCGATTGCAGGCCCGCGGCGCCCTTGGCGCGCTCGTTGACCTTGATCCAGGCGAGGCCTTTGGCGCCCAAGGTCTTCACGTATTCCGTGTACGCGTCGATTTCGCCCCGCGTGAGCGCCCCGCCCCCGGGCACGCGCAGGCCCGCGACGCGGCCGTCGGCCGCGTTCGCCGGAACGGAAAACACCTTGAAGTCCACGTCCTTCATGACGTCGGTGAGCTCGGTGAGTTTCAACAGCACGCGCAGGTCGGGCTTGTCGATCCCGTAGTCGCGCATCGCGTCCTCGTAGCGCAGCACCGGGAACGGGTCGGGCAGCGCGACGCCGAGAACCTCCTTGAACAGGTGCCGTGCCAGCTGCTCCATCAGAACGCGGATCGCTTCTTCGCCGAGGAACGAGGTCTCGACGTCGATCTGCGTGAACTCGGGCTGCCGGTCGGCGCGCAGGTCCTCGTCGCGGAAGCACTTCACGATCTGGTAGTAGCGGTCGAAGCCGGCGATCATCAGCATCTGCTTGAACAGCTGCGGGCTCTGCGGCAGCGCGTAGAAGTGGCCGTCGTGCAGGCGCGAGGGCACCAGGAACTCGCGCGCGCCTTCCGGCGTGGACTTGTACAGCACCGGTGTCTCGATATCGATGAAGCCGTGCGCGTCGAGGAAGGCGCGCGCCGCCGACGCCGCGCGGTGGCGCAGGCGCAGGTTCCTCTGCATCGGCTCGCGCCGCAGGTCGATAACGCGGTGCTCGAGCCGCACGGCTTCGGAGAGATTGTCCTCGTCCAGCTGGAACGGCGGCGGTGCCGACGGATTGAGGATCTCGACTGACTCCGCCAGCACCTCCACCGCGCCCGAGGCCAGGTTCGGGTTGACCGTGCCCTCGGGCCGGGCGCGCACGCGGCCGCTCACGCGCAGGACGAATTCGCCGCGCACGCGGTCGGCCGTCGCGAAGGCCTCGGCGCGATCCGGGTCGCACACCACCTGCGCCAGGCCCTCGCGGTCGCGCAGGTCGATGAAGATCACGCCGCCGTGGTCGCGCCGCCGGTGCGCCCAGCCGGCGAGCGTCACCTGCTGGCCGACGAGCGCGGCCGAGAGCTCGGCGCAATAGTGCGTGCGCATGGCCGCGCTTACCTGCCCTGGCCGGGCCAGACCACGCCCATCGAGATGATGTACTTGAGCGCCGAATCGACCGACATGGCCAGCTCGATCACGTCCTTGCGCGGCAGCATGACGAAGTAGCCGCCGGTGGGGTTCGGCGTGGTCGGCACGTATACGTTCACATAGTCGCCCGGCAGGTGCTTGACGATGTCGCCGCCCGGCACGCCGGTGAGAAAGGCGATGGTCCACATGCCCTCGCGCGGCCACTGCACGAGCAGCGCCTTGCGGAACGCCTGGCCGCTCGAGGAAAACAGCGTGTCGGAGATCTGCTTGACGCTGGAATAGATCGAGTTGACGACCGGGATGCGGTGCAGGATCTCGTGCCACAGGTGCACCAGGCGCGCGCCGAGGAAGTTGGTGGCGAGCACGCCGGTGACGAACACGATGACCAGCGTGAGGATGACGCCGAGCCCCGGCACGTGAAAGCCGAGAAAGCTCTCGGTGCGCCATTGCGGCGGCAGCAGCAGCAGCGACTGGTCGAGCGTGTCCACGATCAGCTTCAGGACCCAGAGGGTGATCACCAGCGGGATCCAGATCAGCAGTCCGGTGATGAGATATTTGCGCACGCGTCCTCTGCAAAGAAAAAAGCCCAGCTCGCGCTGGGCCGGTGGCAAGCCCGGCTAGCGGCTCAATCGCCCGAGTTCGCGGCCGCCGGCGCCTTCGCCGGCTCCGCCTTCGCTTCGGTTTTCACGTCCGCCTTCGCCTCGGGCTTGGCCTCGGGCTTGGCCTGCGGCTTGGCTTCGCCCTGCGCCTCGGCTTTGGCCGCCGCCGGCTTGCCGGAGCCCTTGAAATCCGTCGCGTACCAGCCGCTGCCCTTCAACTGGAAGCCCGCGGCGCTCACCAGCTTGCGAAACGTCGCCTTGCCGCAGGACGGGCAGGCCGTCAGCGGCGGTTCCGAGACCTTCTGCAGGTACTCGTCCTGAAAGCCGCAGTCCGTGCACCGGTACTCGTAGATCGGCATCGTCGCCTGCCAAGTTCCTGAATTGGCGCGAATTATAGCGCCAACCGGGCCTAGAACGGGATGTCGTCGGCCATGTCGTCGAACTTGCCCGCGGGCTTCGTCGCCGCGGGTCGCGCGGCCGGCTCGATGCGCGAGTCGCCGGCATCGGCACCCGCCGGCGCCGCGCGCGGCTCGCCCGAGCCCGCGCGCGAGCCGAGCATCTGCATCACGTCGCCGCGGATTTCAGTGCTGTAGCGGTCGTGGCCTTCCTTGTCCTGCCACTTGCGCGTGCGCAGGCTGCCCTCGACGTATACCTGCGAGCCCTTCTTGAGGTACTCGCCCGCGATTTCCGCCAGCCGGCCGAAGAAGGCGATGCGGTGCCACTCGGTCGCCTCCTTCATCTCGCCGCTCGCCTTGTCCTTCCAGCGATCGGTGGTGGCGACGCGGATGTTGGTGACCGCTTCGCCGCTCGGCAGGTATCGCGTTTCCGGATCCGCGCCCAGGTTGCCCACTACGATGACCTTGTTGACCGATGCCATGGCTACCTCCCTTTGACCGTACCCATCGTAAACGACTCACCGCCGATTCGGTTGACCGGACGCATGCCGTAGGCGATGCCGAGCCAGGCCAGCGCGAGTGCGGCGCATACCCCGAACACCGCGGCCGGGCCATAGCGCCCTGCGATCCACCCGCCCAGCAGGCCGCCGCAGAACAGGCCCAGCGTCTGGGCCGTGTTGTAGACGCCGATCGCCGTGCCGCGCGCCTGCGCCGGCACGAGGCGCGACACCAGCGAAGGAATGAGCGCCTCGAGCACGTTGAAGGCGCAGAAGAAGGCGAGCAGCAGCAGCGCAAGGAGCACGCTATGCGGCCCGGACAGCGTCAGGCCGCCTTCGGCCAGAAACAGGAGCGCGATCGCGCCCAGCATGACGCCGCGTCCCGCGTTGCGCCGGTCCGCGTGCAGCACGGGCGGCAGCATCAGCGCAAACGACGCGAGCACCACCGGCAGGTAGATCTTCCAGTGCGCCGAGAGCGGCAGGCCGGAGGCCACGAGCAGCGGCGGCACCACCACAAACATCGCCATTTGCACCAGGTGCAGCACGAAGATGCCGGCATTGAGCCGCAGCAGCTGAGGGTCGAGCAGCGCCGTGCGCAGCGCACCTGGCGCGTCCGCCGCGCTCGCCTGCGCCCGGCGCGGCGCATCGGGCACCAGCCAGGCGGCGACGCCGATGGCCGCGAGCGCCAGCACCCCGGTCAGCGCGAACAGCCCGCCCATGCCGATGAGGTGATAGAGCGGAGGCGCCGCGACCAGCGACAGCGCGAAGCTGAAGCCGATCGTGGCGCCGATCATGGCCATCGTCTTGACGCGATGCTGGTCGCGCGTGAGGTCGGCGGCAAGCGCCATCACCACTGCGGAGATCGCACCCGCGCCCTGCAGGCCGCGGCCGACGATCGCCGTCCAGATGTCCTCGGCGCCCGCGGCGAGAAAGCTGCCGGCGGCGAAGATCACGAGGCCGATCACCATCACCGGCTTGCGCCCCCAGCGGTCGGACGCCATGCCGAACGGCACGTGCAGAATCGCCTGCACCAGGCCGTAGGCGCCGAGCGCCACGCCGACCAGCACCAGGTTCTCGCCGCCCGAGAGTTGCGGCGCGTGCACCGCGAACACCGGCAGGATGAGAAACAGGCCGAACATGCGCAGGCCGAAGATGCCGGCGAGCGAGGCGCCCGCCCGCAGCTCCTGCGCGCTCATGCGCTGGGAATCCATCGCGGAGGAAGGAAAGCTGGAAACCGAGATCCGGAACTCGTTATAGTAGCAAGTTTACTTTCGCCTTCCGGCGCGATGGACACCCACGGCACTCTGCGCATCCGCGGCGCCCGCACGCACAACCTCAAGAACCTGAGCGTCGAGCTGCCGCGCAACCGGCTGGTGGTGATCACCGGCCTATCGGGCTCGGGCAAGTCCTCGCTCGCCTTCGACACGCTGTATGCCGAGGGCCAGCGCCGCTACGTGGAGTCGCTGTCCGCCTACGCGCGCCAGTTCCTGCAGCGGATCGAAAAGCCCGACGTCGACCTGATCGAGGGCCTGTCGCCGGCGATCGCCATCGAGCAGAAATCGGGCAGCCACAATCCGCGCTCCACGGTCGGCACGGTCACCGAGATCCACGACTACCTGCGGCTGCTGTTCGCGCGCGTCGGCACGCCCTACTGCCCCGATCACGGCCTCGCACTGCAGTCGCAATCGGTCGGCCAGATGGTCGACCACGTGCTCGCCCTGCCCGCGGACACGCGGCTCATGGTGCTCGCGCCGGTGGTGGCGGGACGCCGCGGCGAGCAGGCGGACTTGCTCGAGGAGCTGCGCGCGCAGGGCTTCACGCGTGTGCGAGTGGACGGCAAGGTGCACGAGCTCGACGCGGCGCCCAGGCTGGCGAAGAACGCGAAGCACTCGGTGGACGTGGTGGTCGACCGCCTCAAGGCGCGGCCGGAGGCGAAGCAACGGCTCGCCGAATCGTTCGAGACGGCGCTGCGCCATGCCGACGGGCGCGCCGTCGCCGTGGAGACGGATTCGGGCCGCGAGCACCTGTTCTCGGCGAAGTTCGCCTGCCCGGCGTGCAGCTACGCGCTCGCCGAGCTCGAGCCGCGCCTGTTTTCGTTCAACAATCCGGCCGGCGCCTGCCCGCGCTGCGACGGCCTGGGCGCGGTCGAATTCTTCGACCCGAAGCGCGTGGTCGCGCACCCGAACCTGAGTCTTGCGGGCGGCGCCATCCGCGGCTGGGACCGGCGCAACCATTTCTACTACACGCTGCTGCAATCGCTCGCCGCGCACTACGGCTTCGACGTCGAAACGCCGTGGGAAGCGCTCGCCGACGAGGTGCAGCAGCGCGTGCTGTACGGCTCCGGCAGCGAGCGCATCGCCTTCCGCTACCTGAACGAACGCGGGCGCAGCACGGTGAAGGAACACGCCTTCGAGGGCGTGGTGCCGAACCTCGAGCGCCGCCACCGGGAGACGGAGTCGAGCGTGGTGCGCGAGGAGCTGGCGAAGTACCGCAATACGCGCACCTGCCCGGACTGCGGCGGCACGCGGTTGCGGCGCGAGGCACGACACGTGCGCATTGGCGGGACCACCATCCACGAGTTGTCGTGCTGGCCGCTGCGGCAGTCGCAGGCGTTCCTGCGCAGCTTGACGCTGCCGGGGGCGCGCGCCGCGGTCGCCGACAAGATCGTGAAGGAGATCGCCGGCCGGCTCGGCTTTCTCGTCAACGTCGGCCTGGACTACCTGAGCCTCGAGCGCGCGGCACAGACGCTCTCGGGCGGCGAGGCGCAGCGCATCCGGCTCGCGAGCCAGATCGGCTCGGGCCTGACGGGCGTCCTCTACGTCCTCGATGAGCCCTCGATCGGCCTGCACCAGCGGGACAACGCGCGCCTCATCGAGACGCTGAAGCACCTGCGCGACCTCGGCAACTCGGTGATCGTGGTAGAGCATGACGCGGAGGCGATTCTGGCCGCGGATCATGTGGTGGACATGGGTCCCGGCGCGGGCGAGGCCGGCGGCAGTGTCGTTGCCGAAGGACCCCCCGAGGCGATTCTCGCAAGTGAGCAGTCGCTTACAGGGCAATACCTGTCGCACCGCCTGAACATCGAGGTACCGCGGCTGCGGCAGCGGCGCAACCCGCGCCAGCAGCTGCGCATCGCGGGGGCGAGCGGCAACAACCTCAAGCAGGTGGCGTTCGAGTTGCCCGTGGGCCTGCTCGTCTGCGTGACCGGCGTCTCCGGCTCGGGCAAATCCACCCTCGTGAACGACACGCTGTACCGCGTGCTCGCGCGCCACCTGTACGGCAGCGCCGAAGAGCCGGCGCCGCATGACGCGGTTTCCGGGCTGGAGCATTTCGACAAGGTGGTGAGCGTGGACCAGAGCCCGATCGGGCGCACGCCGCGCTCCAATCCCGCGACCTACACGGGCCTGTTCGCGCCCATCCGCGAGCTCTATGCCGGCGTGCCGGAGGCGCGCGCGCGCGGCTACGACGCGGGGCGCTTCTCGTTCAACGTGAAGGGCGGGCGCTGCGAGGCGTGCCAGGGCGACGGCCTGATCAAGGTGGAGATGCACTTCCTGCCCGACATCTACGTGCCCTGCGACGTCTGCCACGGCACGCGCTACAACCGCGAGACGCTCGAGATCCGCTACAAGACGAAGACCATCCACGACGTGCTGCAACTGACGGTGCGCGAGGCGCACGCGTACCTCGGCGCCGTGCCCGTGATCGCGAGGAAGCTCCAAACCCTGCTCGACGTCGGCCTGGGCTACGTGCAACTCGGCCAGGCGGCGACCACGCTCTCGGGCGGCGAAGCGCAGCGCGTCAAGCTCTCGCTCGAGCTCTCCAAGCGCGACACCGGCCGCACGCTCTACATCCTCGACGAGCCGACCACCGGGCTGCACTTCCACGACATCAAGATGCTGCTCGAAGTGCTGCACCGCCTGCGCGACGCGGGCAACACGGTCGTGGTGATCGAGCACAATCTGGACGTCATCAAGACCGCCGACTGGGTCATCGACCTCGGCCCCGAAGGCGGCGACGGCGGCGGGCGCATCGTCGCCCAAGGCACGCCGGAGGCCGTGGCCAGGATTGCCGGCAGCCATACCGGCCGATTCCTGCGCCTGGCGCTGGCGCCGGCGCACGCGGCGCGGGCAACCGGCTGATTCCCGGCCAGGGCTGTTTACAGGCGGCGCGCAATGGGGCGAGAATGGCCGCGCACCCCCTTTTCCGCATGCCCGGCAAGATCTTCCGCTTCGGGCCAACCCCGGAGCACCGCGCCCAGCACCTGTTCGTGTTCCTGCACGGCAGCGGCGCCACCTCCAAATCGATGATCCCGATCGCGTTCCGCTTCCAGGCGCGCTTTCCGAGCGCGGCGCTGGTGGTGCCGAGCGGCTTCACCTCGTCCGACGTCGACCGCGACGCGCAGCAGTGGTATTCGAGCCGCGGCCTGACCGACGAGAACCGCATGGAGCGCATCGCCGCCATCCTGCCGCGGCTCGAGGCGCTGGTGCGCCGCGAGCAGACCAATTGCCGCGTGCCCATGGAGCGCACCGTGCTGATCGGCTTCTCGCAGGGCGGCACGGTGGCGCTCGAGGCGGTGAAGCAGCTGCCCGGGCTCGCCGGCGCGGTGGTCGCCTACGCGGCGCGCTTCGCGCGCCTGCCGAAGAGCGGCACGCGCATCGGCTCGCGCGTGCACCTGGTGCACGGCGAGTACGACGCGATCGTGTCGCGCGTGCACGCCGAGCGCGCGGCGCGCACGCTCGCCGCGCTGCACGTGCCGGTAACCCTCGACATCGTCGCGGACCTCGGCCACGCCCTCACGCACGGCGCGATCTGCCTGGGCTCGCTGCGGCTGCTGCAGGGCATCTACGAGGGCCGGCGCGCCACGCTGCACTGAATGGGCACCGTCGTCGCACTGGGGGGCCAGGTCGGCGGGGCGAAGCTCGCCGAGGGGCTGTACCGCCTGCGCGCAAAGGATCTCGCGGTGATCGTCAACACCGGCGACGACTACGATTTCCTCGGCCTGCACATCTCACCCGACGTCGACACCATGCTCTACGCCCTCGCCGGCATCGCCGACAGCGCCAAGGGCTGGGAGCCGGCGGGCGAAACGTTTGCCTGCCACGCCATGCTCATGCGCCTGCGCGGCCCGGGCGAGGTGCCGCTCGGCGACCGCGCGCTCGCGCTGCAGCTGCTGCGCGCCGAGGCCTTGCGCACCGAGCGCGCGCCGACCGCGATCACGCTCGACCTGTGCCAGCGCCTGGGCATCGAGGCGCGCGTGCTGCCGATGAGCGACGATCCGGTACACACCATCGTCAATACCGAATCGGGCGCACTGAGCTTCCAGGACTACTTCGTCGACCTGAAGTGCGAGCCGGCGGTGCGCGGCTTCCAGTACGGCGGCGCCGACGAGGCGCGCCTCTCCGACGCAGCGCTCGACGCGCTGCACGCGCACGACCTCGAGGCGGTCGTGCTGTGCCCCTGCAATCCCTACCACACGATGCGGCCGATCCTCGCCGTCAACGGCATGCGCGAAGCGCTGCGCAAGCGCGGCGCGCCGGTGATCGCGGTGAGCCCGATCATCGGCGGGCGGGCGCTGCAGGGCTCGGCGGCAAAGATGATGCGCGAGCTGGGGCGCGAGGTGTCGGCGCGCGCCGTGGCCATGGAGTACTACAAGCTGATCGACGGCATCATCGTGGACAGTGTCGACGAGGCGCTCGTCGAGGGCATTGGCGCGAGCGGCATCCACGCGCTCGCCGTGCCGACGCTCATGCGCACGCCGGACGACCGCCTGAAGCTTGCGCGCACGGTGCTCGAGTTCGCACGCGCGGTGCGCCTGCGCAAGAAAATCGCGGCCGACGCCTAGCGGCGGGCCTCAGGCCTGCAGCTCGGGCAGGTCCCGGAACAACGCCAGCGCCTCGGGATTGGCGAGCGCGTCGGTGTGCGTCACCGGCATGCCGTGCACCACCGCCTTCACCGCCAGCTCCACCACCTTGTTGTTCTTGGTACGCGGGATGTCCGCCACCTGCACGATCCGCGCCGGCACGTGACGCTTGGTGGTGTGATCGCCGATTCTCCGGCGGATGCGCTCCTCGAGCGCCGCGTCGAGCCGCAGCCCTTCGCGCAGCTTCACGAACAGCACCACGCGCGTGTCCGTGGGCTGCGCCGGCGGCCACAGCTGGCCGATGGCCACCGATTCCTCGACCTCGGGGATTTTCTCCACCTGGCCGTAGATCTCGGCGGTGCCGATCCTCACGCCGCCCGGGTTGAGCGTCGCGTCCGAGCGCCCGTAGACGATCATCGTGCCGCGCGCGGTCAGCTCGCACCAGTCGCCGTGGCACCAGACGTTGTCGTATTTCGCAAAATAGGCCGCGTGGTACTTCTCGCCGCCCTTGTCGTTCCAGAAGCCGAGCGGCATCGACGGAAACGGGCGCGTGCAGACGAGCTCGCCCTTCCTGCCGACGACGGACCTGCCCTCCTCGTCGAACACCTCGACCGCGAGGCCGAGCGAGCGGCACTGCAGCTCGCCGCGGTAGACCGGCAGCGCGGCATTGGCGTCCGCGAACGCCGCCATGATGTCCGTGCCGCCCGAAATCGACGACAGGCAGACGTCGGGCTTGACGTCGCGGTAGACGTAGTCGTAGCTCTCGGGCACCAGCGGCGAGCCCGTGGACACGATCATGCGCAGGCCCGGCAGCGGGTAGCGCTCGCGCGGCTTCAGTCCCCGCTTGGCGATGGCGTCGATGAACTTCGCCGAAGTGCCGAAGTGGCTGAAGCGCTCGCGCTGCGCGTAGTCGAAGAGGATGCAGCCGTCGCGCGCGAAGGGCGAGCCGTCGTAGAGCATCACGGTCGCCTCCGCGGCAAGGCCGTGGAACAGCAGGTTCCACATCACCCAGTTGCAGGTGGTGTAGTAGAAGAAATGGTCCGCGGGACGCACGTCGAATTGCAACTTGTACATCTTCAGCGCGGCCAGCAGCGTGCCGCCGGCGCCGTGCACGATGCACTTGGGCTTGCCGGTGGTGCCCGAGGTGAACAGGATGTACACGGGATGGTCGAACGGCAGCTGTGCCCAGGCGATTTCGCCCGGCGTGTGCCGGCGCAGCCACTCTTGCAGCAGCACCGCCTTGGGAATGTCGGCGATATCCGGCCGCGCCTCGAGATAAGGCACCACCACCACCTTGCGCAGCGACGGCAGGCGCTCGGCGATCTCGCGCACGCGCTCGAGCACGTCGTGCTGCTTGCCGTTGTAGAGATAGCCGTCGGCGACGAACAGCACCTTGGGCTCGATCTGTCCGAAGCGGTCGATGACGCCGTCGACGCCGAAGTCCGGCGAGCAGGACGACCAGACGATGCCCTGCGACAGCGCGGCGAGCGCGAGCATGCCGGTGTCCGGCAAATTGGGAATGAAGGCGGCGGCGCGGTCGCCGGCGCGCAGCCCCAGCTGCGCGAGCGCCTGCGCGGCGCGCGACACGTCGCTCGTCAGGTCCGAGTAGCTGACGCGGCGCTGCAGGCCGCGCTCGTCCCAGAACGCGAACGCGTCGCCGCGGTCGCCGCGGCGCAGCAGGTTCTCGGCGAAGTTGAGGCGCGCCTCCGGAAACCATTTCGCCCCGGGCATCTTGTCGCCGTCGACCAGCACGGTGGCGCCCTTGCGCGACGCCTTGACGCCGCACCACTCCCACACCTCGCTCCAGAACTGCTCCGGGTTATCCACCGTCCATCGGTAGAAATCGGCGTAGGTATTCAGGTCGAGCCGGTACTTGCGCACCGCGTGGCGCGCGAACTGCGTGAGCTGCGCGTGCTCGATCGCCTCCTCCGAGGGCTGCCACATGGGTTGCATGGACGGATTATCCCGCCGATGCGCCAGGATTGTCCTAGCGCGGCGTAGGAATCGCCCAGCTCGGTGAAGTAGAACGCCGCGGTGCGCGCCAGGCTCTTGCGCCAGCCCTTCACTTCCAGCCGGCCGCGCGGCCCGAGCACATAGCCGCTTTGCCGCGGATGGGCGGTCTCCCCCGTGATGACGTTGACCCCGTCCACGGACATCACCGCCAGCACTTCGCCGCCATCGCGGTTGCGCACCGAGATGCGGTACTCGTTGCCGGGCTTGCCCACCACGTAGCGCAGAGTGCAAGCGCCGCGCCCAGGGGCTGCATGAATGTCATGACCCTTCCTTCGCGTTGTGCGGCCCGCCCCGATGGCCGGCCGTCCAACCATGAAACGAAAGAGCAAGCGAAAAGGGTTAAGATGCGCGCCTTCTATGAGCAAGTCCTGCTATGACTGCAGCAAGTGTCCCGCCTACTGCTGCAGCTACCCCGAGATCGAAGTCTCCAAGGCGGACATCGCGCGCCTCGCGTGCCATTTCGGGCTGAGCCCGGCCGCCGCGGAGGAGAGATTCACGAAATCGCAGAAGGAAGAGAAGGTGCGCATCCTGCGCCACCGCGAGGACGAGCATTTCACCTCGGTGTGCATGTTCCTCGATCGCCAGACCCGGCGCTGTACCGTCTACGAGGCGCGGCCGCACACCTGCCGCGGCTATCCCTATGGGCCGCGCTGCGGCTACTTCGAGTTCCTGAAGTTCGAGCGCGAGCACCAGGCCGACGAGAACTTCATCGCCGTCACCTGACGTACGGTGGGCCGAAGGCCCACCCTACCGCTTGCGCTCGAGCGCCTTCTCGCGTAGCGCGGAGAGCGTGGTGCTGGTGGTGATGGCGTCGGGATCGATGCGCAGCTCGATCAACGCCGGCTTGCCTGAGGCGCGCGCGCGCTCGAACGCCGGCGCGAACTGATCGGTCGACTCCACCCGCTCGCCGTGCCCGCCGAAGGCGCGCGCGTAGGCGGCGAAATCGGGGTTCTGCAGCTCGGTGCCGAAGATGCGCCCCGGGTATTCGCGCTCCTGATGCATGCGGATCGTGCCGTACATGCCGTTGTTCACGACCAGGGCGATGACCGGCGCGCCGTACTGAGCCGCGGTGGCGAGCTCCTGGCCGTTCATGAGGAAGTCCCCGTCCCCGGTGACCGCGACGACCGTGCGCTGCGGCGCGGCGAGCTTGGCGGCGACCGCCGCCGGCAGGCCATACCCCATCGAGCCGGCGGTCGAGCCGAGCTGCGTGCGGAACCCCTTGTAGCGGAAGTAGCGGTGCACCCAGCCCGAGAAGTTGCCCGCGCCGCCGCAGACGATCGCGTCCTCGGGCAAGTGCTCCGAGAGCCACCGCACGATTTCGCCGTATTGCAGCCGCCCCGGCATCGGCTGCACTTCGGTCCACGCGAGAAAATCCTCCCGTGCCTGCCGGGTACGCGCCGCCCACTTCGCGCCGTCGAGCTTCAATTGCGCGAGCGCCTCGATGAAGTTCGCCATGCCGGAATTGATCGGCAGCGCCGCGCGGTACACGCGCCCGAGCTCCTCCGCGCCGCCATGCACGTGGATGAGCGTCTGGCTCGGCACCGGCGCCTCGAACAGCGTGTAGCCGCCGGTGGTCATTTCGCCCAGGCGCGCGCCTGCGACGAGCACCACGTCGGCCTCGCGGATGCGCTGCGCGAGCTTCGGATTGATGCCGATGCCCACGTCCCCCGCGTAGCTGCCGCTGCGGTTGTCGAGCAGGTCCTGGCAACGGAACGACGTTCCGGCTGGGAGTTGCGACGCCTCCAGCCAGGTGCGCAGAGCGTCGCAGCTCGCGCGGTCCCAGCCGCCTCCGCCGAGGATCACGAAAGGCCGCTCGGCCGCCTGCAGCATCTGTCCGAGCCGCG
>JBBDXL010000109.1:17975-24531 GCA_040902335.1 Burkholderiales bacterium
CCGCCGAGGATCACGAAAGGCCGCTCGGCCGCCTGCAGCATCTGTCCGAGCCGCGCCATGTCCGCCGGCGCGGGGGCAGCGCGCACCGTCGCGTAATGCGGGACGTCGGCCACCGCGGCCTCCGCGAACAGCGTGTCCTCGGGTAGCGCGAGCAGCACCGGGCCGGGCCGGCCCGCCGTCGCGGTGTGAAACGCGTGGCTCACGTACTCGGGAATGCGCTCGACGCGGTCGATCTGCCCCACCCATTTGGTGAGCGGCCCGTACATGCGCCGGTAGTCGATCTCCTGAAAGGCCTCGCGCTCCGCGAATTCGTTCCCGACCTGCCCCACGAACACCACCATCGGCGTGGAGTCCTGGAAGCCGGTGTGCACGCCGATGGCGCCGTTGGTCGCGCCGGGGCCGCGCGTCACGAACAGCACGCCGGGTTCGCCGGTCAGCTTGCCGTAGGCTTCCGCCATGTAGGACGCGCCGCCTTCCTGGCGGCAGACGATGAACTTCAGCCTGTCGGCGACGTCATGAAAGCCGTCGAGCACCGGCAGGTAGCTCTCGCCCGGAACGCCGAACGCCATCTTCACGTCGTGGCCGACCAGCGCGTCGGCAAGGATGCGCCCGCCGTGGCGCAGTTTCAGATCGTGGCGCATGTTTTCAGTGGCGAGTCAGGAGTAGCGTGACCGCGTAGACACCCGCGCCCAGCGTGGTGCAGGCGAGGATCCAGCCCGAGGGCCAGGGATGCGCCTCGACCAGCCGGTCGAGCGTCAGACGCATGTCGTCCCCGCCGCGCAGGCCGCGCCGCGGAGAGAACCACCGGTTGGCATATTTTTCGAGGATCGCCAGGGCGTCCGGGAAGAAGCACAGCAGGGTCCCGACCACCACACCGGCAGCGCTGCCGATGATCAGGAACCACTTCAGAGTTCCGGCGACGATCGCGAGCACGATCGCCATGTCGCCCTTGGCGAACGCGCCGACGGCCGCGGCATTCACGCCGATGATCAGCCCGAGTGCCGCAAACAATCCGCCGGCGATCAGCGCCCAGCCGACCCAGCGGCGGTTGCGGTGCGAGAACTGCTCGGTGCTGCGCGGCGTATCGAGCGCCTCGAAGGCGCCGCGGGTTGAAATCCATCGATTCATCACGGCGAACAAGCGCAGGGTTCTCGCGCTGGCGACGATCAGCCCGACGCCCGCGGCGAAGCCGACGGTGGCAAACACCAGCACCATGGCGATGAAGAACTGGAACAGCAATTGCCAGAGCAGATCATTGGGGTACGGCATATGCCTCCTTTTGCCAGCAGTCGCGCAGCTTCTCGCAGCACTCGGCCACCGCGGCATTGGCCGTGTCGAGCACTCCGCCGAAAAGAATGAAGCCGTGCACCATATCGGGATACTCGCGGTACGCGACTTCCACGCCTTCCCTGGCCATGCGCTCGGCGTACGCGCGGCCCTCGTCCACCAGCGGGTCGTAGCCCGCGGTGATGACGTACGCGGGCGGCAGATTCGCCAGGCTCTTCGCGAGCAGAGGCGACGCGCGCCAGTCCAGGTAATCCCCCTTGGGCAGGTACATGGACCGAAAGACCTCGATCGCCTTCTTGGTCAGGATGTAGCCTTCACCGTTCCTGCGGATCGAAGGATGACCCATGCGCTGATCGGTGACCGGATAGATCAGCAGCTGAAAGACGACGTCTGGTCCATCCTGGTCCCGTGCGAGAAGCGCCACTGCCGCCGCCAGGTTTCCGCCCGCGCTATCGCCGCCGACCGCGACCTGCTTGTGGCGGCCGGCCGCGAAGCGCGTCGCCGCGATGCAGTCTTCGAAGCCTGCCGGAAACGGATGTTCCGGCGCGAGACGATAGTCCACCGAGTACACTGCGCAGCGCGCGCCGTTGGCGAGCTGGCGGCACAGCACATCGTGTGTGTCGAGGTCGCCGATCACCCAGCCGCCCCCGTGGAAGTACACCAGCGCGGGCAGCGCTTCATCGGGCTTCGATTCCAGCGGACGGTAATAGCGCAGTGCCACCGGTCCGGGCGCGATGAGCAGGCGCGACTCGGCGACCTCGGGCGCCTTCGGCGCGAGCGCGGCGCGCGTATCGCGGTAGATGCGCCGTGCGACGTGCGCCGGCACCTCGTAATAGGGCGGCAGCGGCGATTTCGCCGCGCGCTCGAGAAGCTGCTCGACCTGGGGATGCAGGCTCACTTGACTGCGGCCAGCATCTTTTTCAGGCGCTCGACGAAGAACGGCGCGCACTTGTGGATCTTGGTCTCCTGCGTGACGATCAGCGGCCGGATGCGCGGCAGGTACGCCTGCCACTCGGGATCGGCCTGCATCGATGCACGCATCCGCTCGCGCTGGTTGAGATCGTCGTAGGCCCACAGGTGCGTCACCAGGTTCTGCATGCCGGCCTCGGTGACATAATAGCCGACCAGATTCGGCAGGTGCTTCAGCTGCACCTTCATGCCCGCTTCCTCGTAATGCTTGAAGTACTCCGGCGCCTTGCCGGGGTGCAGCAGGTACATGCGCTCTTCGACGTACATGCGGATCTCCTCCCTGGGGATGCTCGATTATAGTATCGGGGCCATGGACGACATCAACACCCTGCGCCGCATCCTCTCGCAGAATCGCGTCATCGCCGTCGTCGGCCTGTCCGCGGACTGGTTCCGTCCGAGCTACTTCGCCGCCAAGTACATGCAGGAGCACGGCTACACCATCATCCCGGTGAACCCGCGCTACGCGCAGATCCTGGGGCAGAAGTGCTACCGGTCGCTGCGCGACGTCCCTGGAAAGGTCGACATCGTCGACTGCTTTCGCAAGACCGCCGACATCATGCCGATCTGCGACGACGCCATCGCCATCGGCGCCAAGGTGCTGTGGCAGCAGCTCGGCGTGGAGAACGCCGCCGCCGCCGCCAGGGCGCGCGCCGCGGGGCTGGAAGCGGTCATGGACCGCTGCGTGAAGATCGAGCACGGACGCCTTTTCGGCGGCCTCAATTGGGCCGGCGTCAACACGCGCGTCATTTCCGCCAAGCGTCCGCGCTGGCTGGCCTACTGAGGCCCCAGACATCTGTTTTTTCGATGAAAGGCGTGGCATCTGCCCCTAGCGCGACCGCGGCGGGACCGTTATCCTTGCGTCCATGTCCCGACCCTTGCGCATTTTCGAAGGCCGCTTCGGCCGCCTGATCCTCGCCGAGGCGCCGGAATTCTTCGGCGCCGGCGAGAACACCGCGCCCGTCATCGTCTTCAAGCACCAGGGTGCGGACTGCACCTTGCGCGTCGGCGGCGTGCCGGTGCCCTTGACGCGCGACGACGTGATCTTCGTCGAGCCGCTGGAAGTGCACGCGGGCGAGGGCGCGCCGGGCGCCGGCGGCACGCGCGTCATCGAGTTCCATCCGTCGCCGGACTGGCTGCACGAGGCCTTTCCCGAGAGCTTCCAGCCGATCGGCGGCCGCATCTTCGCGCGCGCGCGGGAGACGATCACGCCGCGCATGCGCCAGCTCGCCGACACGCTGGCGATCGAGGCCCTGAACGACCAGTTCCTCTCGCCGGAACGGCTGGAGTTCATGCTGCAGGAACTGATGCTGTCGGTGGTCGAGAGCTACCTGGCGCGCCGCCGCGCCGGCGCGTCCCTGTGGCGCGGCTCGCGCTTCGCCGACACGCGCATCCGCAAGGCGCTGGGGCTGCTGCGCGCGCGCCCCAACAAGGACGTCAACATCGACGACCTGGCGAGCCAGGTCGGGCTGTCGCGCTCGCGCTTCTACGACCTGTTCCAGCTGAGCACGGGACGCTCGCCGCGCGCCTACCTCGACATGCTGTGCGTGGAAAGCGCCATCGCCAAGCTCTCGAGCGGCCGCGCGCGCATCGCCGACGTCTCGGCCGAGCTCGGCTTCTCGGCGCAGAGCAATTTCACGCGCTTCTTCCTCAATCAGGTGGGCATCCCGCCCTCGGAGTACCGGCGCGCCGCCGCGCGCCCCGAGGGCCCGGACGCACCGAAGCCGCCCGCGCCACCGGTCTGAGCGGTACGCGGCGCCGGCGCGATAGCGAAGCAGCCTGCGCGTGACCCGCCGCAAAGTCCTTGCCGTCACCGGCGGCGCGCAAGGTATCGGCCGCGCCATCGGCCAGCATTTCGCCCGGCACGGCTACGCCGTTTCCATCGCGGACACCAACGCGGCCCACGGCCGCGACACGCTGAAGGCGCTGCGCAAGCAAAGCGCGGCAGCGGAATTCTTCAGAACCGACATCGCGCAGGAATCCGAAGTCAAGGCCTGGCTGCGCGCCACGGCGCGCGTACTCGGCTGCCCGGACGTGCTCGTCAACAACGCCGGCATCCGCGCGAGCGCGCCGTTCCTGACCCTGTCGCCGAAAGCCTTCGACCTCGTCCTCGCGGTGAACCTGCGCGGCGCGTTCCTGTGCACCCAGGAAGCCGCCCGCCAGATGGTGAGGCACAGGAAAAGGGGCGCGATCATCAACATCGCCTCCACGCGCGCTTTCATGTCCGAACCCAACACCGAGGCCTACTCGGCCTCCAAGGGCGGCATCGTCGCTCTCACCCACGCCACCGCCATCAGCCTCGGCGCGCGCGGCATCCGCGTGAACTGCATCAGCCCGGGCTGGATCGAAACACGCGGCAGAACGCATTCGCGCCGTGACAGAATCCAGCACCCGGCGGGCCGCGTCGGCACGCCCGAAGACATCGCCCGGGCCTGCCTCTATATCGCCGAGCAGGCCGGCTTCATGACCGGGCAGAACCTGACGCTCGACGGCGGCATGACGGTGAAGATGATCTACGAGGAATAGCGCGCGCACGTGCGGCACCCCGCCCCATACTTCGCCACCCACCGCTTGCTGGTGTCGAGGATCTTCGCGGCGGCGTTCTTCCTCGTCGTGCTGGCGATGGAAAGCGCGCACGAAGGCAGTCTGCTTTCCACGGCGCTGTTCCTCATCGGACTGGCGCTGGTGGGGGCCGCCACGGTCGGGCGCCTGTGGTGCTCGCTCTACATCAGCGGCCACAAGAACACCGCGCTGATCACCACGGGCCCGTACTCCCTCAGCCGCAATCCCCTGTACTTCTTCTCGCTGCTTGGGTTCGCAGGCATCGGCTTCGCGAGCGAGACCGTCACGCTCGGCGTCGTCCTCGCCGTGGCGATGCTCGTCAGCTACCCCGCGGTGATCCGGCGCGAGGAGGCCGTGCTGCGCGAGCGCTTCGGCGCCGAGTTCGAGGCCTACTGCGCGCGCGTGCCGCGCTTCCTGCCGAAGCTGTCCGGCTACGTGGAGCCCGAGACCTACACGGTCAATCCGCGGCTTTTCCGCCGCACGATGCTCGACGTGGTCTGGTTCATCTGGTTCGTCGGCATCCTCGAGTTGGTCGAGGCGCTGCACGAGTACCATTACGTGAAGCCCCTCATCCACCTGCCGTGATCTCCTGAACGCCGCCTCCGCTAGAATCCGCGAATGGCCGACCGCAAGTACGGGTTCGAGACGCTGTCGCTGCACGCCGGCCAGATTCCGGACCCGGCCACCGGCGCGCGCGCCGCGCCCATCTACCAGACAACGTCGTTCGTGTTCGACTCGGCCGAGCACGCGGCGAGCCTTTTCAACCTGCAGACCTTCGGCAACGTCTACTCGCGTATCTCCAATCCCACGGTGGCGGTGTTCGAGGAACGCATGGCGGCGCTGGAGAACGGCCGCGCCGCGCTCGCCTGCGCGACGGGGCAGTCGGCGGAAGCCACCGCCATCCTCACGCTGTGCAAGGCGGGCGACCACATCGTGTCGGCCTCGACCCTTTACGGCGGCACGCACACGCTGCTCGGCGTCAACCTGAAGAAGCTCGGCATCGACACCACTTTCGTCGATCCGGACGCGCCGGAGAATTTCACGCGGGCGCTCAAGCCCAACACCAGGCTCCTGTACGCCGAAACGCTCGGCAACCCGCTCATCAACATCGTCGACATCGAGGCGGTGGCGGCGATCGCGAAGGACGCGGGCGTGCCGTTCCTCGTCGACAACACGGTGCCTTCGCCGTATCTGTGCCGTCCATTCGAGCACGGCGCCGACCTCGTGGTGCACTCGGCCACCAAGTACATCGGCGGCCACGGCACCACCATGGGCGGCGTGATCGTCGAGTCGGGAAAATTCCCCTGGGGCAATGGCAAGTTCCCCGAGTTCACCACCCCCTCGCCGGGCTATCACGGCGTGATCTTCCACGAGACCTTCGGCGACTTCGGCTTCACCATGAAGGCGCGCATGGAGATCATGCGCACCTTCGGTCCTACGCTCTCGCCCATCAACGCGTGGCTCCTGCTGCAAGGCCTGGAGACGCTCGGCGTGAGAATGGATCGCCACTGCGCCAACGCCCTCGCGGTGGCGAAGTTCTTGCAGGACCACAAGCAGGTGGCGTGGGTGAACTACCCGGGGCTTCCGGGCGACAAGTACCATGCGCTCGCGCGGAAGTACCTGCCGCAAGGCGCTTCGGGCCTGCTGAATTTCGGCGTCAAGGGCGGCGCGAAAGCGGGTGTGCGTTTCATCGAGGCGGCGCAGTTCATGAGCCACCTCGCCAACATCGGCGACGCGAAGA
>JBBDXL010000110.1:0-2225 GCA_040902335.1 Burkholderiales bacterium
ATGAAGCCGTCCTCCAGCGCCTGGCGGAAGCGCTTCTCCCAGGGGCCGCGCCGCGCCTCGGGCTCGGCCTGGGCGAGCGCGCGCGCAACGCGCGCGCGCACCTCGCCGACGGTCGCTTCGCCGCCCTTCGCGTACTTTTCGAGCAGGGCATCGACGCAGATCGCCTGCGGGGCGATGGACGGGACTACGGTGGTGTCGCTCATGGCGGATCGGCCTGCACTAAACTGCTTATTTATACAGTATTGTCACCCCGGGGCCGGGCTTTCCGCAAGCGCCGTTTCGCCCTCCTGGCGCGCCCGCTTGAGCAGGTCGGCGACCCCGTTGTGGCCCGCGCGCAGCGCCAGCTCGACCGGGGTCTCGCCCTCGCGCGTCGTCAGCGCCGGATCGGCGCCGTTGCGGAGCAGCATCTCGACCATCTGCGGATTGCCTTTCAGCGCGGCGTAGGCGAGCGGCGTATAGCCGTTCTCGTGGTGCAGGTTGGGGTCGAAATTCATCGCCAGCACGCGCTGGCCGTAGACCACGTTGTTCTTGTCGATGGCATAGAGCAGGGCGCGCACGCCTTCCGGGCTCTTCTCCCTGGGCTTGGGCTCGAGGCCGGTCGGCATGAGCTTCACCACAGTGTTGACGAGCGAGATGCCGATCAGCGTCAGCAGCGCGAGGATCAGGGGAATCTTCGAGATGCCGAAGCCCTGGGCGATCTGGTCGGGCAGGTTGGCGCCGAGGATCAGCAGCGCCACGCCGACGAAGAAGAAGAACCGCAGGTACAGGAACAGGCCGATGACCACCGCGCAGCCGAGCACCGCATACAGGTAGTCGCGATCGATGCCCAGCTCCCTGCCGTAGTCCTCCGGCAGGTTGGCGAGAATCGCCGTCAGCGCGATCAGGCTGAACAGCGCCACCTCGCGCACGCGCATGCGCGTGAGCAGGTCGTCTTTCTCTATCGATGCCTGAAACGCCGCCACCCCGCCTCTCCGCGTTGCTCCCGTGCAGGCCGGATTCTCGGTGACCCGCAAGGCGTGTGCAAGCGACATGCGGGTAAAATCGCGGCTGCATGTCGAAAGCGTTCGTCAAGGAATCCGGCGACGCGCACGCGGACGACGCGCGCGTCGCTGCCGACGCGCCGGTGCCGGCGAAGAACTACGTCACGCCGGCCGGCTTCGCGCGGCTCAAGGCGGAGCTCAAGCGCCTGGTGGAGCTCGAGCGGCCGGAGGTGGTGCGCGCGGTGTCCGCCGCGGCGGCCAACGGCGATCGCTCCGAGAACGCCGACTACCTCTACGGCAAGAAGCGGCTGCGCGAGATCGACCGGCGCGTGCGCTTTCTCATCAAGCGGCTGGAAAAGGCCAGCGTCGTGGACAACGCCGGCCGCGACACCGGGCAGGTGTTCTTCGGCGCCACGGCGCGGGTGCGCGCGAGTTCGGGGGCCGAGCGCAGCGTGACCATCGTCGGCGCCGACGAGGTGGACCCGGCGCGCGGGCGCGTGTCCTGGATCTCGCCGGTCGCCGCGGCGCTGCTCAAGGCGCGCGTCGGCGACGTGGTGACGCTGCGCACGCCCGCCGGGGCGGAGGAACTGGAGGTTCTGGAGGTGAGCTACCCGCGCATCGACTAGGGCGGCGTCACTTGAAATCCCCCGCCATGGTGACGGCGAGCCGCGCCAGGTCGAGATGACGGCGCAGCGCGTCGCGCAGCTCGCCGGGCGTGAGCGCGGCGATGCGCCGCTCGAAGTCGATGTCCCAGGCGAACGTGCGGTCCAGATACAGGTAGTGCGCGAGGCGCGCGACGAGCGCGCCGTCCTGCGTGCGCGCGAGGCGCCGCGACTCCAGCAGCCCCTTCTTCGCCGCCGCCACTTCCGCGTCGCCGAAGCCCTCGCGCAGGGCGCGCTCCAGCTCCTCGCGCACCGCGCGCCCGACGCGCGCCTTGTTCTGCGGTGCGAAGATCGCCGACACCCAGAAGTTCGCCACCGGGTCGAGCGGGCTGGCGCTGAACCAGGTGTAGGTGCTGTAGGACAGCCCTTCCTTCTCGCGGATGCGCTCGGGCAGGCGCGCGGTGGACGAGCCGCCGAGGAGCTGGTTGGCGAGCACCAGCGCGGGAAAATCGGGGTGGTCGTCGCGCAGGCGCAGGTTCAATCCCGCGCGCAGCACCGCGTTCGCCTTGTCGGGCGTGGCGAACTCGCGCTCGAGCGCGGGGCGCTCGAAGTAGCGCTTCGCAATGCGCGCGTAGGGCGCGGG
>JBBDXL010000110.1:2325-3593 GCA_040902335.1 Burkholderiales bacterium
GGCGATCGCGGCCGGGTCGCTCAGCTCGGCCTGCGCGCTGGTGAGCGAGCTGCGCTTGAGCTCCTCGAACTCGGCGGGCGGGAAGGCGGGTTCCCTGAGCACCTCGGCCACCAGGCGCAGGGCCTCGGCGAGGTGCTCGCGCCGCGTCTCCAGCGTCGCGCCGGAGGCGCTCACCGAAACCGTCGCCTGCAACCGGTCGAAGGCTTCACGCAGCTCCGCGCGCGTGTGCCGGGTCGTGCCGCGCGAGAGCATCTCGCCCGCAAGCATGCAGGCGGTGCTGCGGCCGCGCGTGTTCCGCTCGTTGCCCCAGTGCAGGTCAATCTTGGCCACCACCTTCCCGCCGCGCGTGCGCCGCGGCAGCAGCGCGAGGTGCACGTCATTGGCGAGCGTGCGCCGCTGCAATCGCGCCTCGATGTTCTGCGGCGAGGGATCGAAGGCTTCGCCGGCGGCGAGCGCGGCGCCGCCCTGGTAGCCGGCGAGCGCCGCCTGCAGGTCGGGCGCCTCGGGGATCTGCGCGCGCTGCGGATCCGCGGTCGGCACGAAGCGTCCGAGCACGCGATTGGCCGGCTTGAGGTAGGCCTCGGCCACGCGCTGCACGTCGGGCGCCTCGACCGCGCGCAGGCGGTCGCGGTACAGGAAATACAGGCGCCAGTCGCCCAGGGCGTGGAACTCGGCGAGCGCGCGCACCAGCGCGCCCGACTCCAGGGTCGCCTTGTCCATCTCGTTCAGCAGCGTGGTGCGCGCGCGCGCCACCTCCTCGGGCCCGATCGGCGCGCGCGGCACGGCGTGCAGGGTATCGAGCAACGCCTCGCTCGCCGCCTCGAGCGAGCCGTCCTTGGGCAGCTGGGCGCCGAACGCGATGTAGCCGGGGTCGTGCAGCGCGTGCTCGAAGCCCCAGATGGCGCTCGCCAGCCCCTTCTGCACCAGGGCCCGGTGCAGCCGCCCCTGCGGCGCGGCGCGCATGGCCTCCACCAGCACCTCGATCGCGGGAAAGTCCGGATGACGGGCGGCGGGCACGCGGTACAGCGCGGCGACGAGCGGCGTGTCGCCCGTGCGCCGCAGGGTCACGCTGCGCTCGCCGTCCTGCGTCGGCTCTACGGTATAGAGCTGCGGCGGCGCCCGCACCGGGCGCGGGATCGCGCCGAAGTGCTTTGCCACCCGCGCGAGCGCGTGTTCCACCTCGAAGCGCCCGCCGATCGTGAGGAGCGCGTTATCGGGCTGGTACCAGGTGCGGTAGAAGGCCTGCAGCCGCTCGATCGGCACCGACT
>JBBDXL010000111.1:0-13635 GCA_040902335.1 Burkholderiales bacterium
GGCGGGTTGAGCGGGCTCGGCACCTCGCCGCGCACCACCATTCGCTTGCGCTTGGCTTCGATCTTCGGGTCGGGGATGGGCACCGCCGAGAGCAAGGCCTGCGTGTACGGGTGCAGCGGCTCTTCGTAGAGCGCGGTGCGGTCGGCGAGCTCGACGATCTTGCCGAGGTACATCACCGCCACGCGGTCGGAGATGTGGCGTACCACCGACAGGTCGTGGGCGATGAACAGGAACGTCAGCCCCAGGCGCGATTGCAGCTCTTCCAGCAGGTTGATGATCTGCGCCTGGATCGACACGTCGAGCGCCGATACCGGCTCGTCGCACACGATGAGCGCGGGCTCGGTGGCCAGCGCGCGCGCGATGCCCACGCGCTGGCGTTGCCCCCCGGAGAGCTGGTGCGGATAACGCTCCACGTGCTGCGGCAGCAGGCCCACCTGGACGAGGAGCTCCCGCACGCGCAGCTCGCGCTCGCCCTTGTCCGCCACGATGCCGTGAACCTTGAGCGGCTCGGCGAGGATCTGGCCCACGGTCATGCGTGGATTGAGCGAGGAATACGGATCCTGGAAGATCACCTGGACACGACGGCGCACCGCGCGCAGCTCGGCGGCGTCGAGCGTCACCATGTCGATCCCCTCGAACACGATGCGCCCGCCCGTGGGACGCTCGAGCTGCAGGATGCAGCGCCCGGTGGTCGTCTTGCCGCAGCCGGACTCGCCCACGAGGCCGAGCGTTTCGCCCTTGTGCACGTTGAAGCTCACCCCGTCGACCGCTCGCACCACGCCGGCGGGCTTGGAGAACATGCCCCCGCCTACCGGAAAATGCATCACGAGATCATGCACTTCGAGCAGCGGCTGACTCATGCCGGCACCTCCTTCGCCAGGCGCCCGGCCTCCCAGCAGGCCGACATGTGCCCGGGGGCGCCGATCGCCGCCAGCGGCGGCACCTCGCTGCAACGATCCACGCGGAAGGCGCAGCGCGGCGCGAACGCGCAGCCCGGGGGCAGGCGCGTGAGATCCGGCGGTTGCCCTTCGATCGGATCGAGCTTGGCGCGGATCGGCTCGTCCAGGCGCGGCACCGAGTGCAGCAACCCGAGCGTGTAGGGGTGTCGGGGATTGGCGTAGATCTCGGCCGCGCTGCCGCGCTCGATGATCCGGCCCGCGTACATCACGTTGACGCGGTCCGCGTAGCGCGCCACCACGCCGAGGTTGTGCGTGATGATGAGCATCGCGACGCCGAGGCGGCGCGAAAGATCCTGCAGCAGCTCGAGAATCTGCGCCTGGATGGTGACGTCGAGCGCGGTGGTCGGCTCGTCGGCGAGGATCAGCGGCGGGTTGCAGGCGAGCGCCATGGCGACCATCATGCGCTGTCGCATGCCGCCGCTGAACTGGTGGGGATACTGCGTCAGGCGGCGCGCCGGGTCGGGAATGCCAACCATGGCGAGGAGTTCCACCGCGCGCGCCGTCGCCGCCGCCGGGTCCATGCCGAGGTGGATCTCGAGGCCCTCGGTGAGTTGACGGCCGATCGTGAGCACCGGGTTGAGCGAGGTCATGGGCTCCTGGAAGATCATCGTGATCTCGCGCCCCCGTACCCCGCGCATCTCCTCTTCGGAGAGCTTGAGCAGGTCGCGTCCCTTGAACAGGATCTCGCCCGAGACGATACGCCCCGCAGGCTCGTCCACCAGCCGCATGATGCTCAGCGCCGAGACCGACTTGCCGCAGCCGGACTCGCCGACCAGCGCGACGGTCTCGCCTTCGTCCACGTCGTAGGAAACGCCGTCGACGGCGCGCACGACGCCGGCCGACGTCAGAAACTGCGTCTGCAGATTCTTCACTTCCAGCAGCTTCGCCACCTTCCTCCTCCTAGTAGGGTGGCTACGGGCGGGGCAGTCTACCATGGCGAAATTTCTCCTGGCGCCGGGTCACTCGATGAGCAAACGCACGCTTGCGGTCTGCAGCGCGGGGCACACGCTGCACGACGGCCTGTCCGACGTCACCTACGTGCTGCTGCCGCTGCTGGCGAGCGCCTTCGGCCTGTCGCTCGCGCAGGTCGGCCTGATTCGCGGCGCGCACCGGGCCGCGATGGCGGCGAAGGTGTGCCCGCAGCAGGCGTGGTTCTTGAACGTCATGCGCGTGATGTTGTAGTCCGTGCCCAGCGTCGCGAACGCCTCGTTCCAGTCGGGACCCTCGCCCATGGCGCGGCCAAAGCCCGCCCCGCCTTCGATGATATCGAGCGCACCGGTCACGCCTTGACGCGCGGCGAGCGCCGCGGTGACGCCGGCTTCGGCCGCGCGGCCCGCGTGCAAAGGCTTCGACATGGAATCGCCGCGGAAGGCTTGCTGCAGCCCTGCCGCGAACGTGGCCACAGTGGCAAGCGCGTGTGCGGCGCGCACTCGATCGAGCCCGAGCACGCTCGCACCGGCGGCGCAGGCGCCGAAGGCGCCGATGGTGCCGGTGTTGTGCCAGAAGCGGTAATGCGCGCGGCCCATGGCGCGCGCGATGCGCGTGGAGATCTCGTAGCCGGCGATGACCGCGCGCAGAAAGCCGATGCCGTTCAGGCCGCCGGCCTGCGCCAGCGCGAGCGCCGCCGCGATCGTCGGCGCGCCCGGGTGATAGATGCCGTCGCGAAAGATGTCGTCCACTTCCGCGGTGTGCGCGGCGGTGCCGTTGATGAGCGCCGCGGCGCGCACGCTGGCGGGCCGCCCGAGCACCAGGCGCGCCGCGCCGCGGTCGAGCTCCTCGGCGAGCGCGGCTTCGAGCGCGGCGGCCGGCGGCACCGCCGCCCCGGCGAGAGCGGCCGCTGTCCAGTCGATCACCGCGCGCTTGGCGTGGTGCAGGACTTCAGGGGCGAGCGGCGCCGCGCGCATGACTTCGACAAACTCGCCGCAACGCTCGACCACGAACGTTTTCTTCACGGCTCAGCCGCGCGCATCGTCGCGCGCACCTTCGCGCAGAACGAGCAGCGAGTCAACGCCGATCACGCCGGCGCCCTCGGCTTTCACGATCAGGGGATTGATCTCTGCTTCGGCGACGTCGGGCCGCGCCGCGAGTCGCGAGAACGCGGCCACCGCGCGCGCCAGCGCCTCGAGGTCGCCGCGCGGCGCATTGCGGTGGCCCCGGAGCGGCGCGAAGGCGCGCACTTCCGCCACCATCTCGCGCGCTTCCTCCAGCGTCACCGGAGCGAGGCGCAAGGCGAAATCGCGGTAAAGCTCGGCGAGCGTGCCGCCGGCGCCGACGAGCACCAGAGGTCCGGCCTGCGCGTCGACGCGGTAGCCGAGGATCGCTTCGCCGAGCCCGGCCTGCATGCTCGAGGCGACGAGTCCGTCGATCCTCGCCTGCGGTCGCGCCGCGCGCACGCGCTCGAGTATGCGCTTCGCCGCCGCCGCGGCATCGTGTGGATCGCGCAGGCCGAGCTCCACGCCGCCGACCTCGGTCTTGTGCTCGATGTCGGGCGAGTCGATCTTGATCGCCACCGGGAACGGAACAGTGATGGCGTCCTCGGGCGTGCGCAGGCGCTGCGCCGGCGCCTGCGGGATGCCCAGGGCCGCGATCGAGGGCGCCGCGGGCGCCGAGTCGACCCGGGGCCGCTCGCGCGGCGCGCGCCAGGCGAAAAACGCGGTAAGCGCGTCGGCGCAGGCCTCGGGCGTGCGGAACGCGGCGATGCCCGCCTGCGCGAGCAACGCGAGCGAGGCCGGCGCCTCCGGCGCCACGAACACCGCGAGCGCTTTGGCCGGATGGGCGCGGCGCGCGGCGAGGATCGGCTCGATGGCGAGCCCGGGATGGAACTGCGCCGAAGAGCCCACCGCGGCCACGACTGCGTCGCAGTGATCGGACGCGAGCAGCGCTTCGAGCACGGGCCCGTAGACACTCGCGCGCGTGCCGGCGAGCGTGAGGTCGATGAGCGGCGAATCGACGACGCGCACGCCGAGCGCACGGATCTGCGCCGCGAGCTGCGGCGGCGGCGCCACCAGCTCGACGCCGTTCATCCCGAGGGGGTCGGCAATGACCGCCGCGCCACCCCCCGTCGTGGTCATCATGGCGACGCGCTTGCCGCGCGGGGGGCGCTGGCCGCCGGCAAGGAACGCCGCCTCGATCAAGGCTTCGAACGTGCGCACGCGCAGGATGCCGCAGGCGGCGAGGAATGCGTCGGCCGCGCGGTCGTCGCCCGCAATGGCACCGGTGTGGGTGCGCGCGAGCGCCTCGCCCGCGCTCGAGCGGCCGAGCTTGTATGCGATCACCGGCTTTCCCGCCTCGAAAGCGCGCCGCGCAGCACGCGCCAGCCGTTCCGGGTCGCGCAGCGTCTCGAGGAAAAGCAGGACGGCCTTCGTCTGCGCGTCATCGACGAGCAAATCGACGAGCTCACCGACGGCAAGATCCGCCTCGTTGCCCACCGACACCAGGCGTGAAAAGCCGATGCCGCGCGCGGCGCCACGCGAGAGCAGGGCGCCGATCAGGCTTCCCGACTGCGACACCACGGCGAGCGGTCCGACGCTCAGGCGCTCGAGCTCGAGCGAGGCGTTCACGGTGAGCGCGGTCGCGGGCGAGGTGCTGACCAGTCCGATGCTGTTCGGGCCCAGGAGCCGCACGCCGGCGGCGCGCGCCTTGGCGACGAGCTGGCCCTCGACCTTGCGGCCGGACTCCCCCGTCTCGCCGAAGCCGTCCGTGAAGATGGTCACCACGGGAACGCGCCGCGCGAAGCATTCGTCGCAGGCCTCCGGAACGTCCTCCGGCGGCACCATGATGAAGGCCTGATCGATCTCTCCCGGCGCCGCGGCGAGGTTCGGATAGGCCGTCTCGCCGAGCACCTCACGTCGCGTGCGGTTGATCGGTGCGATGGTTCCCGCGTAACCGTGCTTGCGCAGATAGCGCTGTGGGCGTGCGGTGTTCTTCGCCGCGTCGCCGGAGGCGCCGTAGAGTGCGATGCCGCGCGGCGCGAACAGCGCCCGGAACAGCGCCGCGCTCACTCCGGCGCGCGCTCCGGGCGCTGCGGGAAGCTGCGCCCGAAGATGCCCTCGGCGATGCGGTTCTTCATCATCTCGATCGAGCCGCCGGCGATCATCCAGCCGCGGCAGCGGCGCAGGCAGTACTCGACCAACACCTCCTCGCTGTAGCCGGTGCCGCCCATCACCTGCAGCGCCTCGCTCGCCACCTCGAAGCCGGCCTGATTGCAGAACGCCTTCGCCACCGCGGTCTCCTCGGCCGAGGGCATGCCGCGGTCGGCATTGGCCGCCGCGCGATACAAGAGCAGCTCCCCGGCATCGAGCTTCATCTTCATGTCGGCGAACTTCCACTGCAGGCCCTGGAACTCCGCCAGCGGCCGGCCAAACTGCCGGCGGGTGAGCGCCCACTCACGAGCTGCCTCATACGCGTAGCGCCCGAGCGCGAGCGACCGCGCGGTATTGCCGATGCGCTCGACGTTGAAACCCGCGATCTGCTTCTTGAAGCCGCCGGGGCCGAGGAGCACGTTTTCGCGCGGCACGCGCACGTCCTCGAAATGGATCTCTACCCATTCCTCGCCCGACATGAATCTCGAGGGCTTGCCGAGCGTCACGCCCTTCCAGCCCGGCTCGATCAACACCGAGCCGATGCCGCCGACGCCGGGGCCGTAGCGTACGTAGGCGAGGATCACCGAGGCGTAGGGGCCGTGGGTCGAGAACACCTTGCTGCCCGTCACGCGATAGCCGTCGCCGTCCGGCGTGGCGCTCGTCTTCAAGTCTGTGACCGCCGAGCCCGCCTCGGGCTCGCTCATGCCGAGGCACATCACGGTTTCGCCGGCGAGGATCGGCGCGAGGTACTTCTTCTTCTGCACGCCGGTGCCGAACTCCGCGAGCACGCGCACCGGGCCGAAATTGCCCGCCTGCACCACATCGGCGCTTCGCGGGCAGACCGAGGCCACGGCCTCTATGGCGAGCACGGCGTCCATCAGCGTGCCGCCCTGCCCGCCGTTGGCCTCCGGCAGGGTGATGCCGAGCAGGCCCTGCTTGGCCATCAGGCGCGCGACGTCGAACGGGTGCGCCGGATCGTGCGCGCGTGCCAGCGCGCCCGCGGCAAGGTGTTTTTGCGCGAAGCCGCGCACGCTATCGCGAAACAGCCGCTGCTCCTCGCTCAGCGTGAAATCCATCTTCAGGCGGCGAGCGCGACGCCGTTGCAGGTCGGGCCCGCCATGATCTGGGCGAGCTCGAGCACCTTGACGCCGGCAAGCGGGCCCATGTCGGCGCGCTCAGGCTGCCGCGCGCGCCTTCGGGCGATGGCTTTCGGCGAGGTAGCGCATGGCGGCCGCAACGCCTTCCTGCTTCACCGGCACGCCGGCCAGCGCAAGTCCCATCTCGACGCCCGCCAGCGTGCCCATCAGCGTGAGGTCGTTGAAATCCCCGAGGTGGCCGATGCGAAACACCTTGCCGGCGAGCTTGCCGAGGCCGGTGCCGAGCGACATGTCGAAGGTCTCGAGCACGATCTTGCGCACGCGATCGGCGTCGTGCCCAGCGGGCAAGAGCACCGCGGTGAGCGAGGCCGAATACTCCGCCGGATTGGTGGCGAGCACCTCCAGGCCCCAGGCGCGCACCGCGCGCCGCGTCGCCTCGGCGTGGCGCTGGTGGCGCGCAAAAACGTTCTCCAGTCCTTCCTCTTCCAGCATGGCGAGCGCTTCGCGCAGGCCGTAAAGCAGATTGGTCGCTGGCGTATAGGGAAAGTAGCCGCTCCTGCCGCTCGCGAGCATCTCGTCCCAGGCCCAGTAGCTGCGTGGCAGGCCCGCGCCTTTCGCGGCGGCGAGCGCCTTGTCGGAAATGGCGTTGAACGACAGGCCCGGCGGCAGCATAAGGCCTTTCTGAGAGCCCGCCACTGTCACGTCCACGCCCCATTCGTCGTGCCGGTAGTCGATCGAGGCGAGCGAGGAAATGGTGTCCACCAAGTAAAGCGCGGGATGCGCAGCCGCGTCGATCGCCTTGCGCACCTCGGCGATGCGCGAGGCGACGCCCGTCGAGGTCTCGTTGTGCACCACGCAGACGGCCTTGATGCGCTTTTCGCCGTCTGCCCGCAGCCGCTTTTCGACGGCCTGGGGATCGGCGCCGCTGCGCCAGTCGCCGGGGAGAAATTCGGGCTTCAGGCCGAGCTTCAGCGCCATCTTCTGCCACAGGGTGGCAAAGTGGCCGGTCTCGCACATCAGCACCGCCTCGCCCGGCGAAAGCGTATTGACCAGCGCGGCTTCCCACGCGCCAGTGCCCGAGGCGGGATAAATGACGACGTAGCTGCGCGTCTTGAACACGCGCCGCAGCCCCTCGAGCACCGCCTTGCCGAGGGCGCTGAATTCCGGCCCGCGATGATCCATGGTCGGGAAATCGATCGCCCGCAGCACCCGGTCGGGCACGTTGGTCGGTCCCGGGATCTGCAGGAAATGTCTTCCGGCATTGCGCGGCATGCATCCTCCCCAGCGAACGCGCCGAGCGCGTCGCGCGGCGCAGTGTATTCTACCCCGCAGCGATGGACGCTCAGGCACGCCCGGTGCGCATCATCCGCCAGCGAACCGGCGACTCGGCGCTCGCCGCGCGCCTGCGCAAGGAGATCGACGGCGAGGTCCTGTTCGACGCCGCGAGCCGCGGCCGCTACGCGACCGACGCCTCGATCTACCAGATCGAGCCGGTCGGCGTCGTCGTGCCGCGCACCGAGGAAGCAGCGCGCAGCGCGATCGCGATCGCCGTCGAGGAAGGCGTCCCGCTGCTGCCGCGCGGCGCCGGCTCCTCGCAGTGCGGCCAGACGGTCGGCGCCGCGCTCGTCGTCGACGACTCGAAGTACCTGAACCGCGCGCTCGAGATCGACGCGGCCGGGCGCACGGCGCTGGTGCAGCCGGGGCTCGTCCTCGACCGGCTGAACGCGACGCTGCGCGCGCACCAGCTCTGGTTCCCGGTCGACGTGTCGACCAGCGCGCAGGCGACGCTCGGCGGCATGGCGGGCAACAATTCCTGCGGCTCGCGCTCGATCGCCTACGGCAACATGGTGCACAACGTGCTCGCCATCGACGCCGTGACGGCCGAGGGCCACCGCTGGCGCTTCGGCCGCATGCAGGAAGCCTCGGGCCCTCCGGGCTACGTGGAACTGGTGCGAAAACTCGGTTCGCTCTACGAGCGCGAAAAAGACGAGATCGCCGCGCGCTTTCCCAAGGTGCTGCGGCGCGTCGCGGGCTATAACCTGGATCACCTCGGAGCGCCGCACGCCAATGCCGCGCACCTGCTCGTCGGCTCGGAAGGCACGCTCGCCTATTTCGAGCGGCTGCTGCTCAAGCTCTCGCCGCTGCCGCCCGCGCGCGCCCTGGGCGTGTGCCACTTCCCGAAGTTCTACACCGCGATGGCGCTCACGCAGCACATCGTCAAGCTGGGGCCGTCGGCCGTCGAGCTGGTCGATCGCACGATGATCGGCCTGGCGCGCGACATCGGCGCCTTCCGCAAGACCGTGGACGCCGTGATCCAGGGCGAGCCGGACGCCATCCTGCTGGTCGAGTTCTCGGGCGAGGACGCTGCCGCGCAGGCGGCGAAGCTCGGCGAGCTCTCGCAGTTGCTCGGCGACCTCGGCCTTCCGGACTGCGTCGTGCAGGTAACCGATGCGCAGCTGCAAAAGGATGTGTGGGAGGTCCGCAAGGCCGGCCTCAACATCATGATGTCGATGAAGGGCGACGGCAAGCCGGTGTCGTTCATCGAGGATTGCGCCGTGCCGCTCGAACACCTCGCGGAGTACACCGAGCGCCTGACGCAGGTGTTCGAGAAGCACGGCACGCGCGGCACCTGGTACGCGCACGCCTCGGTGGGAACGCTGCACGTACGCCCTGTGCTCGACATGCGGCGCGACGGCGCGGCGAAGATGCGCACCATCGCGGAAGAAGCCTGCGCGCTCGTCAGGCAATACAAGGGCGCCTACTCCGGCGAGCACGGCGACGGCCTGGTGCGCTCGGAATGGATCACGCCGTTCTTCGGCCCGCGCCTGACCGCCTGCCTGAGCGAGATCAAGTCCTGGCTCGATCCGCGCGGCCTGATGAATCCCGGCAAGATCGTCGCGCCGGCCCGCATGGACGACGCGCGGCTGTTTCGCTACGGTCCCGGCTACGCGACGCAGGTGCCGCCGGCAGCGCTCGACTGGGGCGAATGGGGCGGCTACGACAAGGCCGTCGAGATGTGCAACAACAACGGCCATTGCCGCAAGTTCGACGCCGGCACCATGTGCCCGTCGTTCCGCGCCACCGGCGACGAGGCGCATCTCACGCGCGGCCGCGCCAATACGCTGCGCCTCGCGCTCTCGGGCCAGCTCGGCGAGAGCGCCGATGCCGAGGTGAAGGCGGCGCTCGATCTGTGCGTGTCCTGCAAGGGCTGCAAGCGCGAATGCCCGACCGGCGTGGATATGGCGCGCATGAAGATCGAGTTTCTCGCGCACTACCGCAAGCGCCACGGCGCAACGCTGCGCGACCGGCTCATCGCCTATCTGCCGCGCTACGCGCCCTGGGCGGCGCGCGCGGCGGGCCTCGCCAACCTGGGCGCGCGTGCGATGCGCGCCGTGCTCGGATTCACGCCGCGCCGCGCGCTGCCGCGCTGGCGCGGCGACTGGTTCGTCGACC
The DNA here is from genome assembly GCA_040902335.1 of Burkholderiales bacterium. Lineage (GTDB taxonomy): Bacteria > Pseudomonadota > Gammaproteobacteria > Burkholderiales > SG8-39 > JAABQT01. The sequence continues at coordinate 9,592 of JBBDXL010000111.1, forward strand.
GCGTCTGGCCCAAGCGCGGCAGCCGCGAGGTGGTGCTGCTGGTGGATACGTTCAACCGCTACTTCGAGCCGGAGAACGCGCGCGCGGCGGTACGCGTGCTGGAGGCGGCGCAGTACCGCGTGCACGTGGCGCAGCCCGCATTCGGCGAGCGGCCGTTGTGCTGCGGGCGCACGTTCCTCACGGCCGGCTTCGTGGATGAAGCCAAGCGCGAGGCGCGGCGCGTGCTCGATTCGCTGCGCCCCTGGGTGGGACTCGGTGTGCCGGTGGTGGGGCTCGAGCCCTCGTGCCTGTACACGCTGCGCGACGAGTACCCGGTGCTGCTGCCCGATACGCAGTCGCTTGCCGCGGGCACTTACCTGTTCGAGGAATTCGTCGCCGCCGAGCTCGAGGCGGGCCGCTTCGCGCCGGCCCTGAAGCCACTCGCGGCGCACGCCCTGGTGCACGGGCATTGCCACCAGAAGGCGTTCGGCGCCATGGGCGCCGTGGAACGGGTACTGAAGGCGGTACCCGAGCTGAAGGTGTCGATCATCGAGTCGAGCTGCTGCGGCATGGCGGGCAGCTTCGGCTACGAGGCCGAGCATTACGAGGTGTCGATGAAGATGGGCGAGCTTGCGCTATTGCCCGCGGTGCGCAATGCGGGCGCCGATGCGCTCATCGTCGCCGACGGCACCAGCTGCCGCCACCAGATCGCCGACGGCGCTGGCCGGCGCGCGCTGCATGTGGCGCGCGTGCTGGCGCAGGCGCTTGAGGCCTAGCGGGTCTTCGCCTCCGCGAGGGCCGCGAGGAAGCGCTCCGGCGGAACATAGCCGACGAGGCGCAGAACGACCGAGCCCTTCTCGTCCAGGAAAAGCAGCGTCGGCGTGCCCCGGATGTTCAACGCGCGCGCGAGCTCCTTCTCGCGCATCGCGCGCCCGTCGGTCCACTGCAGCTCGCGCTCGCCGTAGACGTTGAGCGCCACGGCGACGAAACGCCGGCGCGTCTGGTGGACGATCGCCTGATCGGCGAGCGTGGTCTCCTTCATCTTCCGGCAGGCGGGGCAGCCGTCCTGCCAGAAATACAGCATGAGGCGCTTGTGCTCCTGCGCCGCCTCCTTCACGTCCTGCGGAAACTCGAGGAACGACTCGGCGAACCAGGACGGGACTTCGTGCGTCTGCGCGCGAGCGGCGAAGCCGGCGCAGGCGAGCACGAGGACAAGCAGGATTCTCACAGCCATCTCATTTCTGACCTCGACTCCACGCGTAGAGCGCGACTCCCGCCCCGATCATCGGCAGGCTGAGCCACTGCCCCATCGACAGGTTCAGCGCGAGCAGGCCCAGGAAATCGTCGGGCTCGCGCGCGAATTCGACGCTGAAACGGAAAGCGCCATAACCCATGAGGAACATGGCTGAGACCGCGCCGCGCGCGCGGGGTTTCGACGCGTACCACCACAGCAGCGCGAACAACAGCACGCCCTCGAGCGCGAACTGGTAGAGCTGGGATGGGTGGCGCGGCAAATCGCCCGCGCCGCGGAACACCATGCCCCAGGGCAGGTCGGTCGGACGTCCCCACAGCTCGCCGTTGATGAAATTGCCCAGGCGCCCGGCGGCGAGCCCGGTCGGCACGCAGGGTGCGATGAAGTCCATCAGCCGCCACCAATCGACGTGTCTGCGCCAGGCGAAAAATCCCGCCGCGGCGAGAACGCCGAGAAAAGCGCCGTGGAAGGCCATGCCGCCCTGCCAGATGGCAAAGATCTCGAGCGGGTGCGCCAAGTAGTACCCGGGCTTATAGAACAGCACGTAGCCCAGCCGCCCGCCGAGGATGGTGCCGAGCACGCCGAGAAAGATCAGGTCGTCGAACTGCTCGCGCGTGATCGGCGCCAGCCCGCGCGCAATGCGCATGCGCCCTAGCCACCACAGGAAGCCGAACGCCGCGAGGTACATGAGCCCGTACCAGCGGATGGCGAGCGGGCCGAGGGAGATCGCGACGGGATCGAATTGCGGGTGAATTAGCACGGTAGAATTTGCATTCTACTTCCGGGGGAAATGCAGCATGGCCGACAACCGCCGCTCGCGACTCATCACCCAGGGCGTGGCGCGCTCGCCCAACCGCGCGATGCTGCGCGCGGTGGGATTCAAGGACGGCGATTTCGACAAGCCGATCGTCGGCGTGGCCAACGGCCACTCGACCATGAATCCCTGCAACGCCGGCATCCAGCCCCTCGCCGACCGCGCGATCGCGGCGCTCGAAGCCGCCGGCGCGAAGCCGCAGGTGTTCGGCTTTCCGACCGTCACCGACGGCATCGGCATGGGGACGGAAGCGATGAAGTACTCGCTCGTGTCGCGCGAAGTGATCGCCGACGCCATCGAGACCTCGGTCAACGGGCAGGCGATGGACGGCGCGCTGGTGGTGGGCGGCTGCGACAAGAACATGCCGGGCGCCATGATGGCGCTCGCGCGCATGAACGTGCCCGGCATCTTCGTCTACGCCGGCACCATCAAGCCGGGCAAGTGGAAGGGCCAAGACCTCACCATCGTCTCCGCCTTCGAGGCGGTGGGCGCCTTCAGCGCCGGCAAGATGAACGAGGAGGACTTCGTCGGCATCGAGAGAAACGCCTGCCCCTCGGTCGGCGCCTGCGGCGGCATGTTCACGGCGAACACCATGAGCTCCTCCTTCGAGGCGCTCGGCATGAGCCTGCTCGGGTCTTCGCAGATGGCCTCGCCCGATGCCGAAAAAGCCGACTCGGCGGCCGAATCGGCGCGCGTGCTGGTCGAGGCCGTGAAGAGAAATCTCAAGCCGCGCGACATCATCACCCGCAAGTCGATCGAGAACGCGGTGGCGCTCGTCATGGCCGCCGGCGGCTCGACCAACGCCGTGCTGCATTACCTGGCGATCGCCTCGGCCGCGGGCGTCAAGTGGACCATCGACGACTTCGAGCGCATGCGCCGCAAGGTGCCGGTGCTGTGCGACCTCAAGCCCTCGGGGCGCTACGTCGCGGTGGACTTCCACCGTGCGGGCGGCGTGCCGCAGGTGCTGAAGATCCTGCTCGAGCACGGCGTGCTGCATGGCGAGTGCATGACCATCCACGGCAAGACCCTGGCCGAGATGCTGAAGGACGTCCCGGCCGAGCCGCGCGCCGATCAGGACGTGATCCGGCCCTGGTCGAAACCGCTGTATGCGCAGGGACACCTCGCGATCCTCAAGGGCAATCTCGCGACCGAGGGCTGCGTCGCCAAGATCACCGGGCTGAAGAAGACCGCGATCACGGGACCTGCGCGCGTGTTCGATTCCGAGCCCGACTGCATGAAAGCCATCCTGGCCAAGCGCATCAAGCCGGGCGACGTAATCGTGATCCGCTACGAGGGGCCGAAAGGGGGGCCGGGCATGCAGGAAATGTTAGCGCCCACTTCCGCACTCACCGGCCAGGGATTGGGGGAATCGGTGGGACTGCTGACAGACGGCCGATTCTCCGGAGGAACCTGGGGCATGGTGGTCGGCCACGTCGCCCCCGAGGCCTATGTGGGCGGCACCATCGCGCTGGTGAAGGAGGGGGACTCGATCACCATCGACGCGAAAAAGCACCTCCTGCAGCTCAATGTACCGGCGAAGGAGCTCGCCGCGCGCCGCAAGAAATGGAAGGCGCCCAAGCCGCGCTACACCCGCGGACTCATGGCCAAGTACTTGAAGCTGGTGTCCACCGCTTCGAAGGGCGCGATCACGGACTCAGAAACCTGACCCGGGCTGCTTGAGAAACTCGATCTCGGCCGCGGTATTTTCGCGGCCGAGACTGCTGTTACGGTGCGGGAACCTGCCGAAGCGCCGAATGATGTCCCGGTGGCGCTCGGCGTAGCGCCGCTGCTCGGCGTCGAATTCCCGCATCAGCTCGCACGACAGGTCCTGGTCTTCGAGCGCCTCGCTGTGCTCGAAGGGCAGGTAGGCGAAGAGTTGCTCGGATTGCGTCATCGTCTTGTCCCAGGCGCGCTCGAGGATGGCGCGCGCCGCTATCCGCGCTTGCGCATCCGTCGCAAAGGCGCGCGCCTCGCCGCGGAACATGTTGCGCGGGAACTG
>JBBDXL010000111.1:13735-24350 GCA_040902335.1 Burkholderiales bacterium
AAGGAGACCCGAACAATGACAGGGCGCATTCGCCGTATCGTGGCCAGCTTTCTCATCCTCTGCCTTGGCGCAATGTCGGTTCCGGTTCCAGCGCTCGCCGGCATTGTAGGCACTGACGCCGTCGTCGCGGGGGTCGAGCGCGAGCGTGTTGCCGGTCTGCTCGACCGGAGCGACGTGCAGGCGCGGCTGCAGGCGCTCGGCGTGGACCCGGCGCTGGCCCGGGCGCGCGTCGCGGCGCTGACCGATGAAGAGGCCGCGCAGCTTGCCGCGCAGATCGACGCACTGCCGGCGGGCGGCGTGGACGCCCTCGGCGTGGCGCTGATCGTCTTCCTCGTGCTCCTGTTCACCGACATCATGGGCTACACCAAGATCTTCCCGTTCACGCGCTCCATGCGCTGAGCTTTCCATGGGACGGCGTGCGACCCCCGCTGCGGCGGGGGTTTTCATTTTGGCGGCCGTGCTGCTGGCCGGCTGCGCCGCGCCGCAGGTCTCCGCGCTCGTCGCGCGGCCACCCGCGGACCTGCCCGCCGCCGCGGAGATCGCATCGGTGCCGTTCTACGCCCAGGAGGACTACCAGTGCGGCCCCGCATCACTCGCCGCGGTGCTGCAGCACGCCGGGGGCGACGCCACGCCCGCATCGCTCGTGCCGCAGGTCTACGTGCCCGCCCGTAAAGGCTCCCTGCAGGCCGAGATGCTCGCGGCAACACGTCGCCACGGGCTTGTCGCCTACGAGCTCGCGCCGCGGCTCGAGGCGCTGCTGCGCGAGATTGCCGCCGGCACGCCGGTGCTGGTGCTGCAAAACCTGGCGCTCGACTGGGCGCCGCAGTGGCACTACGCGGTGGCGATCGGCTATGACTTACCAGAGCGCAGCCTCGTTCTGCGCTCCGGCGTCACACGCCGGCTGGCGATGAGCCTCGACACCTTCGAGCACACCTGGGCGCGCAGCGGCCACTGGGCCATGCTCGCGCTGCCGCCGGAGCGCCTGCCGGAAACCGCGAAGGAGCTGCCCTACCTCGCCGCCGTCGCCGCGCTCGAGCGCGTGGTACCGACCGCGGCGCGCCGCGGCTACGAAGCGGCGCTGGCGCGCTGGCCCGACAGCGTTACCGCCGAGCTCGGTCGGGGCAATGCGAGCTATGCCCTGCGCGACCTGGCCGGCGCTGCTGCGGCGTACCTGCGCGCGACGCAGCGCCACCCGGCTTCCGCCGATGCGTGGAACAATCTGGCGCAGGCCCTGATCGAACTCGGGAGCCGGGACGAGGCGCTCGCCGCGGCGCGACGGGCGGTCGCGCTCGGCGGAGCGCGCCTTGGAACCTACCGCGAGACGCTCGATCACATCCTGCGACAGCCATGAGCAACCGACTCGCCGGCGAGACTTCGCCGTACCTGCGCCAGCACGCCGGGAACCCCGTCGACTGGCACGCCTGGAACGCGGAAGCGCTGGAGCGCGCGCGGCGCGAGGACAAGCCGATCCTGCTTTCCGTAGGCTACTCGGCCTGCCATTGGTGTCACGTCATGGCGCATGAGAGCTTCGAGGATCCCGAGGTGGCGGCGGTCATGAACCGGCACTTCGTCAACATCAAGGTGGACCGCGAGGAGCGGCCCGACCTCGACCAGATCTACCAGACCGCGCACCAGATGCTGGCGCAGCGCGGCGGCGGCTGGCCGCTCACCATGTTTCTTGCGCCCGACGGCACGCCGTTCTGGGGCGGCACGTACTTTCCCAAGAGCGCGCGCTACGGGCTGCCCGGCTTCGTCGAGATCCTGGAGCGCGTTGCCGGGGCGTGGCGCGAGCGGCGTGATTCGATCGGCGAGCAGGGCGCGCAGCTGAGGCTCGCGTTCGCTCGGCTGCAGCCGGACGCCGCAGCCGGCGGCGCGGCGCTCGATGCCGAGCCGGTGCGCACCGCGCTGGAGGTGCTGCGCGCGAGTTTCGACACGCGCCACGGCGGCTTTGGCAGCGCGCCCAAGTTTCCGCACCCGACGGATCTCGAGCTTTGCCTGAGGCGCGGCGAGACGGCGATGGCCGACACGACGCTCAGGCGCATGTGCGAGGGCGGCATCTTCGACCAGCTCGGGGGCGGCTTCTGCCGCTACAGCGTGGACGCCGAGTGGCGCATCCCGCACTTCGAGAAGATGCTGTACGACAACGGGCCGCTGCTCGCCCTTCTCGCCGATGGCTGGCGGGTGACGGGCAACGAGCTCTACGCGCGCTGCGCCGCGGAGACCGCCGCGTGGATCCAGCGCGAAATGCAATCGCCGGAGGGCGGCTATTACTCGTCGCTGGACGCAGATTCCGAGCACGAGGAAGGCAAGTACTACGTCTGGGACGCGCGCGAAGCGCGCGCGTTGCTCTCGCGCGAAGAGTGGGACGCGGCGGCGCCCCATTGGGGACTGGACGAGCGCCCGAACTTCGAGGGGCGACATTGGCACCTGCACGTCGCGCAGCCCCTGCCCACGGGCGCCGAGGCGCTGCTCGCCTCGGCAAGGTCGAAGCTTTTCGCGGCGCGCGAGCAGCGCGTGCGCCCAGGACGTGACGAGAAAGTGCTCGTTTCGTGGAACGCTCTCGCCATCCACGGCATGGCGCGCGCCGGGCGCGTGTTCGGCGAATCCGCATGGCTCGCCTCGGCGCGCCGCGCGCTCGAATTCGTGCACGCGCACATGTGGCGGGACGGCAGGCTGCTCGCCACGTGCAAGGACGGGCGCGCGCACCTCAACGCGTACCTCGACGACTATGCCTTCCTGATGATGGCGCTGCTCGAGTTGCTGCAGGCGGAATTCCGTGCGGCGGACCTCGGGTTCGCCGAGGCGCTCGCCGAGGTACTGCTCGAGCAGTTCGAGGACGGCGAGGCAGGCGGATTCTTCTTCACCGCGCGCGATCACGAGCGCCTCATCCACCGCCCGAAGCCCGGCCACGACCAGGCCACGCCTTCGGGCAACGGCGCGGCGGCATTCGCTCTGAACCGGCTCGCCGCCCTCACCGGCAAGACGCGCTACGCCGGTGCGGCCGAGCGCACGCTGCGGCTTTTCTACCCCGGCATGCGCGCACAGCCCCAGGGCTTCGCCATGCTCCTCGTCGCGCTGGAGGAGTGGCTCGAGCCACCCGCCACCGCCATCGTGCGCGGCGCGCCCGCCGCGCTGCGCGAGTGGACCGGCGCGATGGCACGGGAGTATCTGCCGCGCGCCATGGTGCTCGGCATCCCGGCCGGCATCGCCGGACTGCCGCCCGCGCTGGACAAGCCCGCCTCGCACGGCGTCCAGGCCTGGCTGTGCCGGGGCGCCACCTGCCAGCCGCCGCTCGGTAGCGTCGAGGCGCTGCGCAAGGCCTGCACAGAGTAGCGCCCGCCGAGACACCGCGCCCCTTTTTGTGCAACCATTCCCGTGAGCTAAAACGGGGCACGGGGCGGTCCATGGGCTATTTCCTGCAGCAGCTCATCAACGGCATGACGCTCGGCATGATTTACGGCCTGATCGCCATCGGTTACACCATGGTGTACGGCATCATCGGCATGATCAATTTCGCTCACGGCGAGATCTTCATGATCGGCGCCTTCATCGCCTTCATCGCCTTCCTCGCCCTCGGCCTGATCGGCATCGGCTGGATCCCGCTCGCGCTGCTCATCGTGCTGGTGGCGACCATGCTGCTCACCTCGGTGTACGGCTGGGCGCTGGAGCGCGTGGCCTACCGGCCACTGCGCCATTCGCCGCGGCTCGCGGCGCTCATTACGGCGATCGGCATGTCGATCTTCCTGCAGAACTACGTGCAGTTGCTGCAGGGCGCGAGGGTGAAACCCATGCAGCCCGTGATTACCGGCGGCGTCAGGTTCTTCGAGACGGGCGAATTCACGGTGGCCTTCAGCTTCCTGCAGATGCTCATCATCCTGATCACCCTGGGCCTGATGCTCGGCTTTACGCTGCTCATCACGCGCACCGCGCTCGGCCGCGCGCAGCGCGCCTGCCAGCAGGACCTCGGCATGGCCTCGCTGGTGGGCATCAACGTCGATCGCACGATCGCGCTGACCTTTGTCCTGGGCGCGAGCCTCGCCTCGGTGGCCGGGCTGATGTTCCTGCTCAACTACGGCGTGATCGATTTCTACATCGGCTTTCAAGCCGGCATCAAGGCCTTCACCGCGGCGGTGCTCGGCGGCATCGGCTCGGTGCCGGGCGCGATGCTCGGCGGGCTGCTGATCGGCCTGATCGAGGCGTTCTGGTCCGCCTACTTCTCGGTCGAGTACAAGGACGTGGCGACTTTCGCGATCCTCATCCTGGTGCTCATCTTCAGGCCGACGGGATTGCTCGGCAAACCCGACGTAGAGAAGGTCTGATGCGCGCGAGCGCCGCGCCGCGACCGCCTTTCGACTGGCCCCGGGCGCTCAAGGACGCCGGGCTGGTCGCGGGGATCGTCGTCCTGCTCACCATCGCGCTGGCCGGGTTTCGCATCCAAGACGCATCCGGCGGACCGCCGCTCGCCTATCGGATCGACGATGTGGTCGCGGTGGCGCTGATCGCTTTCCTTGGCCGCCTGGGCATCGCGGCCCTGCGCGCGCAGCGGGCCGTGCCCGTGCTCGCCGGGGCGCTCGCGTTCGCGATTGCGCTCACCGGCGTCCTGGTCTTCGGCGCCGATGAGCAGCTGCTGCCCTTCAAGAGCACCGTCCTGAGCGCGACGATCGCGCTCGCGGCCTGGGTCCTCGGCGCGCGCGCGGCCTGGCTCGTCTGGCACGCAGCGAGCGAGACGAGCACCGAGGTGCGCGAAGCGCGCATGGATCGGCTGGGCGCCGAGGTGCAGAAATGGGCCGGCTGGGTGGGGCCGCTGCTGCTTGGCCTGGCGGTGGCGCTGCCGTTCCTGCCCTGGGCCGACCGGCGCCTGCTCGACATCGCGACGCTGGTAGTCACCTACATCATGCTCGGCTGGGGTCTCAATATCGTCGTCGGCCTGGCCGGGCTTCTCGACCTTGGCTACGTCGCGTTCTACGCGGTGGGCGCCTACAGCTACGCGCTGCTCGCCCTGCACTTCGATCTCGGCTTCTGGCTGTGCCTGCCGTTCGCCGGCATCATGGCCGCATTTGCCGGCATCCTGCTCGGGTTTCCGGTGCTGCGGTTGCGCGGCGATTACCTCGCGATCGTCACGCTCGGATTCGGCGAGATCGTGCGCATCATCCTGCTGAACTGGTACGCGTTCACCAAGGGGCCCGACGGCCTTTCGGGCATTCCGCGGCCGAGCTTCTTCGGGCTGCCGATGGCGCGCGAGGCGCCCGACGGCGGGGCCACGTTCCACAGCTTCTTCGGCCTCGAGTACTCGCCCGTCGACCGCATCATCTTCCTCTATTACCTGGCGCTCGCGCTCGCGCTCGTCACCAATCTGTTCACGCTGCGCATCCGCAAGCTTCCCGTGGGGCGCGCCTGGGAGGCGCTGCGCGAGGACGAGATCGCCTGCCGCAGCCTCGGCGTGCATCCGCGCAACACCAAGCTCACCGCGTTCGCTATCGGCGCCATGTTCGGCGGCTTCGGCGGCTCGTTCTTCGCCACGCGCCAGGGCTTCGTCAGTCCGGAGAGCTTTACCTTTCTCGAGTCGGCGATCATCCTCGCCATCGTGGTGCTGGGCGGCATGGGCAGCCAGATCGGGGTGGTGCTTGCCGCGATCCTGCTGATCGGGCTGCCCGAAGTGTTCCGCGAGCTGAACCAGTACCGCATGCTCGCCTTTGGCCTGGCGATGGTGGCGATCATGACCTGGCGCCCGCGCGGGCTGCTCGCGCACCGCGAGCCCACGGTGCGCCTCGATCACGGCCCGCCCAAATGAATCCGCTGCTGTCGATCGAGCACCTCACGATGCGCTTCGGCGGGCTGGTGGCCGTCGATGACGTGTCGTTCGACGCGCCTGGCGGGAAGATCACCGCGGTCATCGGCCCGAACGGGGCCGGCAAGACCACCGTGTTCAACTGCCTGACCGGCTTCTACAAACCGACTTCCGGCTGCATGCGGCTGCGCCATCCGGCGCACGGCGAGTTCCTGCTCGAGCGCATGGAGGGCCACGCTATCCCGGCGAAGGCCGGCGTCGCGCGCACGTTCCAGAACATTCGGCTGTTTCCCGGCATGTCGGTGCTCGAGAACCTGCTGATCGCCCAGCACAACACCTTGATGCGAGCTTCCGGATACACCGTCGGCGCGCTTCTCGGCTTCGGCGGTTACGCCGCGGCCGAGCGGCGCGCCATCGAGCGCGCGCGCTACTGGCTGGAGCGGGTGCAGCTGATCGACCGCGCCGACGCCAACGCCGGCAACCTGCCGTACGGCGCGCAGCGCCGCCTCGAGATCGTACGCGCTATGTGCACCGAGCCGGTGCTGCTGTGCCTGGACGAGCCGGCCGCCGGCCTCAACCCGCGCGAATCCGCCGAGCTGAACGAGCTGCTTACTTACATCCGCGACAAACACCGCGTGACGCTGCTGCTCATCGAGCACGACATGAGCGTGGTGATGGAAATTTCGGATCACGTCGTCGTGCTCGACTACGGCCGCAAGATCTCGGAAGGCACGCCCGAGAAGGTGCGCAACGACCCGAAAGTGATCGCCGCCTACCTCGGTGAAGAGGAGGCGGAGGACGAGGCGCGGCCATGACGGTCCTTCGCGTCAGCGACCTGCACGCCGCCTACGGGCCGATCAAGGCGTTGCACGGCATCAACGTGGAGGTCGCCGAAGGCGAGATCGTGACCCTGATCGGGGCGAACGGCGCGGGCAAGTCGACGCTGCTGATGACGATCTGCGGCAATCCGCGCGCCTCGGGCGGACGCATCGAGTTCCTCGGCGAGGACATCACGCGCCTGCCGACGCACGACATCGTACGCCGGGGCGTGGCGCAGGCGCCCGAGGGCCGGCGCCTGTTCGCGTTCATGAGCGTGGTCGAGAACCTGCAGATGGGCGCGGTGAGCGCCGACCCGCGGCACTTCGACGAGGACCTGGAGCGCGTCTTCACCCTCTATCCCATCCTGCGCGAGCGGCGCGATCAGCGCGGGGGGACGCTTTCGGGCGGCGAACAGCAGATGCTCGCCATCGCCCGCGCGCTCATGGGCCGGCCGAAGCTGCTCCTGCTCGACGAGCCCTCGCTCGGCCTTGCGCCGCTGCTCGTGAAGCAGATCTTCGGCGTCATCCGCGAGATCAACGCACGCGATCGCGTCACCGTGTTCCTCGTGGAGCAGAACGCGCACCACGCGCTGCGCATTGCGCACCGCGGCTACGTCATGGCGAACGGCCGTATCGTCCTGCAAGGCACGGGCCGCGAGCTCCTCGCCAACGCCGAGGTGCGCCGGGCCTACCTGGAAGGGGGGCGCTGATGGAGTCGGTCCTCGGCAGCAGCCTGGGCGTTTATGCCGGCCTGACGGTCTGCCTGATGGGATTCGCCGCCTTCATGACGGGACAGGCGACCGCGCTCACCTGGAAGCCCGCCTGGCATTGCCTTGCCTACGCGCTCCTGCTCGGCTTCGCCGACCGGTTTCTCGCGTTCGCCCTTTTCGGCGCAAGCCTGCTGTCGCTTGCCGCCTACCTGATCGACACGGCCACCCTGGCCGCGATCGCCCTTCTGGCCTGGCGCCTGGGGCGGGCGCGCAAGATGGTCTCGCAGTACCCCTGGCTGTACCAGCGCGCCGGGCCGCTCTCCTGGCGTCGCAAGGACCCCCCGGCGCCATGAACGCTGTGATAGAGTAATTCCACCCGATTACGAGGAGGTAGCAGCCATGAAAATGAATGTATCCCTGAGACTCGGCCTGGCCGCCATGCTGGCGAGCTTCGGTACCGCCGCCTGGTCGCAGATCGTGATCGCCACCGCCGGCCCGATGACCGGACAGTACGCGTCGTTCGGCGAGCAAATGCGCCGCGGCGCGGAGATGGCGGTCGCCGACATCAACGCCAAGGGCGGCGTGATGGGCAAGAAGCTGGTGCTGAAGATCGGCGACGACGCCTGCGATCCCAAGCAGGCGGTCGCGGTGGCGAACCAGTTCGTGAGCGACAAGGTGGTGTTCGTCGCCGGGCATTTCTGCTCGGGTTCCTCGATTCCGGCCTCGAAGGTGTACACCGAGGAAGGGATCCTGCAGATCTCGCCGGCGTCGACCAACCCGAAGCTCACCGACGAGGGCGGCCCGAACGTGTTCCGCGTGTGCGGCCGCGACGACCAGCAGGGCACGGTCGCCGGCAACTACCTCGCCGACAAGTTCAAGGGCAAGCGCATCGGCATCATCCACGACAAGACCGCGTACGGCAAAGGACTCGCCGACGAGACCAAGAAGCAGCTCAACTCGCGCGGCGTGAAGGAAGCGATGTACGAGGCCTATACCGCGGGCGAGAAGGACTACTCGGCGCTGGTGTCGAAGATGAAGGGCCAGAACGTCGACGTGGTCTACGTCGGCGGCTACCACACCGAGGCCGGGCTGATCGTGCGCCAGGCGCGCGAGCAGGGCTACAAGGTGCAGCTCGTCTCGGGCGATGCGCTCGTGACCGACGAGTACTGGAAGATCACCGGCGCCGCGGGCGAGGGCACGCTGATGACCTTCAGCCCGGACCCGCGCAAGTCGCCGACCGCGGCAGGCGTGGTGAAGAAGTTCCGCGCGCAGAAGTACGAACCCGAGGGCTATACGCTGTACACCTATGGCGCGATCCAGGCTTGGGCGGCGGCGGTCACACAGGCGAAGTCGACGAAGTGGAAAGCCGTGGCCGACGCGCTGCGCGCGGGCAAGTTCTCGACCGTGCTCGGCACCATCGGCTTCGACAAGAAGGGCGACGTCACCGCGCCCGGGTACGTGTTCTACGTCTGGAAGGACGGCAAGTACGATTACGTGAAATAGCGTAACGGCGCATTCGCGCCAAAGGGCCCGGTGGCGCAAGCCCCGGGCCTTTTTCCTTTCTAGTGGGGCGCGTCGGCCTGCGTGGTGAAGCTGTCGGCGTAGAACTCGTCCTCCGGCAGACGGCACCGTGACGTGAAGTCCTGGCGCGCCGCGTCCACCATCACCGGCACGCCGCAGGCGTAGACCTGGTGGCCGGAGAGATCGGGGAAATCCTCCATCACCGCGCGGTGCACGAACCCAGCGCGTCCCGCCCAGCCGTCCTCCGGCATCGCCTCCGAAATCACCGGCACGTACTTCAACAGTCCTTGCGCGGCCCAGCCCTCGGCGAGTGTGTTCATGTACAGGTCCTTGGGGCGCCGCCCGCCCCAGTACAGCGTCATCGGGCGGGTCAAGCCCTTGTTCACGGCCGCCTCGATAATCGACTTGATCGGCGCGAAGCCGGTGCCGGAGGCGACGAACACGATGGGCTTCGTAGAGTCTTCCCGCAGGAAAAACGTGCCGAGTGGCCCCTCGAATCGCAAGATGTCGCGCTCCTTCATCTTGCCGAAGACATGGTCGGTGAACTGCCCGCCGGCCACATGGCGCACGTGCAGCTGCAGCGGCTCCGCGTCGTGCGGCGCGTTGGCCATCGAGAAACTGCGGCGCGAACCGTCCTTCAGCAGGAATTCGATGAACTGCCCGGCGAGGAAGACGAGCTTTTCGTTGGCGGGGAGCTTCAGGTGCAGCACCATGACGTCGTCGGCGAGGCGCTCCAGCTTCTGCACGCGGCACGGCAGCATCTTCACCTCGATGCCTTTCGTGGCGCCGATGGTGCGCGCCTCGATCACCAGGTCAGAGAGCGGCTTCGCCTGGCAAAAAAGGGCCTTGCCGCGCGCCTTGTCTTCGTCGGGCAGCGCCTTGGGCTGGTAGACGCCGTAGTCCACTGCGCCCGAAACGATTTTCCCCTTGCAGGTGCCGCAAGCGCCGTTCTTGCAGCCGTAGGGCAGAACGAGCCCCTGGCGCAGCGCCGCCGCGAGCACGGCTTCGCCGTCCTCGACCTGGAACTGCTGACCGCTCGGCTGGATCGTGACGCTGTGCATGTCGCTAAAATGGCACCGATGAAGAAACTGTTGATCGCGGGCTACGGCGATATCGCACGCCGCGCCGCGCCGCGGTTGGAGACGCGCTACGCGGTGCAGGCGCTTTCTCGCCGCTACGGCTTTGACCTCGACCGGCCCGAAACGCTGACCGGCCTCGCCGCGGCGGATGCCGTGCTGCATTGCGCGCCGCCGCCGGCCACCGGCACCGCGGACTCGCGCGCCCGCAACCTGCTTGCCGCGCTCGCGAAGGGCGGGATTCTACCGGCGCGCGTGGTCTACGTCAGCTCGAGCGGCGTCTACGGCGATTGCGGCGGCGCGCGCGTGGATGAATCGCGCGCCGTGCACCCGCAGACCGACCGTGCGCGGCGGCGCGTGGACGCGGAGCGCCAGCTTGCACTATGGTGCAGCGAACGCGGCGTGGCGCTGGTGATCCTGCGCGCGCCCGGCATCTATGCCGCGGACCGCCTGCCGCTGGAGCGCCTGCGCATGGGCACGCCGGTGCTGCGCGAGGAGGACGACGTGTACACCAACCACATCCATGCCGATGACTTGGCGGCGATCGTCGTGCGCGCGCTGGAGGATGCGGCGCACGGCGGCACCTACAATGCGAGCGACGACAGCGAGATCCGCATGGGCGACTGGTTCGACCTCGTAGCCGAGCGTGCCGGGCTGCCGCGGCCGCCGCGCATCGCGCGCAGCGAAGCTCAGGGCCGCATC
>JBBDXL010000112.1:0-3549 GCA_040902335.1 Burkholderiales bacterium
TCGGCGCGGGTCTCGGCGGGCGTCATGAACAGCGCCCCGTAGCGTGCCTTGAAGCCGCCGTCGGAGAGCACCTTCACCGGGCCGGCGAGGTTCACGTCGCCCTGCTGCATCACCAGCTTCACGCCCGGGTGCTCGAGGTCGGTCGTCTTGAACACCGACATGCACTCGTGCGCCTTGTCGATGCTGTACTTCTCGGTCACGCGCATCGTGGCGAGGATCTCGTCGCCGTCGGGATCCACCAGCGCGATCTCCGCGCCCGTCTTGATGTTCTCGGCCGCTTTGTCGTCGGCGGACAGTGTGATCGGAATCGGCCAGAACAGGCCGCTCGCCGTGCGATAGCCGTCGCACACGTCTTCCCAGTCGGCGCGCGTCATGAAGCCCGCGAGCGGCGTGAAGCCGCCGATGCCGAGCATGATGAGGTCGCCTTTCTCGCGCGAGCTGACGCGCAGCTGCGGCAGCGAGCCGGCGCGCGCGCGCTCGGCGGCGAGCGGCTCGCCTGCGAGCATCAGGGGCTTGAGCGATCCGCCGCCGTGCGGCTTGACCAATCCGGGCATGGAGGCATTGTCCGCAGCCGCGCCGCCTCCCGGCAACCCCCTCCGACTGATCCGCCGATAAGTCTGTCTGATCGGCGCCCGCCCGCGCGCTCGTGCAGAATGCGCGCATGCATAGACGCGAATTCCTGAGACTGCTTTCGCTCGCCGCCACGGCGGGCGCCACCCTGCGCTCCGGCGCGAGCGCGGCGCAGGCCGCCGACGAGCTCTACGAGCTGCCGCCCTTCGGCAACGTGTCGCTGCTGCACATGACCGACTCGCACGCGCAGCTGCTGCCGGTGTACTTTCGCGAGCCGGTCGGCGCGGACTTCGGCAAGCGCTACGGCATCGCGCCCGGCAGCGCCCGCGCGCACGCCTTCACCTACGTCGACTTCGCCGCCGCCGCGCGCCGCTACGGCAAGGTGGGCGGCTACGCGCACCTGGCCACGCTGGTGAAGCGCATTCGCGCGTCGCGCCCGCGCGCGCTGCTGCTGGACGGCGGCGACACCTGGCAGGGCTCGGCCACAGCGCTGTGGACCGAGGGCGCGGACATGATCGGCGCGCAAAAGCTCCTCGGCGTGGAGCTCATGACCGCGCACTGGGAGTTCACCTACGGCGCGAAGCGCGTCCAGCAGGCAGTCGCACAGGAGCTTGGCGGGATCGGGTTCCTCGCGCAGAACGTGAAGACGCTGGATTTCGAGGATCCGGTGTTCCAGCCCTACCGCCTGCAAGTGATGAACGGCGTGACGCTGGCGGTGATCGGCCAGGCGTTTCCCTACACGCCGATCGCCAATCCGCGCTACATGGTCGGGGAATGGACTTTCGGCATCCAGGAAGAGCGTCTGCAGAAGCTGGTGGACGAGGTGCGCGCCAAGGGCGCGCAGGCGGTCGTGCTGCTCTCGCACAACGGGCTGGAGGTCGATCTCAAGCTCGCTTCGCGCGTGCGCGGCATCGACGCCATTCTGGGCGGGCACACGCATGACGGGGTACCGGCACCGGCGGTGGTAGGCAAGACACTGGTCACCAACGCGGGCTGCAGCGGAAAGTTCCTCGCCGTGCTCGACCTGGAGGTGAAGGGCGGCAGCGTTTCAGGCTACCGCTATCGGCTGCTCCCCGTCTTTTCGAATCTCCTGCCCGCGGATCCGGCAATGCGGGACCACATCGAGAAGGTGCGCGTGCCCTATCGGGCGAAGCTCGAGGCGAAGCTGGCGGTTACCGAAGGGCTCCTCTACCGCCGCGGCACCTACAACGGTACCTGGGACCAGTTGCTCCTGGACGCATTGCTGGCGGAGAAGGGCGCAGAGATTGCGTTCTCGCCCGGTTTCCGCTGGGGCAGCACGCTGCTGCCCGGCGACACGATCACGTTCGAGCACCTGATGGATCAGACCGCGATCACCTATGCGCAGACGACGCTGAACGAGCTCACGGGCGAGCAGATCAAGGCGATCCTGGAAGACATCGCGGACAACGCCTTCAACCCGGATGCCTACCTGCAGCAGGGCGGCGACATGGTGCGCGTGGGCGGCATGTCCTACGCCTGCAACCCGGGGGCGGCGATGGGCGCGCGCATCTCCGACATGCGCTTGGGCGGACGCCCGATGGACGCCGCGAAGCGCTACAAGGTCGCCGGCTGGGCGCCGGTCGCCGAAGACGCGAGCGGCGAGCCGGTGTGGGAGCTAGCCGCGCGCTACCTGCGCGCGCGGCGCACCATCCCCCCGCTCGAGCCCAACCTGCCGCGGCTTACTGGTTGACCGGCGAGGCCGGGTCCATCAAGAGCGCGCTCAAGTCCTTCATCTGCTGCTCGGTGAGCGAGCCCGAGTGGCCGAAGCGCGGCATCTGCGAGCAGACGCTGTAGGCCTTGGCGTTGTAGATCTTGGCGTACGCGTAGCGCTGCACGTCCGCGCCGTAGCCGCGGAGCTTCCCGAACTGGTAGAGGCTCGGCCCGATCGTGCCGAAGGACGTCGTCGCCGGCCCGATCTGGTGGCAGTTGTAGCAGCCGCCGCCGACCGGGCCCTTGTCGCTCCAGCTCATGCCGCGGCCGGCCTGCGCGATCTTCTCGCCCGCCTTCCAGTCGCCGAGGAACTTGCCGTCGGCCGGCCACTTGACGCCGGCGTACTGCGCGGCCTGCAGCTTGTCGGCGACCTCCTTGGGGGGGTTGTCGCCGTACTTGTTGCACGCGGCCTGCACCGCGTCCTGGTTCAGCCGGTCCATGGCGGCGATGCCGCGCGGGTGGAAGTCGCGCTTCATCATCGCCACCGCGTCGCCGCGCACGGCGTCCGGCCCGGTGGCGCACGAGGCGAGGAGCGCGGCGCCGCCGGCGAGCATTGCGAGAGTCTCGAGTTTCATGGCCTGGCTCCTAGCGCTTGATGCCGGGGCCCTTGTACACCTGGCCCTGGGCGGTGACGGTGAGGTAGGTGAGCAGCGCGCTCAGCGTTTCGGAGGCGTAGCCAGGCTCCGGGAAGCGCTGCTGGCGGAAGCAGTCGTTCAGGCGCCACTGCAGCGTGTGCATCACGCCGCCGGTCATGCGGTAGCCCGGCCAGCCCTGCACCGCGCGGATCGCCTGATCCGGCTTGGTGAAGTTGGGCAGCGGTTGGGTGCGGATGCGCTGGCCGTCCGTGCCGTGGCAGCTCGCGCAGGAGAAGTCCCACGTGCCCGCGCGGTAGAAGTAGATCTCCTTGCCGAGGGCGTAGGTCGCCTTTTCCTTAGGGTGCTCCTGCCGCGGCGCGAGCTTCATTCCCGCAGACTGCGCCGCGACGTAGGTGGTGATCGACACCGGGTCGGGCGTGCGCGTGGCGCTGCTGAAAGGCGCCTTGGCGAGGTCCTCGTACTTGTAGCCCTGCAGCGTGATCATGCAGTGCACGATGCGCGCCTCGGCGTCCATCACGCGGTCTGCGTCGGCGAAGTAGCGCGGCATCTGCGCGTAGGCGCCCTTGACGACGCCGGGCCCGAGGCCCAGATCGCACTTCTCGAGCGAAACCTTGTTCGGCCCGCCCGGCGACTTCCATAGCTGCTCGCCCTT
>JBBDXL010000113.1:0-23697 GCA_040902335.1 Burkholderiales bacterium
GTTCCACCTTGGCGACGATCTGATTCAAGCCATCCTGGCCGAATTGGGCGAGCACGGGCGCGCGGCACCCCGTCGCCGACCGCCACGTTGCCATATTGATCCGC
The DNA here is from genome assembly GCA_040902335.1 of Burkholderiales bacterium. Classification (GTDB taxonomy): domain Bacteria; phylum Pseudomonadota; class Gammaproteobacteria; order Burkholderiales; family SG8-39; genus JAABQT01. The sequence continues at coordinate 105 of JBBDXL010000113.1, forward strand.
ATCGCGCATGCTTTGATGCATGCGAACCACCGTGCGCCTCGACGAACACCTGCTCGCCGAAGCCAAGAAGCGTGCCGCCGAATCCGGCAAGACGCTCGCCGCGGTGCTGGAAGACGCGTTGCGGGCGTCGCTGGCGCGCCGCGGCGCGCAGGCGAAAGCGAAGCCGGTCCGGCTGAAGACGGTCAAGGGCGGCGGCGTGCGGGCAGGCGTGGACCTGGATGACAACGCATCGCTGCTCGATCTGATGGCGTCCTGAAACGGTGCTTCCCGATGCGAACGTGCTCGTGTACGCGCATCGCGAAGACACGGCGCACCATGCCGGGTGCCGCGACTGGCTCGAGAAGCTCATCAACGGTGACGAGTCCTACGGCCTCTCGGAACTGGTGTTGAGCGGATTCGTGCGGGTCGCGACCCACGCACCACGGATCGGGATTTCAGCCGGTTCAAGGGTCTGCGCTGGCGACATCCGCTTCAGTAGCTTGAGAAGCGACTCACCGAGCCGAGCTGCTGCGACCCGGTGAGGATGAAGCGCCCCGGCCGGCGGTCCGCGTCGACGACGGACTGCAGGTAGGAGAACAGCCCCGGCGCGCGCTGCGCCTCGTCGAGCACCGCGCCCGCCGCGAACCGGGCGAGGAAGCCGCGGGGATCGCGCTCGGCGAAGTCGCGCGCGCCGTGCAGATTGTCAATTCAATTTACAAAATGCACGACGCGGCCCGCGCGGGCACGCCCGTCAGTCGCGGATCACCTGGATCGCCGCCGCCCCCAGCCCGAACTGGAAGAGGATCTGCGTCCAGTCCTTCAGATCCTTCGTCAGGGTCGTCCGCAGCAGGTCCTCCGGCACGACGATCGAATCCCCGGGCTGCGGCCGCACGCGGCTCAGCTGCCCGGAGCTGAACCACCCGCCTTTATTGGGGATCACGGAGCCATCGGCCCGCAGCACGAACATGTTGCGCGCATCGGCTTCCTTCTTCGCCCCGCCGGCCTGCTCCAGATAGTCCGTCACCGTCTTGTCCGGCCGGTGCACGAATGCCGATTCGTTATAGACCGAACCAAAAACCGTGACCATCGCCGGCCGCTGGGGAACGAGGATGCGGTCGCCGTCCTCCAGGGGAAGCTCCGGCAGGTCAGCGAGGACCGGGCTCTCCGGCAGCTCCATCACGATCCTCCCGGTGGGTTGGAGCCGCTTCAGCCTGGCCACTATGGACTGCTGCGCCTCGGCCTCGGCCTTCAGCGCGGTGGCGTCCTCCGGGCTGACGACGTTCCGCGCCCGCGTGGCGGCAGCGCGCTGCAAATCCTGCTCGAACTGTATGACCGCCTGCCGCAGCCGCTCCTCCTGCTGCCTCCGGGTCGACTCGCGCGTGAACTCCGCGCCGAACAGGTACGCCTGCGGCGTCAATCCTCCGACCCGCACGATCAGCTGCCTTAACGTCTCGCCCTGCATCGCCTGGTAGACGCCCGCGTGGTTGAACTCGCCCTCCAGCTGCACGACGACCGAGCGCCGCTGCGCCGGCGCGCGCACGTCGTTCTTGGAGAACACGGTCACCACGTCGCCGGGCTGCAACGGAACGTTGTGGACGGCGTCTCCCTCCAGCACCACTTTCCCGAGGTTGAAGGGGATGAGCGACGTACTCAGGTCAGCAACGTTCAGCCGCTCGACGACGGCGTAGTCCCAATTGATCTCGTCGTACAGGCGCCGCACCGACGCGGCGAGCTCGCCGGTCTCGATCTGCTGCTGGTGCACCGCCTGGTTCTTGCGGTGGAAGTAATCCCGGGTGATCAGCGCCTCCTTGTCCGGGATCAGGTCGGAGACGCGCATGCCGCTCTGGAACGGATAGCGCAGCGGCAGCGCCACGTGCCCGCGCAGCGTCACCGCGTTGTCGATCTTGGGCGAGATGGGGTACACGGACACGAGGTCGCCGTCCTTCACCGTCCGCGCCATGCCGCCCGCATCGAGCGCAAACTGGTCCACCACGCGCTTGTCGCGCGCCTCGATGCGCTCGATCGTCGCCTGCTTCACCTGCGCGGTGGTGGTCAACCCGCCCGCGTAGTCGAGCAACGCCACCACCGACGCCGGCCCCTTCAGCTCGTAGATCGCCGGGTTCTTCACGTTGCCGGACACCGCAGCCAAAGGCCCGGCGGGCGGGAAGTAGAGGACGTCCCCAGGCAAAAGCGCGGCGTCCTTCGACTTGTCCCCGCGCAGCAATAAATCGTACAGGTCGAACTCGGTCACCACCGAGCTCCCGCGCTTCAACTGGATCGAGCGCATCGAGCCGGTGACCGACGGCCCGCCGGCGGCGAACACCGCATTAACCAAAGTAGACAGCGAGCTCACCGTGTACGCCCCGGGCCGCGCGGCGCGCCCGACGACGAACACCTGGATCGAGCGCAGCTGCCCCAGGGTCACCAGCAGCTCGAAGTTGCGGAAGTTCTTCTGCACCGCCTGCTTCACCGCCGCCGAGAGGTCCTGGTACCTGAGCCCCGCCACCTGCAGCGTGCCGACGCGCGGGATGTTGACCGCGCCGTTGCGGTCCACCACCGCGCGGTAGTCGATGTCGATCTGCCCCCAGGCGCGGATCAGGAGCTCGTCGCCGGGCCCGATCAGGTACTCGGGCGTGACCGGGATGTTCTCCACCGGCGCGAAGGTCGAAGGCGCGCGGAACAGGTCGTAGCCGTACAAAGGCAGGAGCTGGCCGGTCGAGCGCTCGATGAATTCCTGGAAGTCGCTCTTTCCGGCCTTCGCCTCGGGCGCGGCCTCGGCGCGCTCGCGCTCCCCGGCCGGCACGAGCTGCAGGAGCTGGGGCTCGGCCCGCGCGGCGGGCACCACCAGCGCCGGCTGCGTGTTGGTGATCGTCGGCGTCTGCACCGGCTGCACCGTGATCTGCGGCTGCTGAGCGGGGGCGTACGTCTGCGCGTGCGCGGCCGAAAAGCCGAAGGCGAGGGCTAGGACAAGGGCGCTGCGCATCGTCTCTCCCCGGGGACGAAGGATGGGGAGGATTCTAGCCCTCAAAGGGGACAGACCCCTAAAAGCAAAGGCAAAAGCGGTTCCTCAGGCCACCCATTCGTACCGCGCGCCGACTTTCTCGTAGGTAGCCGCCGCCCGGCGGTCGCGGGTGAGCAGCGGCGCCGTCCAGTGTCTCGCCGCGGCGCGGTGGGGCGGAGGCAGGCGCGTCAGCACGGAGTAGCTTTCGAGCAGCACGTGGGCGGGCACGCGCACCCCGCGGCCCAGGGCGCGCAGCGCGGCGGCGTGGCCTTCGTGCCACGAGGCGAAGGCGGCGACCACCACGCTGGTATCGGCGGCAATCACCGCCGGGTTTTTTCGAGCGTATCCCTGACGATGTCGTCGGTGAGCCTGGGGAGCTTGCGCGCCGGCACGGCGACGCGGCCGCCGCGGCGCTTTACCAGGGCCATGGGCGTGGGCGCGGGCTCGATCTCGAGCCGGCCTTCGCGCTCGCGGATCTCCAGCGCCCGGCCGCCGTCCAGCCCGAGGCGCTCGCGCAGCGCCTTCGGCACGACGACGCGGCCGGCGGCATCGATGGTGGTTTTCATGGCAGGAGTCTACCATTCGGATTCCGCCATGCCGCGCCCCGCCCGTAAAGCGCGCAAGCCGCGCCGCACCAAGGCTTTCCTCGCGGAGGTGCGGCGCCAGTGCCTGCTCGCCAACGAGGCCGACCGGCGCGCGCCGCGAGAGGAACGCGAATTCATGGCCTGGCTCAGCGCCCAGTATCTGGACGCGGCCAGCGATACCGCGCGCGAACGCGAGGCCCGGGCCTGGGGCCTCAAGGCTCCGCGCAGCCGGAAGCGCTAAAATGCAAAAGGCCCCTGAGGGGGCCCGCCCGATCACCGCCGGGTTTTCTCGAGCGTATCCCTGACGATGAGGTTCACGGATAGTCCAGCTCACGCTGGTGCCGCAGGGCGAGGACCCGGACCTCGTCGCGCTGCGGCAGGAACCGGTAAAGCGCCACGTACCCCGTGCGTCCGAACGAGATCACCAGTTCGCGCAGGCCTTCGTCGATCGGCCGGCCGATGAGCGGGTGCCGCGACAGGATCTCGACCGCATCGCGGATCGCGCGCGCCGCCTGCGCGGCGGCGCCGGGATCGTGCCGCGCGAGGAACTCGAAGGCGCGCTCGAGGTTGGCGAGGGCGTTGTCGGTGTAGGCTACCTGCGCCACGGCCGCGGCCGCGCGGGCTTGTCGCCCTTCGCCAGGCGCTCGAGCCAGGCGTGCACGTCCTCGGCGCGGTACACGGCCGCTCCGGACTCGACGGCCGCGTCGGCGGCGAGCGCTTCGCGCACGAACTCGCGCACGCGTTCCTCGCGCGCGACCTCGCGCTCGAGCGCCTCGAGCATGACGCTGTGCGCGGAGCGCCCGCTCTGCGCCGCGATGCGCGCAATGCGCGCCTTCAGCTTCTCGGGGAGCTTGAGGGTGGTCGTGGCGGCCATGGTGTCACCATGGTAGCACCGGAAAAGGGGGGCTGTCCCCATTCAAACGAACCCCCGCAGCGCCGCGACCAGCCCGGCGATGTTGTCGGCCGCGACGTCGTGCCCGGCGTCCACCTCGAGCACGCGGATCAACGGGTTCGCGGCCTTCACCTTGTCGACGGTCCCGGCGGCGAAGAACTCCGAGCGCGTGCCGCGCACGACGAGCGTCGGCATCCTCAAGCGCGCGAGCGCCTTCCACATGTCCACGCGCGGCTTCGGCGGCGCGCCCGCGGCGAGCAGCCGGCGCGCCTCGCCGCGAAACCAGGTGTCGCGCTTCACGGCGTAGCCGCCCTCGACCTTGAGGAGGTAGGCCGCGAAGCGCACGCGGCGCTCGCGCGGGGCCTGGAAGTGCGCCATCGCCGCATCCACCGAGGCAAAGACGTCCGGCACCGCGGCGACGAGTTCCGCTGCGTGCTTCACGCCCTCGCTCGCATACTCGGGTGCGTAATCCACGAGCGCGAGCCCGGCGACGCGGCGCGGCCGCCGCGAGGCGAAGTAGCAGGCGTTGCGTGCGCCCATCCCATGGCCCACGAGGATCGCGCGCTTCCAGCCGAGGTGATCGAGCAGCGCGCCGATGTCGCCCGCCATCGCCGGCACCGAGTAGTCGCCCGACCAGTCCGAGTCGCCGAAGCCGCGCAGGTCGAGGCACGCCGCCTCGCGCCCGAGGGCGGAAGCGACCGGCACCCAGTCGTATGAGAAGGACGACAGGCCGTGGATGAAAACAAGGGGGACAGACCCGGGGATCCGTCCCCGGGTCTGTCCCCGTAGCGCCCGCAGCTTCTGCCCGCCGCTGTTCACCAGCCGGCAGGCGAGCTGCAGCTCCCCCGACCTGAAGCGCCTGAGGCTCACGGGGCGGACGGATCGAGTGCGGGCAGGCCCCTCAGCCGGGCGTAGATGGGCGTGAAATCGGGCGCGGTATCGCGCATCGTTTCTCCGCCATGATCTTTTTCCATACCGGACGGAAATCGTACGTCGGATAGAACTCGGTGGAGAAGGCGCCCCAGGCGCATTTCTCCAGCGCGAGGTTCACCTCGCGCAGGCGCGGTGAGCAGGATCCCGCCCTCGTTCGCCATGCGCCACCTCCCGGCGGCAAAAGTAGCACGGAAACTGTTGACGCCGGGGCGGGATCGGGGCGATGCTTTCGGGCCCGCACGCCGGGCATCCATCGTCGGGACTCTGGGAGGAGGCGGACATGAAGCGCTTGACTGCGGTCATCACGGTAATTCTGCTTGCAGGCGCCGGGCTGGCCGGCTGCGCCACCGGGCCCTCGGCCGGGGGCTGGGTAACGCTGTTCGACGGGCGCGACACCAAGCAGTGGTTCGACATCGGCGGCGGCAATTGGCGCATCGAGTCGGGCGTCCTGGTGGCCGACGCCAAGAAGGGCAAGGACAACGCCTTTCTCGTCACCAACGATTTCTACAGGGACTTCCAGCTGAAGGCGGAATTCTGGGTGAGCGACGACGCCAACAGCGGCATCTACTTTCGCTGCGGCAACCCCGAGGTGATCAACGACAAGGTGTGCTACGAGGCGAACATCTTCGACCAGCGCACGGACCCGACCTATGGCACCGGAGCCCTGGTGCACATCGTCAAGGTGGAGCCGATGCCCAAGGCGGGCGGCAAGTGGAACGCCTACGACATCACGGTGAAGGGCGATCACATCGTGCTGGTGCTGAACGGCCAGAAGACGGTCGACGTGCGCAACAAGGCCTTCAGCGACGGCCGCATCGCCCTGCAATACGCCGCCGGCGTGGTGAAGTTCCGCAAAGTGCAGATCCGGCCGTTGTAGCGTTAATAGCGTTGCGACAGGAACACGCCGCCGCCCTCGAGCGCGTGCAGCGGGTCGTGCTCCCGGAGCGCCGCGTACCGGGGATAGGGATCGTCGAGAAACGCCGCCGGCACGCGCGTCAACTGGAAGTCGTGGATCGCGCCGGCGGAAAACGTTCGGCTATTATGCCGCCATGCAGCGCGTGCCCAACGCCGAGTTCCCGCCCGAGCTCAAGCGGCGCGTCGAGGAGCTTTGGGGCACGCCGCCGAACCTGTACCGGGCGCTTGCCAACCATGCGCCGCTCGCCGCCGCGTGGACCGAGTTCTCGCGCGCCATCCGCTACGAGAGCAGGACGCCGCGACGGCTCCGCGAGCTCGTCATCCTGCGCGGCGCGCAGCTCATGCGCTCCGAGTACGAGTGGGCGCAGCACCTGCAGATGGCGCGCACGGCCGGTGTGCGCGAGGCGCAGATCGCTTCGCTCGCGCTCTGGCGCGACTCCGCGGAGTTCTGCGCGCGCGAGCGGGCGGCGCTCGCGCTCGCCGAGGCGGTGACGCGAGGCGACGTCGGCGACGAGGTGTACGCGCAGGCCGCGCCGCACTTCGATCACGCCGCCTACGTCGAGCTTGCGCTCACCGCGGCGTTCTACGCCATGGTCGCTCGCATGCTCGACGCGATGCGCATCCAGCTCGAGCCCGAGTTCCGCGACACCACGCCGCAGCTGCCGGGTCCGTGACCCCGGCGGTGCCGCGGCAGTACCGCTATTACGAGTTCGTGATGGCGGCGTTCGTCACCGTGCTGATCTGCGCCAACCTGATCGGGCCGGCGAAGATCTCGCAGGTGGAGCTGCCGCTCGTAGGCACGCTCGTGTTCGGCGCGGGGGTGCTCTTTTTCCCCATCTCCTACGTCTTCGGCGACATCCTCACCGAGGTGTACGGCTACGCGCGCGCGCGGCGCGTGATCTGGGCGGGCTTCGGCGGGCTCGCGTTCGCGTCCTTCATGGCCGCCGTGGTGGTGGCGCTGCCGCCGGCGCCGTTCTGGAACAACCAGCAAGCCTACGAAATCGCCTTCGGCCAGGCCTGGAGGATCGCGGGCGCGTCGATGATCGCGTATTTCTGCGGCGAGTTCGCCAATTCGTTCGTGCTCGCCAGGATGAAGATCCTCACGGCGGGCAGGTGGCTTTGGACGCGCACCATCGGCTCGACGATCGTGGGCGAGGCGGTGGACTCGGCGCTGTTCTACCCGCTCGCCCTGTACGGCACCGGCATCATCCCGAACGAGCAGCTGCCCGCGGTGATGGCGTTCCAGTTCGTCGGCAAGGTGCTGGTGGAAGTCGCGTTCACGCCGATCACCTACATGATCGTGGGGTTTCTCAAGCGCGCCGAGCGCGAGGACCACTACGACCGCGACACGAGCTTCACGCCGTTCAGCCTCAGGACGTAGCGACAAATTCGGGCCGTTGGCGCGGCCCGCCTTGCGCTTTCTTACGCATGCGCCGCTCGCGTGTCGCTGGGTGCCATTGCATTAGCGCGCGCGACGGGGGATTCTGTGGGCACCCATGTCCTATCTGCGCAACAGATGGCAGCAGAAAGCCCGCTGAGCCCGCGCTTCGGGCAGGCCGCGCCGCTGCGCGTGCTGCTGATCGAGGACAACGCGGCCGACGCGATGGTGGCGCAGGCCGCGATCGAAAAGGCGGCGATCGGGCGCGCCGAGGTATTGTGCGCCGACAATATCGCCCGCGCGCTCGGCATCGCCGGCGCCGCGGAAGTGCACCTGGTGCTGCTCGACCTGAACCTGCCCGACAGCCGGGGCCTCGCCACGCTGGAGCGCATGCGCGCCGCGGTGCGCTGCCCGGTGATCGTCGTCACCGCCGAGGAGCACCCGGGCCTGGACGAGGAGGCGCTGGAGCTGGGCGCGTTCGAGATCCTGCACAAGGGCAAGCTCGGCACCGACGCCATCGCGCGCGTGCTGCGCCTGGCCGAGGGCCAGCGCAAGGTGCAGGCTTCGCTCGAGAGCGCCGAGCAGCGCTACCGCAAGCTGATCGAGATCGCGCCGGATGCCATCTTCGTGCACTCGGACTGGCGCATCGCGCTCGTCAACCCGGCCATGCTGCGGCTGTTCCGCGCCGCGCGTCCCGACGCGCTGCTCGGCCGCGACGTGCTCGAGCTGATCGCGCCCGCGTCGCGCGAGGCCGTGCGCGAGCGCATCGGGCGCCTGTACGAGTCGGCGCAAGCGGTGCCGCTCACGGAGGTGGAATTTGTGCGCGCCGACGGCACGCTGTTTCAGGGCGAAGTGACGGCGGTCTCGTTCACCTTCGACGGGCGTCCGGCGGTGCAGGTGGTGGCGCGCGACGTCACCGAGCGGAAAAACGCCGAGCTGGCGCTGCGCCGCAGCGAAGCGCGCTTCCGCAGCCTGACCGAGCTCTCCTCGGACTGGTACTGGGAGCAGGGCGAGGCGCTGCGCTTCACCTACCTGTCGCCGGGATTCGAGGCGCGCTCGAAGCACGACCCGGCGCTCGTCCTCGGCAAGCGGCGCTGGGACTTCGACAACGTGATGCCCGAGTCCGGCACCTGGGACGAGCACCGCAAGCTGCTGGAGGCGCGCAAGCCGTTCCGCGATTTCGAGCAGATCACCGTGCGCGAGGATGGCACGCGCGTGCACATCTCCAGCAGCGGCGAGCCGGTGTACGACGAGGCCGGGGGCTTTCGCGGCTACCGCGGCGTGAGCAGCAACATCTCGGTGCGCAAGGCGGCCGAGGAGCGCCTCGAGCAGCTGGCGCAGTTCGATGCGGTGACCGGCCTCGCGAACCGCAACCTGCTGCGCGAGCGCCTGGAGCACGCCATCGCGCGCTCGCGCCGCCGCCGCCGGGGCGCGGGCGTGCTGTTCGTCGACCTCGATCGCTTCAAGCTGGTGAACGACACGCACGGCCACGCCGTGGGCGACGAGCTGCTGCGCCGCGTCGGCCGCAGGCTGCAGGACTGCGTGCGCCGCGACGACACCGTGTCGCGCCTCGGCGGCGACGAGTTCGCGGTGGCGATCGCCGACCTGGCGCGCCCCGACGACGCCGCGCTGGTGGCGCAGAAGGTCCTCGACGCGTTCAGCGCGCCCTTCGACCTGGGCGGGCGGGAGACCTTCATCACCGCGAGCATCGGCGTGGCGACGTTCCCGCACGACGGCGAGAGCGCGGAAGCGCTGCTCAAGTGCGCCGACATCGCCATGGTCCGCGCCAAGGAATCGTCGCGCAACGCGTTCTGCTTCTACACCGCGGAGCTGAACGCGCGCGCGGCCTCCAAGCTGCAGCTCAACTCCGACCTGCGGCGCGCGCTCGAGCGCGGCGAGTTCCAGCTGCACTACCAGCCGAAAGTGCGGCTGGAGAGCGCGCAGATGATCGGCATGGAGGCGCTATTGCGCTGGCAGCACGCCGAGCGCGGCATGGTGGCGCCGCTGGAATTCATCCCGGCGCTCGAGGACAGCGGGCTGATCGTGCCGGTGGGCGACTGGGTGATCGCGGAGGCTTGCCGGCAGCTCGCCGCCTGGGCGCGCGCGGGGCTGCAGCCGCTGCCGGTGGCGATCAACCTCTCGGCGCGCCAGTTCCGCCGCCGCGACCTCGACCGCGTGATCAAGGACGTGCTCGTCGAGCATGCGCTGTCGCCCGACATGCTCGAGCTGGAAATCACCGAGAGCAGCCTGATGGAGGATCCCAAGGACGCCATCCGCCAGCTGCAGGCGCTGCGCGACGCGGGCCTGCGCATCTCGGTGGACGATTTCGGCACCGGCTACTCGAGCCTCGCGTATCTCACGCGCCTGCCGGTCTCCACGCTGAAGATCGACCGCGCTTTCGTCAACGCGGCGATCACCGAGCCGGGCTCGGCGGCGATCGTGCGCATGGTGATCGACATGGCGCAGCGGCTGCGCTTCGACGTGGTCGCCGAGGGCATCGAGACTGAGCAGCACGTGGCCTTTCTCAGGCAGCACGGCTGCGAGCAGGGGCAGGGCTACCACTTCGGCAAGCCGGTCTCCGCGGCGGCCATGGCCCCGCGACTCAAATAGGTTTGTCCCTATTTAAGTTCGTAGACCCAGCGCAGGAGGGCGTCGTTGGCGGCTTCGGCGTCCGGCGCGTTGGGATGGTTCATCAGCATGACGACGATCTGGCGGCGGCCCCTGGCGTCGAGCAAATAGCCGGCCATCGAGCGCGCGTCCGACAGCAGGCCCGTCTTCATGTGCGCCTGGCCGGCGACCGGCTCGCCGTGCAGGCGCTTTCGCATGGTGCCGTCGAGCGCCGCGAGCGGCAGCGAGGCGACGTATTCCGGCATCACCGGGCTCATCCAACCCGCCTGCAGCAGCGCGGCGAGGCTCGCCGCGCTCGCGCGGTCGGTGCGCGACAGGCCCGCGCCGTTCTCGATCGAGAGCTCGGGCGCGGCGATGCCCTTGAGGTTCAGCCAGTGGCGCAGCACCTCCTGCGCCTGGTGCACCTGCGCGGGCGGCTCGTGGGCCGCGGTGGCGAGCGTGAGAAAGAGCTGCCGCGCCATCACGTTGTTGGAGAACTTGTTGATGTCGCGCACGATCTCGGCGAGCGGCGCCGATTCGTGCGTGTGCAGGAGGCGCGCGTCCTCGGGCACGGTGCCGTCGCGCGCGCGCCCGTTCCAGGCGCCGCCCATTTCGGTCCACAGCTCGCGCAGCACGCCGGCGACGTGCTCGTCGGGCGACAGGAACGCGACGTTCAGGTCCTTCTCGCCGCAGGCGATCGGGTAGCGGCCGCCGAAGGCGACGCGCGGCGGCGGCCCGGGCTCGTAGGTGGCCTCCAGCAGCGTGCGGAAGGCGCGCCCCTCGACACAGGGGCCGGAAGAAAGGCGCAGGTTGTTCGACACTTCGAGCGCGGGCGGGCGCGGCTCGGCGTAGATGCGCACGCCCGCGCCGTCGGGCAGCGGCGCGAAGGCGAAGCGCAGCGCCTTGTAGTGCACCAGGAGCGCGTCCGGGAGCACGTTGTAGGGCCGCAGCGCCTCGCCATCGAAGTCGCCGGGCGCGCCCGCCACGGGCGCAAAGAAGCTGCGATCGAGCAGCACGTCGCCGCGGATCTCGCGCAGGCCCTTGCCGCGCAGCGCGCGCAGCAGCATCCAGAAGCTCTCGTAGTCGAGCTTGGGGTCGCCGTAGCCCTTCAGCACCAGGTCGCCCTCGAGCGTGCCCTCGCGCAGCGTCCCGCTGTAGTACGCCTCGGTCTTCCAGCGGTAGGCCGGCCCGAGCAGCTCGAGCGCCGCCAGCGTGGTGAAGAGCTTCATCGCCGAGGCCGGGTTCAGCGCCGCGTCCGCGTTCCATCGCAAGTGCGTTTTCGCCGACCCCGCTTCCTGCACGACGATGGCGACGGCGGCGGGCGGCACGGCGGCGGCGCGCAGCGCCTCGGCGACCGGCTTGGGAAGCCCGCGCGCCGCCGCGGAGGACGGCAGCAGCGCCAGCAGCAGGACGGCGGCGAGCGCCAGACGGCGGAAACGGGCCACGCGCGAATTCTAGTGGCCGGGGACCCGCCGGCTCTTGTATTCGCTCGGCTTCGCCCCTATCATTAGCACTCGCTTGGGGCGAGTGCTAGCATGCCCCTCGTTTTTGGGCGGGCTGCAGTACCCCAAAAGTACTGTAACCAATTGAAGTACAACATAAATTATTGGAGACCTGTATGAAGATCCGTCCTCTTCATGATCGCGTCATCGTCAAGCGAATCGACGAAGAGCGCAAGACCGCATCCGGCATCGTGATTCCCGACACGGCGGCCGAAAAGCCCGACCAGGGCGAAGTCCTGGCCGTCGGCAAGGGCAAGAAAACCGAAGAAGGCAAGCTCATCGCGCTCGACGTCAAGGTCGGCGACAAGGTGCTGTTCGGCAAGTACTCCGGGCAGACCGTGAAGGTGAAGGGCGACGAGCTGCTCGTGATGCGCGAGGAAGACATCATGGGCGTGCTCGAAGGCGCCTGATCCGCAACGCGAACGTTCATTCGTCACCGATTTAGGAGAATCAGCAATGCCAGCCAAAGAAGTACGGTTCCACGACAGCGCACGCAGCAGGATGGTGCATGGTCTGAACATCCTCGCCGACGCCGTCAAGATCACCCTCGGCCCCAAGGGCCGCAACGTCGTGCTCGAGCGCTCCTTCGGCGCGCCCACCGTCACCAAGGACGGCGTGTCGGTCGCCAAGGAAATCGAGCTGAAGGACAAGTTCGAGAACATGGGCGCGCAGATGGTGAAGGAAGTCGCCTCCAAGACCTCGGACGTCGCCGGCGACGGCACCACCACCGCCACCGTGCTGGCGCAAGCCATCGTGCGCGAGGGCATGAAGTTCGTCGCCTCGGGCATGAACCCGATGGACCTCAAGCGCGGCATCGACAAGGCCGTGATCGCGGTCACCGACGAGCTGAAGAAGATCTCGCAGCCCTGCAAGACCTCCAAGGAGATCGCGCAGATCGGCTCGATCTCGGCCAACGCCGACGCCGACATCGGCAAGATCATCGCCGACGCCATGGACAAGGTCGGCAAGGAAGGGGTGATCACTGTAGAGGACGGCAAGAGCCTGCAGAACGAGCTCGACCTGGTCGAGGGCATGCAGTTCGACCGCGGCTACCTGTCGCCCTACTTCATCAACAGCCCGGAAAAGCAGATCGCAGTGCTGGAGGATCCCTACATCCTGCTGCATGACAAGAAGATCTCGTCGATCCGCGAGCTGCTGCCGCTGCTCGAGCTGGTGGCGAAGTCCGGCAAGCCGCTGCTGATCATCGCCGAGGAAGTCGAGGGCGAGGCGCTCGCCACGCTGGTGGTGAACAACATCCGGGGGATACTCAAGACGGTGGCCGTCAAGGCGCCGGGCTTCGGCGACCGCAGGAAGGCGATGCTGGAAGACATGGCGGTCCTCACCGGCGCCACGGTGATCAGCGAAGAGCTGGGCCTGAAGCTCGAGAACGCCACGCTGAAGGACCTCGGCAAGGCGAAGAAGATCGAGGCCGCCAAGGAGAACACCACCCTCATCGACGGCGCGGGCAACAAGAAGGACATCGAGGCACGCGTCAAGCAGATCCGCGTGCAGATCGACGAGGCGACCAGCGACTACGACAAGGAAAAGCTCCAGGAGCGCGTGGCGAAGCTCGCCGGCGGCGTGGCGCTGATCAAGGTCGGCGCGGCCACCGAAGTCGAGATGAAGGAGAAAAAAGCGCGCGTCGAGGACGCGCTGCACGCGACCCGCGCGGCCGTCGAAGAGGGCATCATCCCCGGCGGCGGCGTGGCGTTCCTGCGCGCGCGCAAGGCGCTCGAAGGCAAGCTCAAGGGCGACAACCACGACCAGGACGCCGGCATCAAGATCGTGATGCGCGCGCTGGAAGAGCCGCTGCGCCAGATCGTCGACAACAGCGGCGCCGAGCCGTCCGTGGTCCTCAACAAGATCATGGAAGGCAAGGGCGTGAACTACGGCTACAACGCGCAGACCGACGAGTTCGGCGACCTGGTGGAGATGGGCGTCATCGATCCCACCAAGGTGGCGCGCACCGCGCTGCAGAACGCCTCTTCGGTCGCCGGCCTGATGCTCACCACCGACGCGATGGTCGCGGAGCTGGTCGAGGAGAAGAAGGGCGGCGGCCACATGCACGGCGGCGACATGGGCGGCATGGGCGGGATGGGCGGCATGGATATGTAGCGAACAGAGGGGAACCTAGGTTCCCCTCCGTTACCTCCCTTCCGCCATACAGTTGCATCGAGGGGCCCGCATGGGCCCCTCTTCTTTTATAATCCGCGCTCTTCACGCAGGCCAAGTAGCTCAGTTGGTAGAGCAGCGGACTGAAAATCCGTGTGTCGCTGGTTCGATTCCGGCCTTGGCCACCAACTCCCGCGCCATGACGGAGGCGACGATGCAGGCGAGCGGCGAACGCGTCAGGGTGTTCTGGCAGCCCGGGTGCACGAGCTGCCTGCGCACCAAGGAATTCCTCACCCGGCACGGCGTCGACTACGAGTCGATCAACGTGCACGGCAACGAGGCGGCGATAGCCGAGCTGGCGAAGCTCGGCGCGAGGAGCGTCCCGATCGTGGCGCGCGGCGAGCGCTTCGTCTTCGCGCAGACGATCGGCGACGTGATCGAGTTCCTCGGGCTGCAGGTGAAGCCGCAGGCGCCGCTCGCGCCCGAGGCGCTGATGGCGAAGCTCGATCTCGTGCTCACCGCGGCGGCGCGCTACGTGCGCCAGATCCCGCGCGCCGAGCTCGACCAGCCGTTCCGCAACCGCAACCGCTCGATCCGCGCGCTCGCGCATCACGTGTTCCGCATCGTCGAAGGGTTTCTCGAGTCGATGCAGGACGGCCGCGAGCTCACCTACGAGCGCATCATGCAGGAGACCGCGCCCGCGCGCGGCACGGCCGAAGATATCGCGCGCTACGGCGAATCCGTGCTCGCGCGCGCGAAAGCGTGGTGGGCCGCCTACCCCGACAAGAGCTGCCGCGCATCGATGGCAACCTACTTCGGCGAGCACCCGGTGCACGTGGTGCTCGAGCGCACGGTCTGGCACCCCGCGCAGCACACGCGCCAGCTGATGCTCGTCCTCGAGTCGCTCGGCATCGCCCCGGAGCGTCCGCTCGGCGCCGCCGAGCTCGCCGGGCTGCCGCTGCCGGAGAAGGCCTGGGATGAGGACTGAGGCCCTTTAGTGGCAGCGGCGGCGGCGCAGCGGTAAAGTCAGTTCATGGCAACGGCTCGTCGGCGACGCACTGCGGGCAACAAGCCTGCGTTCCAGATGTCGGCCTTGCTCGGCCTGCAGAAAATCGATTTCTTCAAGGGCCTCGACAGCGCCAGCCTGAGGGAGATCGCCGGCCAGTGCAAGTGGACGCGCTGCAAGCGCAACCAGACCGTGATCCGGCGCGACGGCACGAATCGCGACGTGTACTTCGTGATCGCCGGCATGGTGCGCGTGATCGCGGCCGCGGGACGCGGGCGGCGCATCATCTTCCGCGACGTCCCGGCGGGAGAAGCGTTCGGCGAACAGTCCGCCATCGACGGCCGCAGCAGCTTCGCCGATGTGCTCGCGGTGCGCGAATCGCTGCTCGCGTCGATGCCGCCGGAGGCCTTCCGCGCCATCCTCGCGAAGCACGCGCCGGTACGGGAGCGCTTGCTGCGCCGCCTGAGCGGCTCGGTGCGCGAGCTCGCCGACCGGCTGCTCGACCTGGGCGCGCGCAGCGTGCAGTGCCGGGTCTGGGTCGAGCTGCTGCGCCTCGCGCGGCTCGCCGGCGTGCAGGCCAATCAGTCCCGCGTCGAGCGCGCGCCGGCGCATCGCGAGATCGCGAGCCGGGTGGGCACTTCGCGCGAGGAGGTGACGCGCGAGCTGTCGCGCCTCGCCCGGCAAGGCCTGCTCGAGCGCGCCGGCCGCGCCCTGCTGCTGCGCGACGTTGCCGCGCTCGAAGAACTGGTGGCGGATTCCCGTCCCGGGGACAGTGCCGCGCCGGCGGCGCCGGTAGACGAATCGCGCATCTTCACCCTGAGCGACGCCCGCCGCGAACGGCGCGCCGTTCTCGTCGCCGACGTGCTCGAAGCCGCGGGCTCGGGGGAGGGCGACGAAGAGCGCGCCCTCGAGCAGCGGCGGGCGTTTTTCGCGCACGCCACGTTCGAAGTCATCCCGACCCATGCCGGGCGCAGCCTGTCGAAGACCCTGGGCGACGGCTTTCTCGCCGAATTCCCGGACGGCGCCCAGGCGGCGAGGTGCGCCTTCGAGCTGCATCAGGGGCTCGCGCGGATCAACGCCGCGGCCGCGGCGCCGCCCCTGGGCATGCGCGTGGGCATCCACGTCGCCGACGTGATCGTGGAGACCTTCAACGTGCTGGGCGACGGCGTCAACGTCGCGGCCCGGCTCGCCGAGCTCGCCAACCCCGGCGAGACCGTCGCCTCGGCGGCGGTGCGCGACCAGCTCACGAGCGGCGTCGACGCCTCGGTCGAGGACCTGGGCGAGCAGCGGCTGCGCAACCGCGAGCGCGCGGTACGGGCGTTCCGCCTGTGGCCGCCGGCGCACCAGTCGGTACTCGCGCCCAGCGCGGCGGTGCGCGCGCACGGCCGGCCGTCGGTGGCGGTGATCCCGTTCCGGCTGCGATCCGACGACCCGCGCTTCGCGTTCATCGGCGACGGCCTGGCCGACGAGACCATCGCCGCGCTCTCGCGGGTCGCCGACCTGTTCGTCATCTCGCGGCTGTCGTCGACGGCATTTCGCAGCGCCCCGCTCGGCGTGCGCAGCATCGGCGAGATGCTCGGCGTGCAATACGTGCTTTCGGGCAGCGTGCAGACGGCGTATCCGCGCGCGCTGCTGGTGGTGGAGCTGGCCGATGCGCGCGACGGGCGCATCCTGTGGAGCGAGCGCCTGCAGGGCGATCTCGCCGACGTGTTCGCCATGCAGGCCGAGCTCGCGCGCAAGCTCGCCGCCAGCGTGGCGCCGTTCGTGCGCTCGATCGAGCTGCGCCGCGCGCGCATCACCAGCTTCGAGGAGCTCGACGCCTACGGCATCACGCTGCGCGGCGTCGAGCTGATGCACCGGCTGCAGCGGGAGGACTTCCTGCTCGCGCGCCAGGCGTTCGAGGCCGCGATCGAGCGCGACCCGGTGTCGCCGGCGCCGCATGCGTGGCTGGCGAAGTGGCATGTCGTGCGCGTGTTGGTCGGCGCGAGTGAGAATACGCTGCGCGACAACGAGGCGGCGACCGCGTGCGCCGAACGCGCGCTCGCGTGCGACCCTCACGACGCGCTCGCGTTGACCATGGACGCGATGGTCTCGGCATGGTCGAGGAACAATCTGGACGCTGCAGAACGGCGCCTGGCCCAGGCAATCGCGTCGAATCCGAACGAGTCCCTCGCTTGGTTGTGGAATGCGATGACCCATGCGTGGCGAGGACGCGGCGCCGAAGCCGTGCAGTGCGCCGATCAGGCGCTGTCGCTGTCGCCGCTCGACCCGATGATGTACTTCTTCAACTCGCTCGCGGGCATGGCCAATCTGGTCGGCGAGCGCTACGAGCGCGCGATCGAGCTGTCAACCCGTTCGTTGCGCGAAAACCGCCTGCACACGCCTACACTGCGCACGCTTGCCGCTGCGCAGGTGCTCGTAGGGCGGCTCAACGAGGCGCGGGAGACGATGCGCGAGCTGCGGCGGCTCGAGCCGGCGCTCACCGTCAGCGCGTTACGGGAGCGCTATCCGGGACGCGACAGTCCGCAGGCAGCCCGTTTCACCGACGCGCTGCTGGCCGCCGGCCTGCCGCCATAGGCGCGCGACGCGCCGATCGAGACTCCGGCCGAGATCGCGAGAATTGCCGCGATCTCGGCGCTGGAGGGAATCTCGCCCAGGAACAAAGCCCCCAGCACCGCGCTCAGCGCGGGCACCAGGGCGACCAGCGCGATCGAGCGCTCGGGGCCGAGCCGGGCGATGGCGTGATTGAGCGCGACGAGCGCGACGCAGCCGATCAGAACACCCTGCCACAGGACCTGCCAGAGAAGCTCGAACGGCGATACTTGCCAAAGCGTGCCGGATGCCGACCAGAGGTGCCACGGAACGATGATCAGTGCCGAATGAAGCGTCACGATGGCGGCGGCTTGGATCGCGTTGATTCCCCAGTTGCGCACCTGCAGCACGTAGAGCGCGCCGAGCGCGGCCGCTCCAATGAACATAGCATCTCCCATAAGCACCGACGGGTTGTGTATCGACGCGCTCGAGGCGGCAAGCGCGATAACGCCGAGTGTGGACAATCCAGCCCCAACGACCATCCGGGCGGAGGGCCGCCGGGAGAACACCAGGAACCCGAGCAGCGCGACCCAGGCGGGCGCGACGCCGGGACCGAGCGCGGCGGCGTGGCTGGCAGGCGCGAACTGCAGGCCGCAGATCACCAGGGCCGCCATTCCCGCGCCCTGGAACAGGGCGAGCGGAATGCCGCGCAGCCAGGCGTCGCCGCGGATGGCGCTGGATTGCAGGACGAGGTACGGGAGAAAAAGTAGGGCGCCGACGCCGAACCGGAGAAGCATCAGATCATGCGGCGCGAACGAGCCGGTCACGCCCGCGCGCGTCGCCACGGGGTACGACGCCCAGATCAGAACAGTTACGGCTGCCGCAGCGTAACCGTTCACCGCGACGCTGCTTCGGCTATCGGGCAGCCGCTCTTGCGCCGGCGCCGCACCGAAGTCGCGTACGCCGCTACGGGCCGCTGCGGTTCCAGATTTGGCTTGACTATCGTTTGCTCGTAGCGCGACCACGCTTCGTCCGAAAATCCGGCTGGATTCGCAATCAGGCCGAATTCATTTGAAACTTCCTCGGCGTAAGTGCTCCGGTGCAGAGGTTGAACCTGAATCAGCGGGATCTCTGTGCTGAAGTAAATCGGTACGTCAGTCTTTATCAGGCGGATATTGGTGAACAGGGGACCGAACCAGCGGTCCGTCTCGACGATGCCCTCGTACAGGTCGAAGGCGAGGTTACGCGGCAGGTTGGCCGGAGGCCGCACCAGCACGCTCCAGCTCTCGGCGCTTTCGATCATCAACCCGGACCAGACCTGGACGAGTCCCGGTTCCGTCAATGCGGTCAGGAACGGCGGAGAAAATCCCCGCAGGCGCCTGGGTGCAACCCGATCGAATACCGCCTGGTAGCCGGGAAACTGCGCGCTGGTGAGCGGGTACCAGGCTTTTGCGCCCCGATAGGTCCAGATGACCTGCGATCCATCCCACTGCAGCGTGAAGTCGATCGGCGGAAATACGTACCAGCCGAAGGATGAGGCCGCCCTGAGCGCCTCGCAGTACTGAAAACCGCGCGCGGGCAGTGTCCCGAGCACCGAGGGATCAGCGCGCATCGGCGGCCGGCATCCGGGTACCGCGGTGTAAAAAGTTACCGTGACGGGCGGCTGGTCTGTCGCATTCATGGAAGTCCACTCCTGGAGGACAAATGCGGGAAGGCCGGGCCACCGCTCGCGCAGCGCGCCCGCCTTCCCGGTGAATCAGCTTCGCGTCACTTTCTGAGAATGGCCGGCGCGGAGCCGCCACCGAAGCGGATGGCGCCCCGATCGGCAATCGCCCCATCGGCGGAACGGGCCACTTTTGCTGGCGCTGACCCACCGCCATAGCGAACACGGCGCGAGTCGGAGATTCGCTTGCTCGGCTTGCGTACGATTGGCTGCTTCCTGCTCTTCATGTCATTCTCCTTGCGTGCGTTGGTGGTAAATCTCAATCGCGCACCCTTGCTGCGGCGGCGCGAACGCGATTGACGCCCGCCGGCGCCCGCTTCATCAAGCGCGCCCGCGCGGGAAAGAATGAAGGGTTTGACTCGACGCGGCGCAGCCGGGGCGAAGCGCCGCTCGCGGGGGCAGCGCGCGGTCCTCGCCGACCCGGGCCGGACCGCTCCGAGCCGCGATGCGCCGATTTGGTCCGAAATGTGTGCGTAAACACACCGTCTGCGGTCGATTTGCGCGCCCGCGCCCGCGGAAGCTCAGAAGAGCCTTTCGTAATATCAAATTATTACTTGATCCGAATGAGGTTTCCGCCCAGCGCGAGTAAGCTTGTCCCGGGACGCGGCGGCACTCGCGCCGCCGCGCAGCGGACCCTATGGCGAGTGAGGCTCGAATGGCGTCGGAACCGGTCGCGCCGCACGCGGCGGGGCGCACTGCGCCCGTCGGCAGCCTGCGCGTCTGGCTCGCCGCGAGCCTCGCGTTGGCCGTCCTCGGGATCGTCGGCCTGTCGTGGCATCGCTACGTCACGCTCGAGCGCGAGCTCACCGGGACGGCGCTGGCGCGCCAGGCCGCCATCGGCTCGCTTGCGGCAAGCACGCTCGCGGTCAAGTTCGAGCGCCTGGTCGACGTCGGCGTCGCGCTCGCCACGCGCGTGAGGTTCCAGGAGCTGGTCGCGGCCGGGCGCTGGAGCGAGGCCGGGCAGATCCTGCAGCGCGTTCCGGAAGACTTCGATTTTCTCGACCGCCTGTTCGTGGCGGATGTGCGCGGCACGCTGCGGGCGGACGTCCCGCAGGCGGCGGACGTCAGGGGGCGGAGTTTCGCGCACCGCGACTGGTTCAAGG
The DNA here is from genome assembly GCA_040902335.1 of Burkholderiales bacterium. Taxonomy (GTDB): domain Bacteria; phylum Pseudomonadota; class Gammaproteobacteria; order Burkholderiales; family SG8-39; genus JAABQT01. The sequence continues at coordinate 20,372 of JBBDXL010000113.1, forward strand.
GCGTCAGCCGCGACTGGCGGCCCTACGTGTCGCAGCTCTATCGCCGCAGCGCCGCGCCGCAGCGCAACGTGATCGCGGTCGCGGTCCCGATCCGCGGACCCGGGGACGGCGTCGCCGGAATCCTGGTCCTGCAAGCAAAGCTCGAAACCTTCTTCGATTGGGCGCGGGGCATCGATCTCGGCGCCGCCAGCCGGGTGCTGATCGTCGACGCCGGGTGGCGCACCGCTTTCGATTCGCAAGCGCCGGCCAGCGCCCAGCTCGGGGACGGCGCGGCCGATCCGCTGGTGCTGCGGCTCGCGCCCGGCGCGTCGCAGGCGCAGCTGGTACGCGACGCGCCGGGCGGCCGCGAGCTGGTATTGGGCTTCGCCCCGGCGGCGCACGGCTGGGGCGTGGTGACCCTGCAGGACGGCGCCGCCGCGTTCGCCGCCCGCGATGCGCTGCTGCGCCAGATGCTGCTCGACGGCGCCCTGATCGCGCTGTTCGCGGTCGCGGCGATCGTCCTGGCGACGACGGTGGTCGCGCAGCGGCGGCGCGAGCAAGCCAATCGGGCGCACCGCGCCGCGCTCGAGCGGGCGCAGGCTTCACTCGCCCGGCACGCCGAGCGCCTGCGGATCGTGCACGAGATCGACCGCGCCATCATCGCCGCGGAGGCGCCGCACGCGATCGCCGGCGCGGTGATCCGGCCGCTGCGCGAGCTGCTCGGCGTGCCGCGCGCGATCGTTAACGTCTTCGATCTCACGACCGGCGAAGCGGAATGGCTGGCCGCGGCCGGCCGCCATCGCACCCGGACCGAGCCCGGCCTGCGTTACCCGATCCGCCTGCTGGGCGACGTGGAGGCGCTCAAGCGCGGCGAGCCGCAGGTCATCGACACGCAGACGCTGCCGCCGGGCCCGGAGACGGCCGCGCTGCTCGCCTCGGGCGTCAAGTGGTACATGGCGGTGCCGATGATCGCCGGCGGCGAGCTGATCGGCGCGCTCAGCTTCGGCGGCGAGCAGGCGTCTTTTCCCGAGGAGCAGGTCGTCATCGCCCGGGAGGTGGCGACGCAGCTCGCCATCGCGATCGCGCAGTCGCGCCTGTTCGAGCAGGTCAAGCGCAATGCGGAACAGCTCGAGATCCGCGTGCGCGAGCGCACCGCGGAGCTCGAGGCGGCCAACAAGGAGCTGGAGAGCTTCAGCTACTCCGTGTCGCACGACCTGCGCGCGCCGTTGCGCGCGGTCGACGGCTACGCGCGCATGATGCAGGAGGACTTCGCCGAACGCCTCGGCGAAGAGGGCAGCAGGCAGCTCGGCGTGGTGCGCGAGGAGGCGCGGCGCATGGGCCAGCTGATCGACGACCTGCTGGCGTTCTCGCGTGCCGGGCGCCAGGCGATGCGCGCCGCGCGCATCGACATGACCGCGCTGGCGCGCAGCGTGGCGGCCGAGCTCGCGGCCGAGTACCCGCAGGCCGAGGTGCAGGTCGGGGACTTGCCGCCCGCGGCCGCCGACCCGGCGCTGCTGCGCCAGGTGTGGCTGAACCTGATCGGCAACGCGCTGAAGTACAGCGCCCGGGAGCCCGCGCCGCGCGTGGAGATCGGCGGCCGCGCCGACGGCGCGCAGGCCGAGTACTGGGTGCGGGACAACGGCGCGGGCTTCGACGAGCGCTACGCGCACAAGCTGTTCAGCGTGTTCCAGCGCCTGCACGGGGCGCATGAATTCCCGGGCACCGGGGTCGGCCTCGCCATCGTGCAGCGCGTGGTGGCGCGCCACGGCGGGCGCGTATGGGCGGCCGGCAAGCCGGGCGCGGGGGCGAAGTTCTCGTTCGCGCTGCCGGCCTCGAGGAGCGACGCATGAGCGATCTGCAGCAGGTGGAGATCCTGCTGGTCGAGGACAACCCGCGCGACGCGGAAATGACCCTGCGCTCGCTGCGCAAGCACAACTTCGCCAACCAGGTGCACTGGGTCAAGGACGGCGGGGAGGCGCTCGAGTTCATGTTCTGCGAAGGCGCGTACGCGGGGCGCGACCCGAACCGCACCCTGAAGCTCGTGCTGCTCGACATCAAGATGCCGAAGGTGGACGGCATCGAGGTGCTGCGGCGCCTGAAGGGCGACGCGCGCACCCGGTCGACGCCGGTGGTCATCATGACCTCCTCCCAGGAAGAGCGCGACATGGTCGAGAGCTACGCGCTGGGCGTGAACAGCTACGTCGTGAAGCCGGTGCAGTTCGAGGCCTTCCTCGCGATCGTCTCCGAGGTCGGGCTGTACTGGGTCGTGGCCAACCGGGTCCCGGGCTAGGCGCATGACGCGCAGCGCCGCCATCCGCCTGCTGCTGGTCGAAGACGTCGCCGCCGACGCCGAGCTCGAGGTGCGCGAGCTCAAGCGCGCCGGGATGAGCATCGAGCACCGCCTGGTCGACACCGAGGAGCAGTTCCGCGTGGAGCTCGAGCGATTCTCGCCCCACGTCATCCTCTCGGATTTCTCCATGCCGCAATTCGACGGCATGGCGGCGCTCGCGCTGGCGCGCGAGGCGGCGCCGGGCGTGCCCTTCATCTTCGTCTCCGGCACCCTCGGCGAGGAGTACGCGATCCGCGCGTTGAAGAACGGCGCCACGGACTACGTGCTGAAGACGAACCTGATCCGCCTGCCCGCGGCGGTCGAGCGCGCGCTGCAGGAGGCGCGCGAGCGCGCCGAGAAGCGCGCCACCGAGCGCGCGCTCGAGACGGCGCGCCAGCACCTGGAAAGCGTGTTCCACGCTCTGCCGGACGTGGTGTGGTCGGTCGCCCTGCCCGAGCGGCGGCTGATCTACGTCAGCTCGGCGGTGGCGCAGGTCTACGGGCTCACGCCCGCGCAGGCGCTGGCGGCGCCCGACTTCTGGATCGATGCGATCCATCCCGAGGACCGCGAGCGCGTGATGGCGGAGTGGCCGGGGTCGTCGCCGGACAAGGTCCACGATGCCGAATACCGCATCGTGAGTCGGGACGGCGTCGTGCGCTGGGTCAACGTGCGCCGGCGCCTGTTCACGAGCGCCGCAGGCGTGCCCGAGCGCGTCGACAGCCTGGTGCGCGACGTCACCGACGCGGTGGGGCAGCGCGAGCGCCTGGCGCGCCTGAGCCGCATCCGCGACCTGCTGGGCGCCGCCAACGCGGCGTTCATGCGCATGCGCGACCGCGACGAGCTGTACGCGGAGTTCTGCCACATCGCGGTCACGCGCGGCGGCTTCGTGCTGGCGCGCGTGGTCGCGCTCGAGGAGCCCGGCCGGCTGCGGATCGCGGCCGCGTCGCCCGCGGGCGACGCGGGCGCGTTCGCGCGCATCGTCGAGGACTACAACCGCGACCCGCAAGGCGCGCGCAGC
>JBBDXL010000114.1:0-23642 GCA_040902335.1 Burkholderiales bacterium
CGCCGCGAGCGCGAGCGCGAACCACAGGCGCTGGCGCGCGCGCCGCGCGTGCGCCGCGCGCGCCGCCGCGTCCTCTTCCGGGTGCAGGCTGTGCGTCGCGGGCTCGGCCACGTTGCGCCGCCTAGCGCTTCAGCGCCAGCGTCAGTCCGTCGCCCACCGGCACCAGCGCGATGTCCACACGCCGGTCGCCGAGCAGCCTGCGGTTGAAGGCGCGCATGGCGCGCGTGTCCAGCGACCGGTTGCGCGGGTCGGCGACGCTGCCGCCCCAGAGCGTGTTGTCGGCCGCGATCAGCCCGCCGCGGCGCACGAGTTTCAGGCAGCGCTCGTAGTAGCCGAGGTAGTTCGCCTTGTCGGCATCGATGAAGGCGAAATCGAAGCTGCCGGCGCGCCCCGCCGCCAGCAGCGCCTCGAGCGTGGCGAGCGCCGGCGCGAGGCGCAGGTCGATCTTCGCCGCGACGCCAGCCTTGTTCCAGTAGCGGCGCGCGATCGCCGTCCATTCTTCGCTCACGTCGCAGCAGACGAGCTTGCCGCCCGGCGGCAGCGCGCGCGCCACGACCAGCGCCGAATAGCCGGTGAAGGTGCCGATCTCGAGGCAGCGCCGCGCGCGCAGCATGCGCACGAGCAACTGCAGCAGCGCGCCCTGCTCGGCGCCGATCTGCATGCTCGCCCGCGGCAGGCGCTGCGTGAAGCGGCGCAGCGCGCGCTCGAGCGCCGGCTCGCGCGCGCCGTGCGCCACCAGGTAGCGCTGCAGCCGCGCGTCGAGCGGCAGCGTGCGCGCGCTCATTTGAGGAACAGCCGGTAGGCGGGGTTGCGCGTCTCGTCGCCCGCGGGATAGCCCAGGCGCGCGAGGAAGCGCCGGAAGTCGCCCATCTCGCGCCGGGGGACCTGCATGCCCACGAGGATCGAGCCGTAGTCCGCGCCGTAGTTGCGGTAGTTGAACAGGCTGATGTTCCAGGTCGGGTTCATCGCCGTGAGGAACTTCATCAGCGCGCCGGGGCGCTCGGGAAACTCGAACCGGTAGAGCAGCTCGTCGCGGGCGAGCGCCGAGTGCCCGCCGATCATGTGGCGCATGTGACCCTTCGCCACCTCGTCGGTGGACATGTCGAGCGTGCGAAAGCCGGTGCGGCGAAGCGCGCGCACGATGCGCTGCGTCTCGGCGCGGTCCTGCACGGTGACGCCGACGAAGATGTGCGCCTCGCGCGGGTCGGACATGCGGTAGTTGAACTCGGTGATGTTGCGCCCGCCGAGCGCGCGGCAGAAGCGCCGGAAGCTGCCGCGGCGCTCCGGGAGGGTGACGCCGAGCACCGCCTCGCGGTGCTCGCCCACTTCGGCGCGCTCGGCGACGAAGCGCAGGCGGTCGAAGTTGGTGTTGGCGCCGCTCGCCACGGCGACCAGCGACTTGCCGCGCGCGCCGTGGCGCTCGACCCAGGCCTTGGCGCCGGCGATCGCCAGCGCCCCGGCGGGCTCGAGCACCACGCGCGTGTCCTCGAACACGTCCTTGATCGCCGCGCAGATCTCGTCGGTATCGACGCGCACCATCTCGTCCACCAGCTTGCGGCACAGGCGGAAGGTCTCCTTGCCCACCTGCTTCACGGCGACGCCGTCGGCGAACAATCCCACGTGCTCGAGCTTCACGCGCCGCCCGGCCTTGAGCGAGCGCGCCATGGCGTCGGCGTCGTCGGGCTCCACGCCGATTACCTTGATGGCGGGATTGAGGTGCTTGAGGTAGGACGCGATGCCGGAGATGAGCCCGCCGCCGCCCACTGCGACGAACACGGCGTCGATCGGCCGCTCGCTCTGGCGCAGGAGCTCCATGCCGATGGTGCCCTGTCCCGCGATCACGTCCGGATCGTCGTAGGGATGCACGAACGCGAGGCCCAGCTTTCGCTTCAGGCGCATCGCCTCGGCGTAGGCCTCGTCGTAGGAGTCGCCGTGCAAGACGACCTTGGCGCCGCGCGCGGCGACCGCGTCGACCTTGATTCTCGGCGTGGTCACGGGCATCACGACCACCGCGCGGCAGCCGAGCTTCTGCGCCGCGAGCGCCACGCCCTGCGCGTGGTTGCCGGCGCTCGCGGCGATCACGCCCCGCTTCAGCCGCTCGCGCGGCAGGTTGACCATCTTGTTGTAGGCGCCGCGCAGCTTGAAGGAAAACACCGGCTGCAGGTCCTCGCGCTTCAGCAGCAGCCGGTTGCCGAGGCGCCGCGAGAGCGCCGGCGCGAGCTCGAGCGGCGACTCGATCGCCACGTCGTAGACGCGAGCGCGCAGGATGCGCTCGAGATAGTTTTCGCGTTTCATGCCGCCTGAAGCTTCGCCACCGCGACCGCCAGCCACTTGACGCCCTCGCGGCCGAAGTTCACCTGCACACGGGCGTCGGTTCCCTGCCCTTCCGCGTCGACGATGACGCCGGTGCCGAACTTGGCGTGCATCACGTTCTGGCCGATGCGAAAGCCGCTCGGTGCGCCGCCCGTGCCCGCCGGCGCGCCGCCGAAGCGCGGGTCGCGCTTCACCGCGCGCGTGAACGCGCCCGCGGTGAAGGTCGAAGGCTTGCGCTTCGCCGCGAAGCGCGGCGTGAGCCACTTCAGCAGCCCCTGCGGCAGTTCGTCGATGAAGCGCGAGGGCAGGTTGTAACGCGTCTGTCCGTGCAGGAGCCGCGTCTGCGCGAAGCAAAGATAGAGCCGCCGGCGCGCACGCGTGAGCGCGACGTACATCAGGCGCCGCTCCTCCTCCAGGCCGTCCTGTTCCATCACGCTCTGCTCGTGCGGAAACAGGCCCTCTTCCAGCCCGCTCACGAATACGGCGTTGAACTCCAGCCCCTTGGCCGAGTGCATGGTCATCAGCTGCAGCGCGTCCTGGCCTTCGCCCGCCTGGTGCTCGCCGGCCTCGAGCGCGGCGTGGGTGAGAAAGGCGAGTAGCGGATCGGCGTCCTCGCCCGACTCGAGCGCCGCGTCTTCGGTGCTGAACGCGGCCGCCGCGTTCACCAGCTCGCCGAGGTTCTCCAGGCGCTCGGTGCCCTCGCGCTCGCGCCGGTAGTGATCGAGAAGCCCGCTCTTCGCCGCCACGTGCTCGACCTTCTCGGCGAGCGTCAAGCCCGCGCATTCCTCGCGCAGCGACTCGATGAGGGCGATGAAGGGCGCGGCCTTGCCGGGGCTGGCGAGCGCCGTCTCGTAGAGGTTGCGCCCGGCGGCCTGGGCCGCGTCCTGCAGCGCTTCGAGCGTGCGCGCGCCGATGCCGCGCGCCGGGAAGTTCACCACCCGCAGGAACGCGTTGTCGTCGGCGGGCGAGGCGACGAGGCGCAGGTACGCAAGCGCATGCTTTACTTCGGCGCGCTCGAAGAAGCGCAAGCCCCCGTAAACGCGGTACGGCAGCCCGGCGGTGAACAGCGCGTGCTCCAGCACGCGCGACTGTGCGTTCGAGCGGTACAGCAGCGCGATCTCGCCGAGGCGCGTGTCGTCCCCCTTCAGCGCCTGGATCTCTTCCACCATCCAGCGCGCCTCGTCGGCGTCGGACTGCGCCTCGAACACGCGCAGCGGCTCGCCCGCGCCCGCCGCCGTCCACAGGTTCTTGCCCAGGCGCCGGGCGTTGTGCGCGATGAGCGCGTTGGCGGCCTCCAGGATGTTGCCGTGCGAGCGGTAGTTCTGCTCCAGGCGGATGCGCGCGCCCGGGTACTCGCGCTCGAACTCCGCCATGTTGCCGACGTTGGCGCCGCGAAAGGCGTAGATCGACTGGTCGTCGTCGCCCACGGCGAACAGGCTCGCGCCGGCGCCGGCCAGCAGCTTCAGCCAGCGGTACTGCAGGCGGTTGGTGTCCTGGAACTCGTCCACCAGCAAGTGGCGAAAACGCGCCCGGTAGTGCTCGCGCAGCAATTCGTTCCTCGAGAGCAGCTCGTAGCTCCTGAGCAGGAGCTCGGCGAAGTCCGCCACGCCCTCGCGCCGGCATTGCTCGTCGTAGGCTTCGTAGAACTCGGCGTAGCGGCGCGCGGTGTCGTCGCCCGCGGCGACGTCGCGCGCGCGCAGGCCCTCCTCCTTGCGGCCCATGATGAAGACCTGCACGTCGCGCGGCGGATAGCGGTCCTCGTCCACGTTCATCGCGCGCAGCATGCGCTTCACCGCGGCAAGCTGGTCCTGCGTGTCGAGGATCTGGAACTCGCGCGGCAGCCCGGCCTCCTGGTGATGCGCGCGCAGCATGCGGTTGCACAGGCCGTGGAAAGTGCCGATCCACATGCCGCGCGGGTTCACGGCGAGCATCGCCGTGAGCCGCGCGAGCATCTCGCGCGCCGCCTTGTTGGTGAAGGTCACGGCGAGCACGCCTGCGGGCGACACCGCGCCGGACTGCAGCAGCCAGGCCAGCCGCGTGGTGAGCACGCGCGTCTTGCCGCTGCCCGCGCCGGCGAGGATCAGCGCGTGTCCGGCGGGCAGCGTGACGGCGGCGAGCTGTTCGGGATTGAGGTCTTCGAGTCGGAGCGGCAAAGCGCTCCGATTATAGTCTGCGGACTCGCCGCACTACTTGGAGACCTTCGGCTCCTGCACGCCGGCGGTGCCGCGCAACTGCTCGGCGAGCGCCTCGGCGTCGGCCTGGGTCGGCAGGCGCGCAATGCGCACCAGGTAGTCGTGCCCCGCGCCCGCCTTGACGGGAAAGATCTCGGCCGCGTAGCCGGCGTCGCGCAGGCGATCGTACACTTCGAGCGCCGCCGTCTGCGTGTCCGCGCGCGCCAGGGTCAGCATCCACTTGCCGCCGCGGCGCGCCGCGCCGCGCCCGTCCGCGATCTCGGTCTCGCGCGCCCATTGCGCGAGCTGCATCGGCTCGACGAAGCCGACGGGCTGCGCCGCGCCCTTCACGCGCTGGTAGAACTGGCGCGCCTCGTTCATCACCACCGGCGCCTCGCCCTCGGCGCCGACCTCGATCCTGCCTTCGATCAGGCAGACGATCTCGCGCTCCGGCGCTGACTTGCCCCACAGGTCGGTGCCGCGGATGCCGGCGGTGACCGTGGCGACGCGGATGCTCAGCTCGCGGCGGCGCTCTTTCGCCAGCAGGTCGGTGGTGAAGCGGAATGCCCCTTCCAGCACGTGCAGCGCCGCCTTGAAGAAGCCTTCGCGCTCGGGCGCGATCGCCAGGATGCGCAGGCTTGCGTTCTCGCCGAGCTTGACGAGGCTGCCCTCGGCGAGCTTGACGTAGATGCGCGCGCCGACGCCGGTGCGCAGCTCGTCGCCGCCGCGCAGCTCCATGCCCGGTGCGAGCGGCAGGCGGCGCACGGCGCCGACACCGGCGCGCTCCACCCACGCCGGCATCTGCACGCCTTCCACGACCGCGGCCGGCGCCGCCCGGGCCTGCACGGCGGCGGCTGCGAGCAGCGCGGCGCCGAGGATTGCGAGTACGCGTTTCATCGAGCCCTCCGTTGCCGTTGGCGCAAGCATAACCGGGTCTTCGCTCGAGGGGGATGCGCTAAAATCCGCGCCTGCCGCGCAAACCGTAACGGATGCAGCCTCACTACGATCCTCGCAGTGTCGAGCAGGAAGCGCAGGCCTTCTGGGAGGCCCGCAAGTCCTTCCGCTCGCTCGAGGATGCGTCCCGGCCGAAGTTCTACTGCCTGTCGATGTTCCCCTACCCCTCGGGCAAGCTGCACATGGGGCATGTCAGGAACTACACCATCGGCGACGTGCTCACCCGCCATTACCGCATGCGCGGCTACAACGTGCTGCAGCCGATGGGCTGGGACGCCTTCGGCCTGCCCGCGGAGAACGCCGCGATGGCGAACAAGGTGCCGCCGGCGAAGTGGACCTACGACAACATCGCCACCATGAAGCGCCAGCTGCGGGGCCTCGGCTTCGCGCTCGACTGGGAGCGCGAGCTCGCCACCTGCCGCCCCGAGTACTACAGGTGGAACCAGTGGCTGTTCACGCGACTGTTCCGGAAGGGCCTCGCCTACAAGAAAACCGGCGTCGTCAACTGGGACCCGGTCGACCGGACGGTGCTCGCCAACGAGCAGGTGATCGACGGGCGCGGTTGGCGCACCGGCGCGCCGGTGAAAAAGCGCGAGATCCCGATGTACTTCTTCCGTATCACCGCGTACGCCGAGGAGCTGCTCGGCGCGCTCGAGAAGATGGACGGCTGGCCCGAGCAGGTGAAGCTGATGCAGAAGAACTGGATCGGCCGCTCCGAGGGCGTGCGCATCGGGTTCCCGTACCAACTGCAAGGTGAACCGAAGACTCTATGGGTCTTCACCACCCGCGCCGACACCCTGATGGGCGCGACCTTCATGGCGGTCGCCGCCGAGCATCCGATCGCCGCGTTTGCCGCGAACACGAACCCGCAGCTCGCGGCGTTCGTCGAGGAATGCAAGCGCGGCGCGGTGATGGAGGCCGACCTCGCGCAGCTGGAGAAGAAGGGCATGCCGACGGGTCTTTTGTGCACGCATCCGATCTCGGGGAAGAAGCTCCCGGTGTGGGTCGGCAACTACGTGCTGATGGGCTACGGCGACGGCGCGGTGATGGGCGTGCCGGCGCACGACGAGCGCGATTACGCTTTCGCGCTCAAGTACGGCTTGCCGATCGAGTGCGTGATCCGCACCCCCGCGGGCGACGCGGTGCCCGAGCCCTGGCAGAGCGCTTACGCCGAGTACGGCACCTGCGTCAATTCCGGCAAGTACGACGGCCTGGACTACGCGCAGGCGGTGGACGCCATCGCCGCGGACCTGAAGGCGAAGGGCCTGGGCGAGAAGCAGGTGCAGTGGCGCCTCAGGGACTGGGGCATCTCGCGCCAGCGCTACTGGGGCTGCCCGGTGCCGATCGTGCATTGCCCGGCCTGCGGCGACGTGCCGGTGCCCGACGACGAGCTGCCGGTAAAGCTGCCCGAGAACCTGGTGCCCGACGGCACCGGCAACCCGCTCGCGAAGCTGCCCGAGTTCTACGAGACGAAGTGCCCGTCGTGCGGCAAACCGGCCAAGCGCGAAACCGACACCATGGACACTTTCGTCGATTCGTCCTGGTACTTCGCGCGCTTCGCCTGCCCGGACAACGATGCGGCGATGCTCGACGAGCGCGCGCGCTACTGGATGCCGGTCGACCAGTACATCGGCGGCATCGAGCACGCCATCCTGCACCTGCTGTACTCGCGCTTTTTCACGCGCGCCCTGAAGGCCGAAGGCCTGCTCGACCTCGACGAGCCCTTCACCAACCTGCTCACCCAGGGCATGGTGCTCGCCGAGTCCTACTACAGCGAGGCGCAGGGCCGGCGCGAGTGGATCAATCCCGCCGACGTCGAAGTGACGCGCGACGCGAAGGGCAAGATTCTTTCGGCGAAGACGCGCGACGGCCGCGAGGCGGTGTTCGACGGCATCGGCACCATGTCGAAGTCGAAGAACAACGGCGTCGACCCGCAGGCGCTGATCGACAAGTATGGCGCGGACACGGCGCGCTTCTACACCATCTTCGCCTCGCCGCCGACCAACACGCTCGAATGGAGCGACGAGAGCGTCGAGGGCTCGTTCCGGTTCCTGAAGCGCGTGTGGGCCTACGCGCTCGGGCACTCCGCGGCGAAAGCCGGCGCCGGCGAGCACAAGCGCGTGCGCCACGAGATCCACGACGTGCTGCGCCAGGCCAACTACGACCTCGGCAAGCACCAGTTCAACACCGTGGCCTCGGCGGCGATGAAGATCCTCAACGCGCTGGAGGAGATCCCGGGCCGCAGCGCCGTGAGCGAGGAAGGGCTGTCCATCCTGCTGCGGCTCCTTGCGCCGATCGCACCGCACCTCGCGCACCACCTGTGGCGTGAGCTGGGCTACGGCGAGGACGTGCTCGCGGCGCCCTGGCCCGAGCCCGACGCGGCCGCGCTGGAGCTGGAGGACGTCGCCTACGTGGTGCAGGTCAACGGCAAGACGCGCGGCACCGTCACCGTGCCGAAATCGGCGGACAAGAAGACCCTCGAGACCAACGCCGTCGAGGCGATGCGCAAGTACATCGCCGACCAGGTGGTCAAGAAGATCATCATCGTCCCCGGCCGCCTGATTAACATCGTCCTTTGATGCACGCCGGCGCTGCGCTGCTTGCCCTGCTCCTCGCCGCCTGCGGCTTCCAGCTGCGCGGCGCCGCCGACCTGCCCTTCGACACGCTGTACCTGCCCGGCGCCACCGGCGGCATCGCGCTCGAGCTGAAGCGGAACCTCCAGTCGGGCAGCGCGACGCGCGTGGTCGACGATCCCAAGGCGGCCACGGCGCAGTTGCTGTTCAGCGAGGAGACGCGCACCAAGGAGATCCTCGCGATCAGCAGCGCCGGGCGCGTGCGCGAGTACCGGCTCATATACCGCGTCGGCTTTCGCGTCGGCGACGGCAAGGGCGGCGATTTCGTGCCGCCGAGCACGGTCACGCTGACGCGCGACGTCACCTACGACGACGCGGTGGCGCTGGCAAAGGAGACCGAGGAGCAGCAGCTGTTCCGCGACATGCGGGCCGACATGGTGCAGCAGATCATGCGCCGCATCGCCGCGGCGCGCCCGCCGGGGGCCGCGAACTGATGCAGCTGCGCGCCGAGCAGCTCGAGGCGCATCTGGCGAAGGCGCTCGAGCCGCTCTACGTCATCCACGGCGACGAGCCGCTCATCGCGCTCGAGGCGGCCGACGCGGTGCGCGCGGCGGCGCGCCGGCGCGGCCTCGCCGAGCGCGAGGTGTTCACCGCCGAGCGCGGTTTCGACTGGAGCGCGCTCGCGCACGCCGGCGCCAGCCGCTCGCTGTTCGGTGGCGGCAAGGTGATCGAGCTGCGCATCCCGGGCGGCAAGCCCGGCACCGACGGCGCCGAGACCCTCGTCTCCCATTGCAGGCGGCTCGATGCCGAGATGCTCACGCTGGTGAGCCTGCCGCGCCTGGACCGCGCGGGCCAGTCCTCGGCCTGGTTCGCCGCGCTCGCCGCTGCCGGCGTGGTGGTGGAGGTCTGGCCGGTGGAGCGCGCGCGCCTGCCGCAGTGGATCGGCGTGCGCCTCGCGCGCCAGCAGCAGAAGGCGTCCCCCGAGGTGCTCGAGTTCCTCGCCGAGCGCGTCGAAGGCAACCTTCTCGCCGCGCATCAGGAGGTGCAGAAGCTGGCGCTGCTCGCGCCGCCGGGCGAGCTCGCGCTGCAGACCGTGGAGGACGCCGTGACCTCGGTCGCCCGCTACGACCCGTACGCCGCGGCCGAGGCGCTGGTGGCGGGCGACACGGCGCGCTACGTGCGCATCCTGCAGGGCCTGCGCGGCGAAGGCGAGGCGCCTACGTTCGTCCTCTTTGCGCTCGCCAGCGCGCTATTCGTGTTGCGCGGCATGGCCGAGGGCAAGAGCGCCGAGCGCCTGTTCGGCGAGCAGCGCCTGTTCAACAAGCCGCTGCAGCGCGCCGTGCTGGCCGCGGCGCGCCGCCATTCGCGCGCCGCGCTCGATGCGGCGCTGTCGCAGGCGGCATTCGTCGACCGGGTGGTGAAGGGCGTCGCGCGCGGCGACCCCTGGGATCAGTTCGCCGCCCTGGGGTTAAAATTGGCCGGTGGATCAAAAGCTTGACGTAAAGGCGTACGTCCGCGGCCTGGGCCAGGCCGCGCGCGCCGCCGCGCGGCTGCTGGCGCGCGCCGACACCGGCACGAAGAACCGCGCGCTCGAGGCGATGGCGGCGACGCTGCGCGCCGCCGCCGATTCCCTCCTCGCCGCTAACCGCGACGACGTCGCGCAGGCGAAAAAGGACGGCCGCGACGCGGCGTTCGTCGACCGCCTCACGCTCACGCCGGCGCTCATCGAGCAGATGGCCGCCGGTCTCGAGCAGGTGGCGGCGCTGCCCGATCCGGTCGGGCAGGTGTCCGAGCGCGTGCGCCGCCCCACCGGCATAGAGGTGGCGCGCATGCGCGTGCCGCTCGGCGTTATCGGCATCATCTACGAGTCGCGGCCCAACGTCACCGCCGACGCCGCCGGGCTGTGCGTGAAGGCGGGCAACGCCTGCATCCTGCGCGGCGGCTCCGAGGCGCTGCACTCCAACCGGGCGATCGCGACCTGCGTGCGCGCGGGCCTGAAGGCGGCCAAGCTCCCCGAGGCGGCGGTGCAGGTGGTAGAGGTGGCCGACCGCGCCGCGGTGGGCGAGCTCATCCAGATGCACGAGTACGTGGACATCCTCGTGCCGCGCGGCGGCAAGGACCTGATCGCGCGCTTGATGCGCGAATCGCGCATCCCGATGCTCAAGCACCTGGACGGCGTGTGCCACGTGTACGTGGACGACCGCGCCGACCCGGAGATGGCGGTGCGCATCGCCGACAACGCCAAGACCCAGCGCTATGGCACCTGCAACACCATGGAAACGCTGCTCGTGGCCGAGGGCATCGCGCCGCGCGTGCTGCCCGAGATCGGCCGCATCTTCCGCGAGAAGAACGTGGAGATGCGCGCCGACGATGCCGCGCGCAAGCTCCTGCCGGGCGCGAAGCCCGCCACGGAAAGCGACTACGCCACCGAGTGGCTCGCGCCGGTGGTCTCGATCCGCGTGGTGAAGGGCCTCGACGAGGCGATCGAGCACATCGCGAAATACGGCTCGCAGCACACCGACGCCATCGTCACCGGCGACGAGGCGCGCGCGCAGAGGTTCCTGCGCGAGGTGGACTCGAGCTCGGTGCTCGTCAATGCCTCGACGCGCTTCGCCGACGGCTACGAGTTCGGCCTCGGGGCCGAGATCGGCATTTCCACCGACAAGCTGCACGCGCGCGGGCCGGTGGGCCTGGAAGGCCTCACCACGCAGAAGTTCGTCGTCCTCGGCCACGGAGAAATCCGCCAGTAGTGTCGACCACGGGGATCCTTGGCGGAACCTTCGATCCGGTACACAACGCGCACCTGGCGATGGCGCGCGCGGCGCTCGAGCACCTGAAGCTGGAGCGCATCCTGTGGATGCCGACCGGCGCGCCCAAGTACCGGGCGCCGGCAAAGACGCCCGCGCGCCACCGCGTCGCCATGCTGCGCATCGCGCTGGCGGGGGAGCCGCGCTACGCGATCGACGAGCGCGAGCTCGACCCGGCGCACTCGGGCTACACGGTCGACACGCTGAAGAGCCTCGGCGGGCATCCCGTGCTGCTCCTCGGCGCCGACCAGTACGCCAAGCTCGAGACCTGGCAGCGCTGGCGCGAGGTGCTCGAGCTCGCCACCCTCGCCGTGTGCGCGCGCCCCGGGTGGGCATCGCCCGACGGCCGCGTGCGCCACGTGCCCTTCACGCCCATGGACATCTCGGCGAGCGACGTCCGCGCGCGCCTGGCGCGCGGCGAAGACGTCTCGGCCCACGTGCCGGCGAAGGTGCTCGAGTACATCCGCCGCCACGGGCTGTACCGCTGATGGACATCCGCAGGAAGCAGCGCGCCGTGGTCGACGCCCTGGAGGACGTGAAGGGCCGCGACATCCTGGTCTTCAACGTCGCGCAGCTCTCGCCGTTCTTCGAGCGCGTGGTGATCGCGAGCGGCGACTCGAGCCGCCAGCTCAGGGCGCTGGCCGACAGCGTGCGCGACAAGCTCGGCGCCCTCGGCGCGCGCGTGTACGGCGTCGAGGGCGAGGCCGGCGGCGAGTGGGTGCTGGTCGATCTCGGCGACATCATCGTGCACGTCATGCATCCGGCGGTGCGCAGCTACTACAACCTCGAGGCGCTCTGGGGCGGCAAGCCGGTGAAGCTCGCGGGCCATGGCAAAGCTCCTGCTCGTCGCGCACGGCGCTAGGCTGCGCGGCTGGGCCGCGCAGGCGCGCGACGACTACCTCGCGCGCATGCCGCGCGGCTACGCCGTGCAGTGCGCGGCCAAGGCGCCGCCGAACGCGCGCATCGTCGCGCTCGACGAGCGCGGCCGCGAGCTGACGAGCGCGCAGTTCGCGGCCGAGCTCGCGCGCTGGGCCGCCGCGCAGGCGCCCACCGCCTTCGTCATCGGCGGCGCCGACGGGCTGGACGCGAAGACAAAGGCGCAGGCCGCGCAGCTCCTGCGCCTCTCGTCTTTCACGCTGCCGCACGCGCTCGCGCAGGTGCTGCTCGCGGAGCAGCTGTACCGGGCCGCCACCCGGCTCACCGGGCACCCGTATCACCGCGAGTAGCTTTGCTACACTGCGCCGAGCAGCGCCGCCATGGTCAAACTGCTCGATCGCAGCATCTACCTTGCCTCGCGCAGCCCGCGGCGCCGGGAGCTTCTCGGCCACATCGGCGTCAAGTTCCACCTGCTGCTGTTCCGCAACCGCCCGGGGGCCGCGCCCGACATCGACGAGTCGCCGCAGCCGGGCGAGGACCCGCGCGACTACGTGATGCGCCTGGCGCGCGCCAAGGCCGCGGTCGGCTGGAAGCGCATGCTCGAGCGCAACCTGCCGCGGGCGCCGGTGCTCGCCGCCGACACCACGGTGGCGCTCGAGGGCCGCATTTTCGGCAAGCCGCAGGACCGCGCCGACGCGGATCGCATGCTCGCCGCGCTCTCGGGCAAGCGCCACGAAGTGCTGACCGCGGTGGCGCTGCAGTTCGACGACGAAGTGGAAACCGCGCTCTCGGTTTCGGACGTACAGTTCCGCGAGCTCGCGCAAGACGAAATCCGCGCCTATGTCGCCACGGGCGAGTCCGACGACAAGGCGGGCGCCTACTCGATCCAGGGCCGCGCGGCGCTGTTCGTCGCCGAGATCCGCGGCAGCCAGTCCGGCATCGTCGGGCTGCCGCTGTACGAGACCGCGCAGCTGCTGCAGAAGTTCGGGGGGCGGCGTGAGCGAAGAAGTCCTCGTTAACATCACGCCGCAGGAGACGCGCGTCGCCGTGGTGCACGCCGGCGCGGTGCAGGAGCTGCTCATCGAGCGCGCGGCGAGCCGCGGGCTGGTGGGCAACATCTACATGGGGCGCGTGGCGCGCGTGCTGCCCGGCATGCAGTCGGCGTTCGTCGAGGTAGGCCTGGAGCGCGCCGCGTTCCTGCACGTCGCCGACATCTGGGAGCAGCGCCGCGCAAACGGCGAGGCGCCGAAGCCCATCGAGAAGGTGCTGGCCGAGGGCCAGCCGCTCCTCGTGCAAGTGGTGAAGGATCCGATCGGCACCAAGGGCGCGCGCCTCTCGACGCAGGTGTCGATCGCCGGGCGGCTGCTCGTCTACCTGCCGCAGGACCCGCACATCGGCATCTCGCAGCGGATCGAGGACGAGAACGGCCGCCAGGCGCTGCGCGACCAGGTGCGCGCACTGGTGCCGCCCGAGGAAAAGGGCGGCTTCATCATCCGCACCCTCGCCGAGGGCGCGAGCGACGCCGAGCTCGCCGCCGACATCGCGTTCCTGCGCCACCTGTGGGCCGACATCCGCGGCCGCGCGCTCGGCGCGCAACCGCCGCTGCTCGTGCACCAGGACCTGTCGCTCGCGCAGCGCGTGCTGCGCGACATGGTGACCGACGCCACCGACGTGGTGCGCGTCGACTCGCGCGAGAACTTCCAGAAGCTGGCGGCGTTCGCCGAGGCCTACACGCCGCAGCTGCGCGCGCGGCTCGAGCACTACGCGGGCGAGCGGCCGCTGTTCGACCTGTACAACGTCGAGCCCGAGATCGAAAAGGCGCTCTCGCGCCGCGTCGACCTGAAGTCGGGCGGGACGCTCGTCATCGACCAGACCGAGGCGATGACCACCATCGACGTCAACACCGGCGGCTACGTCGGCAGCCGCAACTTCGACGACACGGTGTTCAAGACCAACCTCGAGGCGGCGCAGGCCATCGCGCGGCAACTGCGCCTGCGGAACCTCGGCGGCATCATCATCGTCGACTTCATCGACATGCAGTCCGACGAGCACCGCGCCGCGGTGCTCGAGGAGCTGAAAAAAGCGCTCTCGCGCGACCGCACGCGCATGACGGTGAGCGGCTTCACGCAGCTCGGCCTGGTGGAGATGACGCGCAAGAGGACGCGCGAATCGCTCGCCCACGTGCTGTGCGAGCCCTGCCCGGTGTGCGGCGGGCGCGGCGCGGTGAAGACCGCGCGCACCGTGTGCTACGAGATCCTGCGCGAGATCCTGCGCGAGGCGCGCGCCTTCAACGCGCGCGAGTTCCGCGTGCTCGGCGCGCAGGGCGTGATCGACCTGCTGCAGGAGGAGGAGTCGGGCTCGGTCGCCATGCTGCAGGACTTCATCGGCAAGCCGATCTCGCTGCAGGTGGAGCCGGGGTATACGCAGGAGCAATACGACGTGGTGCTGATGTAGCGCGCTTGCGCGCTACTTTTCTCGCCGATCAAGCCACTTCGAGAAGCGCGCGAGGGTTCTTCTGCGCGATCAGAAGAAGCGTACGGGCGGCCCCCGATGGCGCGCGGCGTCCTTGCTCCCATTCTTGGAGCGTGCGCACGGACACGCCGAGCAGCTGCGCGAAGCGGGACTGGGACAGGCCGGTGCGTTCGCGTACGGAAGTAACCGACGGGACATTGGTCACCCGTCCATGCTCGCCACGCTTGATACCGCGAATACCTTCCAGAATCTCCAGACCGATATTGCGTTTGGCCTTAGCCATCGAACTCCTCCTTGATCTTGCGAAGAACGTGAGCGGGGATGTTCTGCTCCTCATTTTTCGCGTAGATCGTCAACATCCAAATGATCCCTTCGTGCGTCCTGGCGTAGTAGATCACCCTGATCCCACCGCGCTTGCCGCGGCCGGGCTGCGCCCACCGCAGCTTTCGAACCCCGCCCGACCCCGAAACAACCGCGCCACGTTCCGCATTCTCGGCCAATGCCAACTGGAGTTCGGCGTAGGCGTCATCAGTTAAATAGTCACCGACAAGGCGCGTAAACAGCTTTGACTCGACAAAGCTGAACATGACGCATTATACGGCAATGCCGTATAGCGTCAATCCGCATCCAACATTCGCCTTTTGCCGCGCCGTGCGCAGCGCGGAGCGCGGAGTGAAAAGCGTCGGTCAACAACGCGTTGTCAGGCTGCAATGCCACCTCCGCGCTTCTCGACTTCGTAAAGCGTGTAGTCCGTACGGTAAAGGCCGAAGCCCGACACTGCCGCCCCCCGCCCCTCCAGTCGACCCTTCTCCAGATCAGCGCGCTCAAGATCCGTCACCGCCTGCTCGTCGTACCCGGTGGCCACCAGCACCCAATCCAGGCCCGCATCCACCCCACGAATGCGCTGCTCGCGCGTCATCGGCGCCGCGGCCGCCGACTCAAATAGATAACAGCCACCCAGCCCTGGCCGTGACGAAAGCGCTGGCATGACGTCCTTCATGAGCCAATCGCGCAACACCGACGCATCGCCAGGCTTGAACTGCACCACCAGCGCGGCATTCCCCAACCCCAGCCCGGCGCTTCCGGTCACCGCGCAGAACCCCCGCGTCATCCCGCGGTAGTGCGGCATCATCTTCGAGGTCCATGGCGTCGGATTGTTGAGCCGGCTCAGGTACGCGTCCGAGGTGAGGACATCGAGGTCGCTCACCTCGTAGATCACGAAGTACCTGGGCTGCCCGCCGCGCAACGCCACCCAGCGCGTTCCGCGCAGGAATCCCGGAATGGACAGGCGCTCCGGAAGGTGCTCGTGCGTGTGCCAATCGTCGTGCTCGGCGATCGCCGGTTCGGCGATGTCGAAGGCGAGCAGCATGGCGGCGCGGCCGAGCATGGCCGCGAGAGTCTATCGCGAGCTAGACTCGCGCGATGGAAATCCCCTTCATGCCGCCCGCAAGCTCGCCCGCCTCATCACGTGCGCATGCGCCTTCAATGACGCGCGCGAGTTCCGCGTGCTCGGCGCGCAAGGGGTGATCGACCTGCTGCAGGAGGAGGAGTCGGGGTCGGTGGCCATGCTGCAGGACTTCATCGGGAAGCCCATTTCGCTGCAGGTCGAGCCGGGGTACACGCAGGAGCAGTACGACGTCGTGCTGATGTAAGCGGAGCCCGACTGCCGGGCCACACATTCCGGCAGTTAGCCCGAAGTGTCAATTAAATCGGGGGAAGCTTGGCGTCCGCGTGAGGCGTGTGGGTTAGGTCTTACCGAGTTCGGCTTCAATTGCATTTTCAACAGAAAAGATCTCTCCGCCTTTTTCGTATCGGTCCTGAAGCGCATAGGCTTGGGCTTCGAGAGGGATGGCACGGTACGTAAAACCGTTCGCCGCCCAACCTTTCACGTATTGTGCGATGAAAGACGGGAGTCCGAGATGCCTGTATTGGCAAACATGGACACATTCATGAAATAGCAAATAAAGCCACGGTTTCCAGCCTGGGTTAAGCAGCTCCTTCGCGACAACGACCGTATCAATGAATGTAATCGCTGTCATCTGTGTGAAGTCGAGAGGAATGGGCTGTCCTGAGGCAGTGAGCTCTCGATAGAAGTCCGGGTTCTGAATTTTCGGCACTTCGCGCACCACGACGGTTTCGAGGGTGTTCGCCGTAAAGAATGGCGCTAGTGACTTCCACTCCCTTTTAATAAGCGGTCGGCCAGATGGCCGGTGATGTTCGCGTTGAGCAGCTACCCAACGCTCACCGTGCTCAATGAAGTATGGGACAAAACTATTGAGACTTGACACGGACATCTGCCTCGATTTTGGAGCGGATCGCATCGTCGTAGTAATTACGTCCCCCTCCAGCGACCTTTCCGTTCTTCAACAGAATGGGCGTGAAGCGCTCTTTTTCCGAATCTGCCCAATGATTCGTTTCGTAAATTAGAAATTCGGTCTCACCGTACATTTCTCGGCGGTGCGGATTTCCCATTAGCGAGAGAACCTGCTGTCGGTCCATCCCGACCTGCGGGTGGAGCGTGTTGTTAGGTGGCTCATTTGCACGTGCCAGCAAGCACGACCGGATGGAACATTCCATAGAACTCCTTTTCGGGGTGCACAGTGTTCTCCCGAATCACCAAGACCTTTATCTTGCCTTGGCCTATGGCAATTACCTTAAATGCCATGTTGTCGCTGCCGGGATGGATGACCTTAATTTCGTCCGCTCCGCCAGTATCAAACAGACTGCCGATCACACGGCCGGTCGCTCGATCAACCGCGAAGCGTTCCCCCACAAAAGACGATTGAGGGACAGGGCGAAGTTCACCAGTACCAGGTCCCAATCCTTGAAGCACGTAGCTCGGCGCGAGCTCTTGCTTGACGGTGCATTGATAATCAGATGGTCCACCGTGAACAATCGCTGGTGCGAGCGCTAGGACAAAGATCCAATACTTCATGTTGGATACCTCTGCCGTTACTTGCTCTGCAATGACACGATTACAGCCACTATCGAAATCACTATGCTGATTACTGCTGCAATGGCAGCGACCCACGCAGCGTTCTTCGCGCTTTGCCCAATCCCGATCTCGGTTTCCTTATGCATCGCCTCTTGCTTCCGGCGGAGCAACTCCTTTTCTTCCGCCTTTGTCCGCAACCACGACTCGACGAGGGGTTTCTTCCCTGCACTGTAAGCGCCGTATGCCAGGCTAAGACGAACTTTCTCTTCCCCCTCGTGCTCAAGTTCTTTTTCGAAGCTGCTTGGTTCTGGTCGAGACATACACGACTCGTGCGCTGCGTAGAGCCACCTAACCTCCGCAATCACCAGCGCGCGCCGTAACTTGCGCGCGGGGTCTTCCCCCGTTTTAGTTGACACCGGGTTCATTGAGTCAGCTGTTCAAACCCCTCTCTGCCAATATCAGTGAGACACCGACCTTCCTTGAAATTAGTGTAGAGGGCGGTGGAGACAACCATGGAACAAATCGAAGCAATGGAAGAGCAACAGGCAGTGAGCGCGGGGGAAGCGCAGGGAGCCCGTAGGGCGAGCGGAGGTTTCCCCGCGCGCGGCAATTCTGAGCGCGGGCGCGCTGTCGATCCCGAGGTGCCGGAGAAGGCAAGGCGCCGGCAATTTCCGGCCGAGTACAAGCGGCGCATCCTGCGCGCGGCCGATGCGGCGCGCGATGCGGGTGAGATCGGGGCGTTGCTGCGGCGCGAGGGGTTGTACTCCTCGCACCTGGTCACCTGGCGGCGAGCGCGCGAGCGGGGCGAGCTGGCCGGCCTGTCGCCCAAGCGCCGCGGGCGCAAGGAGAAGGCGGTCAATCCGCTGGCCAAGCGGGTGGTGGAGCTCGAGCGCGACAAGCGGCGCCTGGAGCGCAGGCTCAAGCAGGCCGAGCTGCTCTTGGAGATCCAAAAAAAAGCTTCGCAGCTGCTGGAGATCCCACTGGCGAGCCGCGACGACGAAGACGGGAGCACCTGATGCGAGCGGCCGAAGAGCTCTCCGGGACGAGCGGCACGCTGCCCGCGTGCCGGGCGCTGGGCGTGGTGCGCTCGACGCTGTACCGGCATCGAAGGCGGTTGCAGCGCACCGCGATGCGGGCGCACTCCGAGCCGCGCAGCCACCCGCGCGCACTGGGCAACCAAGAGCGGCACGCGGTGCTCGCCGAGCTGCGCAGCGAGCGCTTCGTCGATCAGGCCCCGGCCGCGATGTACGCGGCGCTGCTCGACGAGGGACGTTACCTGTGCTCGCAGCGCACCATGTACCGGCTGCTGGCGGCCGCGGGCGAGGTGCGCGAGCGCCGCGACCAGTTGCGCCACCCCGCGTACACCAAGCCCGAGCTGCTCGCCACGCGCCCGAACGAGCTGTGGTCCTGGGACATCACGAAATTGCTCGGGCCGGCAAAGTGGACCTACTTTTACCTTTACGTGCTGCTCGATGTGTTCAGCCGCTACGTGGTTGGCTGGATGCTGGCGCACCGGGAATCGGCAATCCTGGCCAAGAAGCTGATCGAGGCGAGTTTGAAAAAGCAGTCGATCGGGCGCGGGCAGCTCACCGTGCATGCCGACCGGGGCACCTCGATGACCTCCAAGCCGGTGGCGCTGATGCTCGCCGATCTGGGCGTCACCAAGACCCATTCCCGGCCCCAGGTAAGCAACGACAACCCGTTCTCGGAGGCGCAGTTCAAGACGCTCAAGTACCGGCCCGAGTTTCCGGACCGGTTCGGCTGCATCGAGGATGGGCGTGCCTTCTGCGGCGGGTTCTTCGACTGGTACAACAACGATCACTACCACTCGGGTCTGGCGCTGCTCACCCCGGCGACGGTGCACTACGGCCAAACCGCAGCCGTGCTCGCGCAACGCCGCGAAATCCTGGCGAGCGCCTACGCGCAACATCCGGAGCGCTTCGTGCGTCGGGCGCCTCGACCTGCAGAACCGCCGACGGCGGTCTGGATCAATCCGCCAAAACCGGTCGGCGGAAACGGAGAACTACAGTAAATGCACACCGGTCAGTGTCTCAAATCTATTGACAGGCTCCGAACCTCGCTGGCGACACGTAGTCCAATGATGAGTGCAGTCTAGCGCTGTTGTAAAAGGGCAGGTAGCTCTTGAGCGCGGCGCGAATGTCGTCGTCCCGCTGGTATCTCAGCCCGTGATAGATCTCGGACTTCATCGAATGGAAGAACGATTCGATGAAGGCGTTATCGGTCACCTTGCCTGGGCGGTTCATGCTCTGGGTGATGCCTAACTGCGCAAGGCGCGCCTTGAAGGCGAGCGCCGCGTACTCGATGCCCCGGTCGGTGTGGAAGATGAGGCCCTTCGGGGGCTTGCGGTTGTGCGCGGCCCGGTTGAGCGCCTTGAGCGTGAGCGCCACGTCCTTGTGCCTGCCGTAGGCCCAGCCCAGGACGCGCCGGCTGTACCTGTCCATCACCACCGCGAGGTAGCGGTAGACCGCGCCCACCTTCAGGTAAGTGATGTCGCCCACCCACACCTGGTCGGGCCCGGAGAGCTCCAGGCCCAGTTGCTCGTTCCGGCCTTGGTCAAAGAAGCTCTGGAGCTTGCGGTTGGTGTAGCGGATCGTCGCCACCCGCGCCTTGATGCCGTGGCTGCGCATCACCCTGGCGACCCGGTTCTCGCTCGCCGTCTCGCCCTGGGTCTTCAGCGCCCGGTGCACCCGGGGGCTGCCGTAGATGCCGCGGCTCTCGCCGTGCACCCGGCGGATGCGGCCCAAGAGCGCTTCGTTTCGGCGCTCACGCTCGCTCCGCTCGCGCGAGCGCCACTGGTAATACCCCGCTCGCGTCACCCCGTAGAGCCGGCACATCAGCGTCAGGCGGTGCTTATCCCGGTTTGCCTCTAGGAACTGGAAGACTTCTTCCTTTGTTCCGAAGCAAACCGGATGGCTTTTTTTAAGAGTTCGTGCTCCTCCTTGAGCACCTTGTAGTCGCGCTCGAGCTCCTTCAGTCTCTCCAGCTCGGCCTTGGTCTTCACATCCAGCTTTGCAGTCCTGGCCACGATCACCCCGTCGCGTACTTGCTTGCGCCACAGTGACAGCATGAACGGGTGGATGTCCAGCGCCGCGGCCACGTCCTTGATACGTATCCCAGACAGGCTGCTCAGCTTCACCGCAGTCGCCTTGAATCGATCGCCGTAGCGATCCACTTTCCTCGGTCCTGCTCTTGCCATTTCACACCTCCAGGCGGTTAGCCCGAGGTGTCAACTAATTCGGGAGAAGTTTGGCGTCTGTGTGGATTGCGCAGTTAGGCATGGTGCCGATGAACGCCCTACTTCTTGCATTCGTTGTAGCCTTGCATATACGGCCGGTTGCTGCTCCGGGCTGGATCAGGAGACCTCTCGGATTGGGCGTCACGACATCCGAGCCTGTAAAAACGGTAGTCACGCCTCCCTCTCTCGTACCCCTTCCGGTAGGTAGAACTTACCGAGTGTAGGAGCGAACTCTTTCTCTCCTCCCATGCGTCATCGTAGCCCTTGCCAGAATAGTCTCCACAGCCCCCAACTAAGGCCGACCCGACTATTAGTAGGACAATTCCAAGCAGACGACGATCGCTTGCGCTACTCGAAACGGACAATGGTCTCCTAATTGTCGACACGGCGGAATGGCATACGTGCGGCCAGATGCACCTTTATACGTCAAGCATCTCGTTCAGTTCTTTCTTTACTTTCTCATTCGTCGAATCGACTCCGCGTCCCTTGGCGTAGCCATCAACCTCCTCCCACGTGAACGAGATTTGTGACGTCGCGCCATCCGTCGCGTAAACCGAAAGAATGTACTGCTTTGGCTCCGCGACGAAATCAAGCGCCCAAGAGGTGTGGTCAACCTTCAGACCAATCTCTGCGGCAACCCTCAAGCAGAAATCGCGGATTTTGCGTTCGCCCTCGGAACTTCCGATTTTTCCCGATTCACTGGTCATTTCGGCCTCTGCGACACCTATGCCTAACTAGTGAATGAGCGGCTCCGAACCGCCCACGAAAGTACCCACATGTAGAAGCATGCTCCCAATACTAGAAACTTGCTTATGCCGCTAGGCACCCACATCTAGGATCACAAATCTAGATACGTCAGCTCTCCCTGCACCGGCAGCCAATCGATGTAGGGCTACACTCCCGAACCCCTAGACCCCGGCCGACCCCAATGGAAGACATCTGCTTCACCTCGGCAAGAACACTGGCCCGCCTGATCCACGCGCGCAAGCTCTCCGCCACCGAGGTCATGCGCGCCTTCATCGCGCAAATCGAACGCGCAAACCCGAAGGTGAACGCGATCGTCACCTTCCTCCCTGAGCAGGCGCTGAAGGAAGCCAAAGCGCTCGACCGCAAGAAGGGCGCGAAGCCGCTTCTCGCCGGCCTGCCGATCGCCTACAAGGACCTCGTGGCGACGAAGGGTATCCGCACCACGCTCGGCTCGCTCGTCTACAAGGACAGCGTTCCGACGGAAGACGCGCTGCTCGTCGAGCGCCTGAAGGCCGCCGGCGCGATCACGCTCGGCAAGACCAACACGCCCGAGTTCGGTGCCGGCAGCAACACCTTCAACAAGGTATTCGGCGCAACGAGAAACCCTTACGACCTGACGAAGACGGCCGGCGGCTCCTCGGGCGGTGCGGCCGCCGCCGTCGCCTGCGGCATGCTGCCGTTCGCCGACGGCTCCGACCTCGCGGCGAGCCTCAGGAACCCCGGCAACTACTGCAACGTGGTGGGCTTCCGGCCCACCCCGGGGCGAGTGCCCACGTACCCCGCGGCGAACGCCTGGGACACGCAGCCGGTGATCGGGCCGATCGCGCGCACGGTGGAAGACGCCGCGTTCCTGCTGTCCGCCATGGCGGGGCCGGACCGGCGCGCGCCGGTGTCGATCGCCGAGCCGGGGTCCGTCTTCTCGAAGCCGCTCAAGCGCTCGTTCAGGAAGGTGCGCGTCGCGTGGACGAAAGACTTCGGCGGCCTGCCGGTGGAACCCGCCGTGACCGAGGTGCTGGAAAAGCAGCGCAAGGTGTTCAAGGACCTCGGCTGCATCGTGGAAGAAGCCTGCCCCGACTTCACCGGCGCCACCGAAGCCTTCGAGACGCTGCGCGCGGTCTCCTTCGCCATGCGCCACGCCCCGCTCCTGAAGACGCACCGCGCCGAGCTGAAGGACACGGTGATCTGGAACATCGAGCAGGGTCTTGCGCTCGACGGCGCGAAGATCGCGCGCGCCGAAGCCCTGCGCACCGAGCTCTACCAGCGCCTGCGCGTGTTCCTGGAGAAATACGAATTCCTGCTCGCGCCCGTGAACCAGCTGCCGCCCTTTCCCGTCGAGACCGAGTACCCGACCGAGATCGCGGGCGTCAAAATGACGAACTACCTCGACTGGATGAAGAGCTGCTACTACGTGACCATCACCAGCCACCCGGCGATCTCGGTGCCGGCGGGCTTCACGCCCGAGGGGCTGCCGGTGGGGCTGCAGATCGTGGGGCGCTACCGCGACGACCTCGGCGTGCTGCAGCTCGCGCACGCCTTCGAGCGCCAGACTCAGGTCTTCGGCAGGCGCCCCAGCGCGTAGAACTCGTCGTTCGGCCGCATGCCGCTAAAGTTCGCCATGCGGTTGGACAGCGCGTAGAACGCCGCGATGGCGGCGATGTCCCAGGCGTCCTCTTCGGTGAAGCCGTGCCGGCGCAGCGCCTCGAGGTCGGCGTCGTCCAGCGCGTGCGACTCGAGCGCCACTTTCATGGCGAAATCGAGCATCGCCTTCTCGCGCGGCGGGATGTCGGCCTTGCGGTAGTTGACCGCCACCTGGTCGGCGACCAGCGCGTTCTTGGCGCGGATGCGCAGCAGGGCGCCGTGCGCCACCACGCAGTACTGGCAGCGGTTCGCCGCGGAGGTCGCCACCACGATCATCTCGCGCTCGGCCCTGGTGAGGCCGCCCTCCTTCTCCATCAGGGCGTCGTGGTAGGCGAAGAACGCGCGGAACTCCTCCGGGCGGTGCGCGAGCACCAGGAACACGTTGGGCACGAATCCGGATTTTTCCTGCACGGCGAGGATGCGCGCGCGCACGTCCTCGGGCAGGTTCTTGAGTTCGGGAACGGGAAAGCGGCTGACGGGCTGGTTCATCGGCTGGGGCATTCTATCGTCCCGCAGTATCGGTTAACATCCGCGGGCCAACCTTCGAGGAGGAGGGTTTCATGACTACCGCACTGTTTCGCGCGGCGCTTGGCGCCACGCTCGCTGTCTCTGTCGCCGCGCACGCCGATGTGACGCTACCGCCGACGATCTCCTGGAGCGCCTACGACGTCGGCTCCGGCGGCTACAACCAGGCCGTCGCCATCGGCAACGCGCTCAAGCAGAAGTACAACGTGAGTCTCCGGGTGCTGCCGGGCAAGAACGACGTGTCGAGGAACCTGCCGATTCGCGAGGGCCAGGTGCAGTTCTCGGCCAACGGCGTGGGCGGCGCGTACCTGGCGATGGAAGGCGTGTTCGAGTTCGGCGCGCCGAGCTGGGGCCCGCAGCCGATCCGCGGCCTGA
>JBBDXL010000115.1:0-3344 GCA_040902335.1 Burkholderiales bacterium
TCGCGGAGCGGCGCGCCCGAGAGGCCGCCCGCTTCGTCGGCATGGCGCAGACCTTCCACGCCCTCTCTGGAGATCGACGTATTGGTGGCGATGACGCCGTCCACGCCGTGGCGGCGCACCGCGTCGGCGATGGCCTGCACCTGCGCGGCCTCGAGATCGGGTGCCACCTTCAGCGCGAGCGGCACGCGGCGGCCGTGCCGCTGGGCGAGCGGCTCGCGCTGGGACGAAAGCCGCGCGAGCAGCGCGTCGAGCTGGCGGTTCTCCTGCAGGTCGCGCAGGTTCTTGGTGTTGGGCGAGGACACGTTCACGGTAACGTAGCTCGCGCGTGCGTACACGCGCTCGAAGCACGCCGCGTAGTCGTCGGCCGCGCGCTCCATCGGCGTGTCGGCGTTCTTGCCGATGTTGATGCCGAGGATGCCGCGCCAGCGCGCGCGCGCGAGATTCTCGAGAAACGCGTCCAGGCCGACGTTGTTGAAGCCCATGCGGTTGATGAGCGCCTCGGCGCGCGGCAGGCGGAACAGGCGCGGGCGCGGGTTGCCGGGTTGCGGGCGCGGCGTCGCCGTGCCGACCTCGATGAAGCCGAAGCCCAGGCGCGCGAGCGCATCGACGTGCTCGGCGTTCTTGTCGAGGCCCGCGGCGAGCCCGACCGCGTTCGGGAAATCCAGCCCCATGGCGCGCACCGGCGCGCCCGGCGCGCGCGCGACGCGCAGCAGGCCGAACCTGAGCGGCGCGTCCGCGAGGCCGAGCGTCAGCGCGTGGGCACGCTCCGGGTCGAGGCAGAAAAGCAGGGGCCGCGCCAGCGCATAGAGCATTCTCAGAAGCGCATGCGTGCCAGGTCCGCCTCGGAGAGCCGCCGCCAGCCGCCGCCGGTGAAGCCCTCGATCGGCATGAAGCGCGACTTGTAGGCCATCTTCGGGCTTTCGCGGATCCAGTAGCCGAGGTAGAGGTACGGCAGGCCGAGCGCGCGGCAGGCCTCGATCTGCCACATGACGTTGTAGGTGCCGTAGCTCGCGCCGCGGCGCTCGGGCTCGAAGAAGGTGTACACCGAGGACAGGCCGTCGGGCAGGTAGTCGACGATCGACACCATGGCGAGCTGGCCCTGGTCGCGGAACTCCACCAGGCGCGTGTCGACGCGGCTCTGCAGCAGGAAGTGCGAATACTGGTCGCGGCTGTCGTTGTCCATGCCGCCGCCCGAATGGCGCCTGGACTGGTAGCGCAGGTAGAGCGCGTAATGCTCCAGGCGGAACTTGAGCGGCTGCACCTGCGCGGTGAGCGCGGCGTGCTCCTTCCGGGCGCGCCGTTGCGAGCGGCTGGCGACGAACTCGGCGGCCGGGATGCGCACCGGCACGCACGCGCGGCACCCGTCGCAGTGCGGCCGGTAGGTGAAGATGCCGCTGCGGCGAAAGCCCGACTTCACCAGGTCGCCGTACAGCTCGGTGGTGATGAGGTGCGAGGGCGTCGCCACCTGCGAGCGCGCCATGCGGTCGGGCAGGTAGCTGCAGGGATACGGCGCGGTCACGTAGAACTGCAGTACCGCGTGCGGCAGGTCATTCAGCCGGGACATCGGGCTCCGTTCGGCGCGTCCATTTCCCAGGAGGCTCGTCGTAGTGTACCAACGCCGCCAGTTCGCGCAAAAACGCCCGGCGCGGGATCTCGCGCGCGCCGAGCGCGGCGAGGAGCGGCGTTCGCACCTGGCAGTCGATGAGCGGGAAGCCGCGCCGGCGCAGCTCCCCGACCAGGGCGACGAGCGCGACCTTGGAGGCGTCGGTGGCGCGCGCGAACATCGATTCGCCGAAGAACATGCGGCCGAGCGCCACGCCGTAGAGACCGCCCACCAGCTCGCCGCCGTGCCAGGTCTCGAAGGAATGCGCATGGCCGGCGCGGTGCAGCCGCGAATAGGCGATGCGCATGTCCTCGCCGAGCCAGGTGCCGCCGCCGTCCGCGCGCGGCCCGGCGCAGCCCGCGAGCACCTGGCGGAACCCCGTGTCGATGCGCACCTCGTAGCCCTTGTTGCGCAGGCTCTTTGCCAGGGACCGGCTCACCTTGAGCTCGGCGCAGTACAGCACCATGCGCGGGTCGGGCGACCACCACAGGATCGGCTCGTCGCCCGAGTACCAGGGAAAGATGCCCAGGCGGTAGCCTTCGAGCAGGCGCGCGGCCGACAGGTCGCCCCCCGCGCACAGCAGGCCGGCGGGATTCTGCAGCGCGCTCTGCACCGGCGGGAAGGGGTCGCCGGGGCCGAGCCATTTCAGCACTTCACCTGCTGCTTGCAGTAGCGCTCCAGGGGCGTGACCGGCGCGACGCCGTTCACCGCGCGGCGCAGCGCGCCGCCGTTCTCCAGCTGCAGCCGGAACTCGTACTTGGCGAAGAACTCGTCGAACATCTCGCCGCCGAGCGTGCCCACCGCGGTGAGCTCGTCGCTCGCGGCGTCGTGCTCGAGCAGGATGGCGGCGAGCGGCTGCGGCGCCGGGCCGGCCAGCACGCGGCCGCCCGCGGCCGGGTCGTACTGGCTGTGCTCGGAGCAGCAGTGGATGACGCGGGCGAACTTGTTGCCGACGCTCTTCTCGGCGCGGAAGCTGATGAAGCTGATGTCGCGCGTGGGGTAGGTGAGCTTGTGCGCGCAGATCGCCGAGTAGGCGACGATCGAGCGCGCGGCGCCCACGCCGCCGCGCCACTCGTAGGGCTGGTCGTCGACCGTCTTCAGCTGCGCCGCGCCCTGCACCGGACGGCCCAGATTCAGCAGGAAGCAGGGCGTCGCCGCGTACGGGTAGTGGAAGATCAGGTTGCGGTTCGCCGGAACGGCGCGCGCGCGCAGCGGCCTGCCGTCCGCGCCCACCAGCTTCACGCGCTGGTAGAACTGCGGTCGCGCATCCGCCGCCACCTCGGGGGCGCCCGCCGCCGCGGCCGAGGCGGCGCAGAACTTGAGAAAAGCGCGGCGCTGCATGCGCCCGATTCTAACGCTACAGGTTGTAGCCTTTCTCGTTGTGCAAGTGAGTGTCGAGGCCCTCGGTCTCGGCCTCGCCGCTCACCCGCAGGCCGGCGAGCGCCTGCGTGAGCTTGAGCAGGACCCAGGTGCCGACGCCGCACCACGCCGCGGTCGCGAGCACGCCGCCGAGCTGGATCAGGACCTGGCCGCCCATCGAGCGCCCCTCGGGCAGGCCCGCGCCGCCCAGGGCGGCGGCGACGAACACGCCGGTGAGGATCGTGCCCAGCGTGCCGCCGACGCCGTGGACCGGAAACACGTCCAGCGAATCGTCCACGCCGAGCGAGCGCTTCATGTAGCTGGTGGCCGTGAAGCACACCACGCCGGCGGCCGCGCCGATGGCGAGGGCGCCCAGCGGCCC
>JBBDXL010000116.1:0-22967 GCA_040902335.1 Burkholderiales bacterium
TGCTGGAGCTGGAGTACGTGCCGGACCGCCTGTGCGTCGAGCTGAAGTCGCTCAAGCTCTACGCATGGTCGTACCGCGACCAGGGCGTGTTCCACGAGGCGGTCACCAATCGCATCGCGGACGATCTGGTGCGCGCCCTGCGGCCCCGCTACCTGCGGCTCACCGCGCGCTTCAACGTGCGCGGCGGCATCGCCACCAGCGTGGTCGCCGAGCACCGCAAGCGCGGCTGGAAAGCCGGCGCTTGAATCCGCTCCTCGGGCGGCTGCAGCCGTACCCGTTCGAGAAGCTGCGCGCGTTGCTCGCCGACGTCACGCCCAATCCCGCGCTGCGGCCGATCAACCTGTCCATCGGCGAGCCGAAGCACGCCACGCCCGAGCTGGTGAAGGCGGCGCTCGCCGGCGCGCTCGAGGGCCTCGCCGCCTACCCCGCCACCGCCGGCACGCCCGCGCTGCGCGAAGCCGTCGCGGCATGGCTTGCCCGGCGCTACGCCCTGAAGGCGATCGACGCCGCGACACAGGTGCTTCCGGTCAACGGCTCGCGCGAGGCGCTGTTCGCCTTCGCGCAGACCGTCATCGATCCCGCCGGCGGCACGGCGCGCGTCGCCTGTCCCAATCCTTTCTACCAGATTTACGAGGGCGCCGCGCTGCTTGCCGGCGCGCAACCCGTGTACCTGAACGACGGCATGGGCGTCGACGAACTGGACTGGCGCGGCGTGCAGCTCGCCTACGTCTGCTCGCCCGGCAACCCGACCGGGCGCGTGCTCGATCTCGCCGCCTGGACGCGCCTGTTCGAGCTCGCGGACCGGCACGGCTTCGTCATCGCCTCCGACGAGTGCTACTCGGAGCTCTACTACGACGAGCTGAGCCCGCCGCTGGGCGCCCTGCAGGCCGCGCAGCAGCTCGGCCGCGGCGACTATGCGCGCGTGGTGGCGTTCTCGAGCCTGTCCAAGCGCTCCAACGCGCCCGGCCTGCGCTCGGGCTTCGTCGCCGGGGACGCGGCGATCCTGCAGCGCTTCCTGCTCTACCGCACCTATCATGGGTCCGCGATGAGCCTGCCCGTGCAGCAGGCCTCGATCGCCGCCTGGCGCGACGAGGAGCACGTGCGCGCCAACCGGCGCCTGTATGCGCAGAAATACCGCGCCGTGCTGCCGCTGGTGGCCGCGCCGCTGCACGCGCAGATGCCCGCGGGCGGCTTCTACCTGTGGGTGCGCACGCCACTGGACGACGCGGCCTTCGCGCGCGAATTGCAGCGCCAATATAATGTGCTGGTGCTTCCCGGGAGCTTTCTCGCGCGCGACGCGCATGGCGCGAACCCCGGCCGCAACCACGTGCGCATCGCCCTGGTCGCCGCGCTCGACGAATGCGTCGAGGCGATGCAAAGAATCGGGCAGTTCGCTCGCAGTCTCTGACGAGGAGCCATGGAACAAGCGCAGCGCATCATCGACCAAGCCTGGGAGGACCGGGCCGGCCTTTCCCCGGCGAATGCGCCTCGGCCGCTGCGCGACGCGATCGAGTTCGCGCTGGCCGGGCTCGACGCCGGGACGCTGCGCGTCGCCGAGAAGCGTGACGGCGCCTGGATGACGCATCAATGGCTGAAGAAAGCGGTGCTGCTGTCCTTTCGCATCGAGGACAACCGGGTGATGCCGGGGGGCTCTACGCGCTATTACGACAAGGTGCCCGCGAAGTTCGCCGCCTACGACGGCGCGGCGTTCGCGCGTGGCGGCTTCCGAGTGGTGCCGCCCGCCATGGCGCGGCGCGGCTGCTACGTGGCGAAGAACGTGGTGCTCATGCCCTCCTACGTCAACATCGGCGCGTATGTCGACGAAGGCACGATGGTGGACACCTGGGCCACGGTCGGCTCGTGCGCGCAGATCGGCAAGAACGTGCACCTGTCCGGCGGCGTGGGCATCGGCGGCGTGCTCGAGCCGGTGCAGGCGAATCCCGTGATCATCGAGGACAACTGCTTCATCGGCGCGCGCTCCGAGGTGGTGGAAGGCGTGATCGTCGAGGAGAACAGCGTCCTGTCGATGGGCGTCTTTCTCGGCCAGAGCACCAAAATCTTCAATCGCGAAACGGGCGAAGTCGGCTACGGGCGCGTGCCGGCCGGCTCGGTGGTGGTCTCCGGCACGATGCCCTCGGGCGAGGGCAGCTGCGCGCTGTACTGCGCAGTGATCGTCAAGCGGGTGGACGCCCGGACGCGGGCGAAAACCAGCCTGAACGATTTGCTGCGGGGGGATTAAACTAGCGGGGTAGCACTGCCCCGGAGGTGTGCGATGTCGGCGATGAAACGCCTGTTCCAGCTGATGTCCGACAAGAAGGCTTCGGACATCTTTCTGTCCATCGGTGCGCCGATCACCATCAAGATCAACGGCGTGGCGATGCCCGTGAATCAGACCATCCTCACGCCGAGCGCCGTGCAGACGCTGCTCTACGAGGTGCTGAACGAGCACCAGGTGCGCGAGTTCGAGGAGGAGCTGGAGCTGAACACCGCCTACACCATGGAAGGCGTGGGCACCTTCCGCATCAGCGCCTTCCGGCAGAAAGGCACGCCGGCGGTGGTGGTGCGCTACATCCCGGGCAGCGTGCCGCCGCTCGATACCCTCGGCTTGCCACCGATCCTGAAGGAAATCGTCATCGAAAGACGCGGCCTGATCCTCATGGTGGGCGCCACGGGCTCGGGCAAGTCGACGTCGCTTGCCGCCATGATCGACCACCGCAACGCCGAGCGCTCGGGCCACATCCTGACGCTCGAGGACCCGGTCGAATTCATCTTCAAGAACCGCAAGTCGATCGTCAATCAGCGCGAGGTGGGTACCGATACCAAGGCCTTCCCGATCGCGCTGAAGAACGCCCTGCGCCAGGCGCCGGACGTCATCCTGATCGGCGAGATCCGCGACCGCGAGACCATGTCCATGGCCCTGCAGTACGCGCAGTCCGGCCATCTGTGCATGGCGACGCTGCATGCGAACAACAGCTACCACGCCATGAACCGCATCATCAGCTTCTATCCGCTGGAAAACCGGCCCACGCTGCTGCTCGATCTCTCGGCGTCGCTCAAGGCCGTCGTCTCCCAGCGCCTGGTGCGCACCAAGGCCGGCCAGCGCAGGCCGGCCTGCGAGGTGCTGCTCAACACGCGCCATGTCTCGGAATTGATCGAAAAAGGCGAGATCAACGAGGTGAGGGAAGCAATGGAAAAGAGCATGGCGCCGGGCTCGCAGACCTTCGAGCAGTCGCTGTTCAAGCTGTTCGTGGAGGGCCACATCACCCAGGACGAGGCCATGGCGAACGCGGACTCGGCCACCAACATGCTGTGGCTCATCAATCAGGCCACGGCGGGCCAGATCACGTCGGGCCAGGTGTCGGTGCCGGTGAAGCCCCTGTCCGCGCAGCACAACGGCAACGCTTCGTTCGGCGGCATCAAGATCGATACGACCACCTGAGGTGAAGCCGGCCCTCGAGCTTGCCCGCGAGCTGATCGCCCGCAGGTCCGTGACGCCCGCCGACGGCGGCTGCCAGGCGCTCGTCGCGCAGCGGCTCGGCGCCGCGGGCTTCCGCATCGAGGACGCGAGCGTCAACGGCGTCACCAACCTGTGGGCGCGCCGCGGCGACGCGCGGCCGCTTGTGTGTTTCGCCGGGCACACCGACGTGGTGCCGCCGGGCCCGCACGAGCAGTGGCGCTCCGACCCCTTCGCGCCCACGGTGCGCGACGGCCGGCTCTACGGGCGCGGCGCCGCCGACATGAAGTCTTCCATCGCCAGCTTCGTCGTCGCCGTCGAGCAGTTCGTCGCGGAGCGCCCGGCGCACGCGGGCTCCATTGCGCTCCTGCTCACCTCCGACGAGGAAGGCCCCTCGGTCGATGGCACCGCGCGCGTGGTCGAGCGGCTCAAGGCACGCGGCGAGACCATCGACTACTGCATCGTCGGCGAGCCGTCTTCTTCGAAGGACCTGGGCGACACGGTGCGCATTGGCCGCCGCGGATCTCTGACCGCCCACCTCACGGTGCGGGGGATCGAGGGACATGTGGCCTATCCGGATCAGGTGCGCAACCCGATCCACCAGCTCGCGCCCGCGCTCGCCGAGCTCGCGGCCACCGAATGGGACCGCGGCAACGATGCGTTCCCTCCCACCAGCTTCCAGGTCTCGAACTTCAATGCCGGCACGGGCGTGGAGAACGTGGTGCCGGGTCAGGCGCAGTTGATCTGCAATTTCCGCTTTTCCACCGCCAGCACGGACGCGCAGCTGCGCGCACGCTTCGAGGAGGTGCTGCGCAAGCACCGCTTGGACTACGGCATCGCCTGGACGCTGGGCGGCAAGCCCTTTCTCAGCGGCCGCGGCCGCCTGCTCGAGGCCGTGCAGCGCGCCGTGCAGGCGCACGCCGGCCGCGCGCCGCAGCTCTCCACCGGCGGCGGCACTTCGGACGGGCGCTTCATCATCGACATATGTCCCGAGATCGTCGAGCTCGGCCCGGTCAACTCGAGCATCCACAAGCTGAACGAGCACATCGAGCTCGGCGCGCTGGAGCGGCTGCCGCTCATCTATCTCGACACGCTGCGCGCGTTGCTGCCTTGATCCTCGGTCAGCTGGTCCGCGACGTCGCCCGGCGGCTGCGCCGCGCGCCCCTGCACTACGGCCACGGCACCGCGAATGCCCGCGACGAAGCGGCGTTTCTCGTCCTGCGCGGGCTCAAGCTGCCGTTCGACGCGGCGGCCGACCGGCCGGTCACGCGGCGCGAGCAGTCGCTCGTCGCGCGCCTGGTGCGGCGGCGCGTGCGCGAGCGCATTCCCGCCGCCTACCTCCTGCACGAAGCCTGGCTCGCAAACGAGCCGTTCTACGTCGACCGGCGCGTCATCGTTCCGCGCTCGCACATCGCGGAGCTGCTGCGGGAGCGGCTGCGCCCCTGGCTGCACCGCCCGGTGAAAAGCGCGCTGGACTTGTGCACCGGCGCGGGCTGCCTCGCCGTGTTGGCGGCGAAGGCGTTTCCGCGCGCGCGCGTGGACGCCGCGGATCTATCCACAGCAGCATTGGTGGTCGCTGAACGCAATGTCGCGCAGCATCGATTGCGCGGCCGCGTGCGGCTCGTGCGTTCGGACTTGTTCTCGGGACTGGCGCGGCGACGCTACGACCTGATCGTCAGCAACCCCCCCTACGTGGATGCGGCGGCCATGCGCGCCTTGCCGCGGGAGTATCGGCACGAGCCACGGCTTGCCCTGGCTGGGGGTCGGGACGGCTTGGAACTGGTACGTCGGATCCTGCTGCAGGCGCACGCGCACCTTGCGCCGCATGGGTTGCTCGTGTGCGAGATCGGCCGCGGCAGGAAGCTGCTCGAGCGGGCCTACGCACGCACGCCGTTTGCCTGGCCGGCGGATCAGGTGTTCGTGCTATCGCGCGAGGACCTGCCGCGCGCCTGAGTAAGTGGGGTGACCGATGGGACTCGAACCCACAACAACTGGAATCACAATCCAGGACTCTACCTTTGAGCTACGGTCACCATCGCATCTGTGGCCTGCCCGGCGGGAGTCGAACCCACAACCCCCAGCTTAGAAGGCTGGTGCTCTATCCGGTTGAGCTACGGGCAGCCGCCGGGCAAACCTGGTCGGGGTGGAGAGATTCGAACTCCCGACATCTTGCTCCCAAAGCAAGCGCGCTACCAGGCTGCGCCACACCCCGGAACGGGCGCCATGATACTCCGTTTTCGGCTTGCCGCAGGGGGGCTTTTCTGCTAAAAAGGCGCCTCACTTTTTTGGCCTCACCGAGAAATGGCAGTCGAACTGACCCGCAAGAGCTTCACACCGTACGCGCCCAAGAAGGGCGAGGACTACATGAACGCGAGAATGCGCACGCATTTCCGCAAGATGCTGGAGCAGCTGAAAGCCGAGCTGTCCGAGGAGATCGACCGCACGGTGCACACCATGCAGGACGAGGCGACGGTGTTCGCCGACCCGAACGACCGCGCCAGCCAGGAATCGGACATGGCGCTGGAGCTGCGCAACCGCGACCGCGAGAGAAAGCTGATCAAGAAGATCGACGAGACCATCGGCCGCATCGACGCCAACGAGTACGGCTATTGCGAGAGCTGCGGCGTGGAGATCGGTCTGAAGCGGCTCGAGGCGCGCCCCACCGCCACGCTTTGCATCGACTGCAAGACGCTGGACGAGTTGCGCGAGAAGCAGGTCGCGAAGTAGTTTGGCGGCGGCCTGCTAGGCCTGCTTCGCCGCCTCGGGCGCGCCGACCGCCTTCATCGACAGCCGCACGCGCCCCTTGTCGTCGGCCTCGAGCACCTTCACCTTGACGATCTGACCTTCCTTCAGGTGGTCGGAAACGGCGTTCACGCGCTCGTGGCTGATCTGCGAGATGTGCAGCAGGCCGTCGCGCCCCGGCAGCAACTGCACGATGGCGCCGAAATCCAGCAGGCGCAGCACCGGGCCCTCGTAGACCTTGCCGACCTCGACGTCCGCGGTGATGTCCAGGATGCGCTTTTTCGCCGCTTCGCCGCCTTCGGCGGAGACGCAGGCGATGGCGATCGTGCCGTCGTCCTCGATCTCGATCGTGGTCCCGGTCTCCTCCTGCAGCCCGCGGATGACCACCCCGCCTTTGCCGATCACGTCGCGGATCTTGTCCGGGTTGATCTTGATCTTGATGATGCGCGGCGCGTAGGTCGAAAGCTCGGTGCGCGAGCCCTCGATGGCCTGCTTCATGACCTGCAGGATCTGCATGCGCGCCTCGCGCGCCTGGTCGAGCGCGATCTTCATGATGCTCTTGTTGATCGACTCGATCTTGAGGTCCATCTGCAGCGCCGTGACGCCGGTTTCGGTGCCCGCCACCTTGAAGTCCATGTCGCCCAGGTGGTCCTCGTCGCCGAGGATGTCGGAGAGCACCGCGAAGCGGTTGCCGTCCTTGATCAGTCCCATGGCGATGCCGGCAGTGTGCGTCTTGATCGGCACGCCCGCGTCCATCATCGCGAGGCTGCCCCCGCACACGGAAGCCATCGAGGAGGATCCGTTCGACTCGGTGATCTCGGAAACCACGCGCAGCGAGTAGCCGAAGTCCTCGGCGCCCGGCAGCATGGCCACCAGCGCGCGCTTGGCGAGGCGGCCGTGGCCGATCTCGCGGCGCTTGGTGAAGCCGAAGCGGCCGGTCTCGCCCGTCGCATAGGGCGGCATGTTGTAGTGGAACATGAAGCGCTCGCGGTACTCGCCGGCGAGCGCGTCGATGATCTGCTCGTCGCGCCCCGTGCCGAGCGTTACGCTGACCAGCGCCTGGGTCTCGCCGCGCGTGAACAGCGCCGAGCCGTGCGTGCGCGGCAGCACGCCCACGCGCACATTGATGGGGCGAACGGTGCGCGTGTCGCGGCCGTCGATGCGCGGCTCGCCGTCCAGGATTTGGTTACGCACGATCGCGGACTCGAGGTTGAAGAAGATGTCCTTGAGCGCGCGTTCGGGCAGTACCTTCCCCGCGGCCTTGGCCTCCTCTTCGACCTTCGCTGTCACCGCGCGCCGGATCTCGCCCAGGCGCGTATTGCGCGCCTGCTTCTGGCGCATCTCGAACGCGGCGCGCAGGTCCGCCTCGGCCAGCTCGGCGACGCGCGCGATGAGCGCTTCGTCCTTGGCCGGCGGCTGCCAGTCCCATGCCGGCTTGCCGGCGACTTCGGCCAGCTCGTGGATGGCCTGGATCGCGCTCTGCATCTGCTCGTGTCCGAAGACCACGGCGCCCAGCATCACGTCCTCGGAAAGCTCGTGCGCCTCGGACTCCACCATCATCACGCCCTGCTCCGTCCCCGCAACGACCAGGTTGAGCTTGGACTCCTTGAGTTGCGTGGCGGTCGGATTGACCACGTACTGCCCGTTGACGTAGCCCACACGGCAGGCGCCGATCGGCCCGTTGAACGGGATGCCCGAGAGAGTGAGCGCGGCCGACACCGCGAGCATCGCCGGGATGTCGGAATCCACTTCCGGATTAAGCGACATCACTTGCGCCACCACCTGCACCTCATTGAAGAATCCATCCGGAAACAACGGCCGGATCGGGCGGTCGATCAGGCGCGAGGTCAGCGTCTCCTTTTCCGAAGGCCGCCCCTCGCGCTTGAAGAAGCCACCGGGGATCTTGCCGGCGGCGTAGGTGCGCTCTGCGTAGTCGACCGTCAAAGGGAAGAAGTCCTGGTGCGCGCGCGGCTCCCGGGCGGCGGTGACGGCCGCCAGCACGACCGTGTCGTCGATGGTGCACAGCACGGCGCCATGCGCCTGGCGCGCGATTTCGCCGGTTTCGAACGTGACCTGCTGGTCACCCAGGGTGAAAGTTTTCTTTGTCGGATTCAAAGGGTTACCTCGTGTGGTGGCCAAAAGCAAGGCCGCTCATCGCGTGATGAGCGTTGCTGGTGGCGGCATTCGTGTTATTTGCGCAGACTCAGCCGCTCGATCACCGAGCGGTACTTGTCGGCATCCTTGCGCCGCAGGTAATCGAGCAGCTTGCGGCGTTGCGACACGAGCTTGAGCAGCCCGCGGCGCGAGTGGAAATCCTTGACGTGGGACTTGAAGTGCTCGGCGAGACTGTTGATGCGCTCGGTGAGGAGCGCTACCTGCACTTCGGGCGAGCCGGTATCCTTGCCGGACCGCTGGTACTGCTGGACGACCTGCGCTTTCTGCGCAACCTGCAAAGCCATACTCTGCGTCTCCTGGTTTAAGCCGCGCATTCTAGCGAGGCCGGCGCCGATCCACAACTTGTTTTTCGATGCTTTTCAGCCGCTTGCGTGGTTCACGAGCCTACGCGGGCGCAGCTCTCCCTCGGCCCGGCCCTCGCCCAGGCCGAGCAGCCTTCCCTGCTGGCCGTAGACGCTGCACTGCCCCGCCGGGGCCTGCGCCATGTGCAGCGCCTGGCCGCGCGCGAAGCGCTCGGCCTCTGCCGCCGGCAAGTCGACGCGCGGCAGGCCCCCCAGGAGCCGCTCCAGCGGCAGGAGTCTGGCGTCGCGCGCTGCGGCCGTGTCGGATTGCAGCTGCTCGAGCGTCACTGCGTCCTCGATGCGGAACGCGCCCGTCGCCGTCCGTCGGAGGGCGGCCACGTGCGCACCGCAGCCGAGCGCGCGGCCGATGTCTTCGACCAGCGTGCGAATGTAGGTGCCCTTGGAGCAGCGGATGCGCAGCTCGACGCTGTCGGCGGTGAAATGCAGGAGCTCCAGCGCATGCACGCGGATCCGGCGCGGCGCGCGCGGCACTTCGCGCCCTGCGCGCGCCAGCGCATACAGCGGGCGCCCGCCGTGCTTGAGCGCCGAGTACATCGGCGGCACCTGCTCGATCTCGCCGCGAAACGCGGCGAGCACCGGCTCGATGTCCGCGCCGTGCACGGTGCACGGCTTTTGCTCGAGGACCTCGCCTTCGGCGTCCGCCGTCGTGGTGGTGACGCCGAGGCGCGCGCGCGCGACATACGCCTTGTCGGCGTCGAGCGCGAACTGCGAGAATTTCGTCGCCTCGCCGAACAGCACCGGCAGCAGGCCCGAGGCGAGCGGATCGAGCGTGCCCGCGTGCCCGGCCTTGGCGGCGCGATACAGTCGCTTGACGGCTTGCAGCGCCGCATTGGAGCCGAGCCCGGCGGGCTTGTCGAGCAGCAGCACGCCGTCGAGCCTGCGGCGCATCAGCTCTTGGGTCGGACGCTGTCGATGAGCTGCGACAGATGCGCGCCGCGCGCCACCGATTCGTCGTGGCGGAAGCGCAGTTCCGGCGTCGTGTAGAGCTTGATGCGCTTCGCGAGGTGGGACCGGAGGTAGCCGGCGGCGTTCTTCAATGCGACCGCCGCAGGCTCGACCTGCGCGGATTCCAGGCACGTGAAATACACCAGCGCGTGCGACAGGTCCGGCGCCACGTCCACCGCGGTCAGGGTGACCAGCCCGAGGCGGGGATCGCGCAATTCCCGGCTCAGGAAGAGGGACAGCTCGCGCTGGATCTGATCTGCGACCTTCTGCGGCCGGCCGCGGCTCACAGCGTGCGGGCTACCTCGAGGACTTCGAACACCTCGAACTGGTCGCCTTCCTTGACGTCCGAGAAGTTCTTCAGCGACATGCCGCATTCGAAACCGGCCTTCACTTCGCGCGCGTCGTCCTTGAAGCGCTTCAGCGATTCGATCTCGCCGGTATGCACGACGACATTGTCGCGCAGCACGCGCACCTGGGCGTTGCGGCGCACCAACCCGTCCACCACGTAGCAGCCGGCTACGGCGCCGACCTTGGAGATGCGGAACACCTGGCGCACCTCGACCAGGCCGAGCACCTGCTCCTTTTTCTCCGGCGCCAGCATACCGGAGAGCGCGGCCTTGATCTCGTCGACCGCCTCGTAAATTATGTTGTAGTAGCGCACCTCGATGCCCGAGCTCTCGATGAGCTTGCGCGCCGTGGCGTCGGCGCGCGTGTTGAAGCCGATGATCACGGCCTTCGCCGCCAGCGCCAGGTTCACGTCCGACTCGGTGATGCCGCCCACGCCGGAATGCACCACGCCGACCTTCACCTCGTCGGTGGCGAGCCGCGTCAGCGCGTGCACCAGGGCCTCCTGCGAGCCCTGCACGTCGGCCTTGATCACGAGCGACAGCACCTTCTTGTCGCCCTCGCCCATCTGCTGGAACAGGTTTTCGAGCTTCGCCGCCTGCTGCTTGGCGAGCTTGACGTCGCGGAACTTGCCCTGGCGGAAGAGCGCG
Source organism: Burkholderiales bacterium (assembly GCA_040902335.1). GTDB lineage: Bacteria > Pseudomonadota > Gammaproteobacteria > Burkholderiales > SG8-39 > JAABQT01. Next base: position 10,674 of record JBBDXL010000116.1, read on the forward strand.
ATCTCGCGCGCCTTGCGCTCATCGGCGAGGGTTGTCATCTCCTCGCCCGCGGTGGGCACTTCCGACAGACCCTGGATCTCCACCGGGATGGAAGGGCCCGCCGCATCGATGGGGCGGCTGTTCTCGTCGAGCATGGCGCGCACCCGCCCGTAGACGGCGCCGGTCAGCACCACGTCGCCGCGCCGCAGAGTGCCCGAGCGCACCAGCACCGTCGCCACCGGACCGCGCCCCTTGTCCAGGCGGGCCTCTATCACCACGCCGCGCGCCGGCGAGCGCACCGGCGCCTTCAGCTCGAGGACCTCGGCCTGCAGCAGCACGCGTTCCAGCAGCTCGTCCACGCCCTTGCCGGTCTTCGCCGACACGGAAACGAACGCGACCTCGCCGCCGAATTCCTCCGGCACGACGCCGTGCTGCAGCAGCTCCTGCTTGACCTTCTCCGGATTGGCTTCGCCCTTGTCGATCTTGTTGATCGCCACCACCAGCGGCACTTCGGCCGCCTTGGCGTGATTGATGGCTTCTATGGTCTGCGGCATGACGCCGTCGTCGGCGGCCACCACCAGGATCACCAGATCGGTCACCATCGCCCCGCGCGCGCGCATGGCGGTGAATGCCTCGTGACCGGGGGTATCGAGAAAGGTGATGACGCCGCGCGGCGTTTGCACGTGATAGGCGCCGATATGCTGGGTGATGCCGCCCGCTTCGCCGGCGGCGACTTTGGTGCGCCGGATGTAGTCGAGCAGCGACGTCTTGCCGTGGTCGACGTGCCCCATCACGGTGACCACCGGCGGCCGCGGCTCGGCGACCGCGCCCTCTTGCGCTGCGTCCTGCGCGGTTTCGGCGAGGTAGGCCTCGGGATCTTCCAGCTTTGCCGCCTTCGCCTTGTGGCCCATCTCCTCGACCACGATCATCGCCGTTTCCTGGTCGAGCACCTGATTGATGGTGGCCATGGTGCCGAGCTTCATCAGCACCTTGATCACCTCGGCGGCCTTCACCGACATGCGGTGCGCGAGCTCGCCCACGGCGATGGTCTCGGGCACCGCGATCTCGCGCGTGACCAGCTCGGCCGGCTGGCTGAAGGACTGCTGCTCTGCCGCCGCGCCGCCGCGGTGTCGCGCGCCGCCCCGGGCATGCCAGCCCGCGACGCCGCCGCCCATGTCGCCGCGCGTCTTGATGGTGCGCCGGCGCACCGAGTCGTCGCGCATGGTGGTGGTGGGCTTCGCCTTCTTCGGCCGCTTTTCCGGCTTGGCATCGCCGGTCTTGGGCGCATGCAGCGTACCTTCGACCGGCGGCGCCGCGCCCGGCTGCGCCTGTGCTTTCTCGATCACCACCTGCGCCTCGCGCTCGGCGGCGCGCTGCTCCGCCTCGCGCCGCTCGCGCTCCTGCTTGTCGCGCAGCTCCACCGCCTGCAGCGCCGAGAGCTGCTCGTGGCGCCGCGCCTCGTCTTCGCGCAGCTTGCTTTCGCGCTCGTCGAGCGTCGGTGCCGCAACGCCGGCGGGCGCTGCGGCGGCAGGTGCCGGCGCCGGGGCTTCGGACGCGGCTTCCTGCGCCGCCAGCTCGGCGGGGTCGCGCTTCACGAACACGCGCTTCTTGCGCACTTCGACCTGGATGGTGCGCGCCCTGCCCGAGGTGTCCGACTTCTTGATGATCTCGCTGGTCTGCTTGCGCGTCAGCGTGATCTTGTTCTTTGGCTCGACGGAGCCGTGCGACTTGCGCAGGTACTCCAGCAGCCGCGACTTGTCGCCCTCGGTGAGCGAGTCGTCGGGCGCGCGCTTCTCCACGCCCGCGGCGCGCAGCTGCTCGAGCAGCACCGTCGGCGGCATCCTCAATTCACTGGCGAATTGCGCGACGCTGGTCATCGCCACGTTACTGCGCCTCCTTGATGTGCGCGGCGCCGTCCTGCTCGAACCAGTGCGCCCGCGCCGCCATGATCAGGCCCTTGGCGCGCTCCTCCTCGATGCCGGTCATTTCCGAGAGCTCGTCCACGGCGAGGTCGGCGAGGTCGTCGCGCGTCTTCACGCCGCCCTCGGCCAGCTTGGCGGCGAGCTGCGTGTCCATGCCTTCCAGCTGCAGCAGGTTCTGGTCCACGCCCTCCACTTTCTCCTCGCTGGCGATGGCCTGCACCAGCAGCGCATTGCGCGCCCGGCTGCGCAGCTCGTTGACCGTGTTCTCGTCGAAGGCCTCGATCTCCAGCATCTCGTTGATCGGCACGTAGGCGACCTCCTCCAGCGTGGAGAAGCCCTCCTGGATGAGGATGTTGGCCACCTCCTCGTCGACGTCGAGGCGCTGCATGAAGAGCTCGCGCACGCGCGTGGACTCCTCCGCCTGCTTCTTGTTCGATTCCTCTTCGGTCATCAGGTTGATGGTCCAGCCCGTGAGCTCGGAGGCGAGGCGCACGTTCTGGCCGCTCCTGCCGATGGCGATCGCCAGGTTCTCCTCGTCCACCACCACGTCCATGGCGTGCTTCTCCTCGTCCACGAGGATCGAGCTCACTTCCGCGGGCGCCAGGGCGCCGATCACGAACTGGGCCGGATCCGCCGACCACAGCACGATGTCCACGCGCTCCCCGGCCAGCTCCTGGGTCACCGCCTGCACGCGCGAGCCGCGCATGCCGACGCAGGTGCCGATGGGGTCGATTCGCCGGTCGTTGGTGTGCACGGCGATCTTGGCGCGCACGCCGGGATCGCGCGCCGCGGACTTGATCTCCAGCAGCCTTTCCTCGATCTCGGGCACTTCGAGCTCGAACAGCTTCATGATGAACTGCGGCGCGGTGCGCGAGAGCACCAGCTGCGGGCCGCGCGCGCCGCGGTCGATCTTCATTACCCAGGCGCGCACGCGGTCGCCGACGCGCAGGTTCTCCTTGGGAATCATGTGCTCGCGCGGCAGCAGCGCTTCCATGCGGCCCGATTCGACGATCGCGCTGCCGCGCTCCATGCGCTTCACCGAGCCGGTGACCAGCTCGTCGCCCCGGCCGAGGAAGTCGTTCAGGATCTGCTCGCGCTCGGCGTCGCGGATGCGCTGCAGGATGACCTGCTTGGCGGTCTGCGCGCCGATGCGGCCGAACGGCACGTTCTCGATCGGCTCCTCGATGTAGTCGTCCATCTTGGCGTCGGGCTTCTTCTCCTGCGCCTCCTCAAGCGAGGTCATCTGCGCGACGTTGTACTCGGGCGTGTCGTCCGGCACCACCTTCCAGCGCCGGAACGCCTCGTAGTTGCCGGTGTTCTTGTCGATCGCGACTCTGACATCCACATCCTCGGCGAAGCGCTTCTTGGTGGCGGAGGCGAGCGCCATCTCCAGCGCGCCGAACACGACGTCGCGGTTGACGTTCTTCTCGCGCGCCAGCGCGTCCACCAGCAGCAGAATTTCCCGGCTCATCTTTGCTCCATGCTCAGTGTTCCGGAACGAGTCGCGCCCGATCCATGCCTTCAAGTTGCAGCGCCACCGGCGCGCCGTCCACTTCCACGGTCGCCGTGGCCCCTTCGATGCCGCGCAGCACGCCCACGTAGCGCCGGCGGCCTGTCGCATCCGCCAGCCGCATCCTCACGTCCACCTTGTGGCCGGCGAAGCGGGCGAAGTCCGCGGGCCGGCGCAGCGGCCGGTCCATGCCCGGTGACGACACTTCCAGCCGGTCGTAGTCGATGCCTTCGACCTCGAACAGGCGGGACAGGTGGCGGCTGACCGCCGCGCAGTCCTCGACCGTGATGCCGCCCGGCTTGTCCATGAAAATACGCACGAAACGGCCCCGGTTGGACACCTGCGCGTCCACCAGTTCGTACCCCAACCCGGTGAGGGTCGTCTCCAGAATGCCTTCCAGCGTGCTCGGCACAAACAAAAAATGGGCCGAAGCCCACCCACATGAAACGGCTTGAAGTTTAATCGCTTTTTGCCGTTTTCACAATCTCCGCGACGGTTTTCCCGTCGAGCTCGATCCAGTTCCCGGGCCGCAGGTCGCGCGGCAGTTCGACCGGCCCATAGCGCACGCGCAGCAGGCGGCTCACCTTGCGGCCCACCGCCTCGAAGAGTCGGCGTACCTCGCGGTTGCGGCCCTCGCGCAGGACCACGCGGTACCAGCGGTTGGCGCCCTCCTCGGCGCCGGTCGGGTCGAGCCTGTCGAAGCGCGCCGTGCCGTCCTCGAGGTCAACCCCCGACAGCAGCCGGGCCCGCTCCTCCGGGCGTAACGCGCCCAGCACGCGCACCGCGTACTCGCGCTCGACTTCATAGCGCGGGTGCATCAGGCGGTTGGCGAGCTCGCCCGAATCGGTGAGCAGCAGCAGCCCGGCCGTATTGATGTCCAAGCGCCCGACCGCGACCCATTTACCGCCGGGAATCGGTGGCAGGCGGGCGAACACGGTGGGCCGGCCCCCGGGGTCGGATCGAGTCACCATTTCGCCGTCGGGCTTGTGGTACAGCAGCACGCGGGGCCGCGCGCCTGCGGGCTTGTGGGCCAGCGGTTTGCCGTCGAACGCGATTTGGTCGCCCGGTCTGGCGCGATCGCCCAGCCGGGCGGGCGCGCCATTCAGGCTCACCCGCCCAGCCGCGATCCAGGCCTCGATCTGCCGGCGCGAGCCGTGGCCGGCCGCCGCCAGCAGCTTCTGCAGGCGCTCAGCCTGCGGCGGGTTCGTTGGCGGGTTCGTTGGCGGCTTCGGGGACGACGGGGGCCGGCGCGGGTTCAAGCTGCAGGGTCTTGGCGATTTCCTCGAGCGGCGGCAGCTCCTGCAGCGAGCGCAGCCCGAGGTCGTCGAGGAAGGTCTTGGTGGTGGCGTAGAGTGCGGGCCGTCCAGGCGTCTCCCGGTGCCCGACGGTGTCGATCCAGCCGCGGCTCTCGAGGGTCTGGATGATCTGCGTCGACACCGTCACGCCGCGGATGTCTTCGATATCGCCCCGCGTGACCGGCTGGCGGTAGGCGATGATGGCGAGCGTCTCCATCACCGCGCGCGAGTAGCGCGGCGGCTTCTCGGGCTGCAGTTTTTCGGCGAACGGCCGGAATTCCGGCCGCGTCTGGAAGCGCCAGCCGCTGGCGAGGCTCGCGAGCTCCACCGCGCGCCCGCTCCACTCCTCGCGCAGCTCCGCGAGCAGGTTCTTGAGGGTGTCGGCGCCGAGCTGGTCGTCGAACAGCCGTCGCAGGTCGGCCAGCGACAGGGGCTCCTGCGAGGCGAGCAGCGCCGCCTCCAGGATGCGCTTGGCCTCAGCGGGATTCTGCATCGGCCAATTTTACGTAGATCGGCGCGAAGCTTTCCGACTGGGTGAGCTCGAGCAGCGATTCGCGCGCCAGCTCCAGCACCGCGAGCAGCGTCACTATCAGGACCGCCACGCCGCGCGCCGGGTCGAAAAGCTCGCCGAACTCCAGCACGCGCCGCTCCCGCAGGCGCCGCAGGATGCCGCTCATGTGCTCGCGCACCGACAGCTCCTCGCGCGATACGTGATGGTGCGCCGAGAGGCGCGCGCGGTGCAGGAGCGCGCGCCAGGCTTCGGCGAGGTCCTGCGGGTTCACGTCCGGCAGGCGCTCGGCGACGGTGCGCTCCACCCACACCGAGACCGCGAGGACGTCGCGCCCGATCTGCGGCAGCTGATCCAGCTCCTGCGCGGCCTTCTTCATGCGCTCGTACTCGAGCAGGCGTCGCACCAGCTCGGCGCGCGGATCCTCTTCCTCCTGCTCGGCGGCGGCCGGCCGCGGCAGCAGCAGCCGGGACTTGATCGCCATGAGCGTCGCGGCCATCACCAGGTACTCGGCCGCGAGCTCGAGATTGGTGGCGCGCATGGCCTCCACGTACTCCAGGTACTGGCGCGTAAGGGGTGCCATCGGGATATCGAGGATGTCGAGATTTTCCTTGCGAATCAGGTACAGGAGCAGATCGAGCGGCCCCTCGAAGACCTCCAGGATCACCTCGAGCGCGTCGGGCGGGATGTACAGGTCCTGCGGGATCTCGATCAGCGGCTCGCCATAGATGCGGGCGACCGGTGTGGCGAGCGCCAGTTGCGCCGGTTCGCTCATCAGGTGTAGGTGAGGCCCATGGCCTCGCGCACGTCGCGCATGGTCTCCAGCGCGAGCTTGCGCGCCTTATCGCAGCCGTCGGCGATGATGCTCTTCACCAGCGTGGGGTCGTCGAGGTAGGTCTGCGCGCGCTCGCGCATCGGCGCGAGCTCGGCGAGCACCGCCTCGATCACCGGCTGCTTGCACTCCAGGCAGCCGATGCCGGCCGTGGTGCAGCCCTTCTGCACCCAGTCCTTGCGCGCCGCGTCCGAGTACACGTGGTGCAGCGGCCACACCGGGCACTTTTCGGGCGTGCCCGGATCGGTGCGCTTCACGCGCGCCGGATCGGTCGGCATGGTGCGGATCTTCCGGGTCACCGATTCCGGCGCCTCGCGCAGCCCGATGGCGTTGCCGTAGGACTTGGACATCTTCTGCCCGTCGAGGCCCGGCAGCCGCGGCGCTTCGGTGAGCAACGCCTCGGGCTCGACCAGGATCTTGCGCCCGCCGCCTTCGAGCCAGCCGTAGAGCCGCTCGCGGTCGCCGCGCGGCAAGTTCTGTTGCTCCTCGAGCAGGGCCTGCGCGCGCTTCAGCGCGTCCGTGTCCCCCGACTCGAGGAACTTGGTGCGCAGCTCGTTCAGCAGCCGCGCCTTCTTCGTGCCCATTTTCTTCACCGCGGCCTTTGCCTTGTCCTCGAAGCCCTCCTCGCGTCCGTACAGGTGATTGAAGCGGCGCGCGATCTCGCGCGTCATCTCGACGTGCGGCACCTGGTCTTCGCCCACCGGTACGAAGCGCGCGCGGTAGATCAGGATGTCGGCCGACTGCAGCAGCGGATAGCCGAGAAAGCCGTAGGTCGCCAGGTCGCGGTCCTTGAGCTTGTCCATCTGATCCTTGTAGGTCGGCACGCGCTCCAGCCAGCCGAGCGGCGTCATCATGGAGAGCAGCAGGTGCAGCTCGGCGTGCTCCTGGATGTGCGACTGCACGAACAGGATCGCCTGGTTGGGATCCACGCCGGCAGCGAGCCAGTCCACCACCATCTCCCACGCGTTCTGCTCGACGCGCCCGGGGTGCTCGTAGTCGGTGGTCAGCGCATGCCAGTCCGCGACGAAGAACAGGCACGGGTACTCGGTCTGCAGCCTGACCCAGTTCTTCAGCACGCCGTGGTAGTGGCCGAGATGCAGCGCGCCCGTGGGCCGCATGCCGGAGAGGACGCGGGTTTCGAACATGGTCAAAGCTGGAGCACCGTGCCGATCACCTGGTACGACGCCTCCACCACCGGCCGCAGCATCACCCCGAGGTACCCGGAGAACAGCAGCAGCAGCAGGATCGGAAAGCCCCAGGGCTCGAGGCGCGCGTATTGCCGCGCCATGCGATGCGGCAGCAGGCTGGCGAAGATGCGCCCGCCGTCAAGCGGCAGGATCGGCAGCAGATTCAGGACCATCAGCACCACGTTGACCTGGATGCCGGCGACGCACACGAGGCGCATGGTCACGCTCGCCTGGCTCAACGGCAGCGCGTCGGCAAACTTCAGCAGCAGCGCCCAGGCCAGCGCCATCGCCAGATTCGCCCCGGGGCCGGCGGCTGCGACCCACAGCATGTTCTGCTTCGGCCGTCTGAGCGCCGAATAATTCACCGGCACGGGCTTGGCCCAGCCGAACAGATACCCGGGACCGCCCGCGAGCTTGGCCGCGACGAGAATGACGATCGGCACGATGATCGTGCCCACGAGATCGATATGGCGGAAGGGATTGAGGCTGATGCGGCCCTGGGCGTACGCGGTCATGTCGCCGAAATGGCGCGCCACGTAACCGTGCGCCGCCTCGTGCAGCGTGATCGCGAACAGCACCGGGAGCGAGTAGATCGCGAGCGTCTGTACGAGCTGGGTGACGTCCATCGGGCAGTCGCGAATCTTATCAGAGGCCCTGCCCCAGCACCGCGAGCGGGCCCTTGCCCGCGCGCAGCACGATCGGCGCCTCGCCGGTGAGATCGATCACCGTGCTCGGCTCGGTGCCGCAGGGGCCGCTGTCGATCACCAGGTCGAGCTCGTGCTCGAGCGCCGCGCGGATCTGCTGCGCGTCGGACAAGGCCACCGCGGCGCCCGGAAGGAGCAGCGTTGCCGAGAGCATCGGCTCGCCCATCTCCGTGAGCAGCGCGCGCGCGGCCGCATGCGCGGGCACGCGCACGCCGATGCTCTTGCGCCGCGGGTGCATGAGGCGGCGCGGCACTTCGCGCGTGGCGCGCAGGATGAACGTATAGCTGCCGGGCGTCGCCGCCTTGAGGATATGGAACTGCGCATTGTCGAAGATGGCGTAGGCCGCGATTTCCGACAGGTCGCGGCACATCAGGGTCAGGTGATGCTTCGCGTCCATGCCGCGCACGCGGCGCAGCCGCGCCTGGGCGTTCGCGTCGCCCAGGTGGCAGCCCAACGCATAGCACGAGTCCGTCGGGTACGCGATCAGCCCGCCGCCGCGCACGATCTCAGCGGCCTGGCGGATGAGCCGCGGCTGCGGATGCGTAGGGTGGATGGCGAAGTACTGCGCCACGCGCTGTTGCTACAACTCCCAGTCTCGCCACACCGGCCGGAGCCGCGGGTCGAGCGGTGGCAGCGTGCCGAAATCCGCGCCCTCGTCCGGGCCGTGGAAATCCGAGCCGCGCGAGGCCGCGAAGCCGTACTGCGCGGCGAGCGCGGCGAAGTGCCGGAACTGATCCGCCGAATGGCTGCCGGTGACCACCTCGAGCGCCTCGCCGCCGGCGGCGCGAAACTCCTGCAGCAGCGCGTCCATCGCGCCCGCCGACAGGCCGTAGCGCCCGGGATGCGCGAGCACCGCCTGCCCGCTCGCGCCCAGAATCCAGCGCACGGCATCGGCGAGCGCCGCCCACTGGTGCGGCACGTAGCCCGGCTTGCCGGGAACGAGGAACTTGCGGAAGGCGTCGCGCACATCGGCCACCGCCCCGCTGTCCGCGAGGAAACGCGCGAAGTGCGTTCGGCTGACCATCTGCGGATTTTCGGCGCGCGCCAGGGCGCCCTCATAGGCCCCCTCGATGCCCGCGGCGCGCAGATCGTGCGCCATGGCGCGCGCGCGCTCGAGGCGGCCGCCGCGCACTGCGGCCAGGCTCGCGGCGAGTTTCTCGTTCCCGGGGTCGATGCGCAGCCCGACGACGTGCACCGTGCTGCCGCGCCAGGTCACTGATATCTCGACGCCGTCCACGAACCGCATGCCTTCGTCCAACGCTGCTGCGCGCGCCTCGGCAAGGCCGCCGAGCTGATCGTGGTCGGTCAGGGCCCACACGTCGACACCGGTGCGCGCCGCGCGGCGCGCGACTGCTGCCGGCGCAAGCGCGCCGTCGGAGACGTTCGAGTGGCAGTGCAGGTCGATGTTCATGGTGCGGAAAGAAATTCCTCCAGCAGGCGCGCGACCTGCTCCGGCTGGTCGTGATGCAGCATGTGTCCCGCATTGGACAGCGTAACGTAGCGCAGGTTGCGGAACGCCGCCCGGCGCTCGGCATACTGCGCGGCGTCCAGGCCGACGCGCTCGAGGGCCCTGGATTCGGCGGCGTCCACCCACAGCACGGGCGCCGTGACCTCGCGCCAGCAGGCACGCGCTTCTTCGTAGCGATACAGAACCGGATAGACGATCTTGTGCGCGGGATCGCCGCGCAGCTGCACCTGGCCGTCGGGCAGTTCGCGGCCCCAATGAAGCGCGAGGAACTCGGCGCGTTCGCTCGTGAGCCGCGGATTGCTCTTGCGCATGCGCTCGGCGAGCGCCGCGAAGTCCGCGTAAGGGCGGAAGCCCTTGCCGTTTCCGAGCTCGTCGAGCCAGCGCGCGTAGCGGCCCGGCGCCTGCTCGGGCCGCGTCACCGCCATGCCGAAGCCTTCCAGGTTGACCAGCCGCCGGATGCGCGCCGGCCGCACGCCGGCGTACAGGCAGGCGACATTGCCGCCGAGGCTGTGGCCCACCAGGTTGACCGGCGCCTGCGGCGAAATGCGACCCAGCAGCACGTCGAGATCGGCCAGGTAATCCGGAAACCAGTAGCAGTCGGACTTGCCCCATTCGCTCAGTCCGTAGCCGCGCCAGTCGGGGGCGTAGACATCCCAGTGCGTTGGCAGCGCGTCGACGAGAAACTGGAAGGAGGCCGAGACGTCCATCCAGCCGTGCAACAGGATCACCTGGCGCTCGGCATCGCCCGGCCAGTGCCGCACGTGATAGCGCAGGCCGCGTACCTCGTAATGGAGTGATGCGCTCGCCTTCATGCGCGGCGGAATGCGAAGTCGACTTCCGGCTTGCGGCCCGCCACGAGGTCGGCGAGCGCGCGGCCGGATCCCGCCGCCAGCGTCCAGCCGAGTGTGCCGTGGCCCGTGTTGAGATACAGATTCTCAAAGCGTGTGCGGCCGATCACGGGCACGTTGTTGGGCGTGGCGGGCCGCAGACCCGCCCAGAACTCGGCTGCGCCGGCACGCGCCAGCGCTGGAAACAGTTCACGCAGGCGTCTGACGATGGCCTCGCACCGCTTCTTGTTGATGGTCGTGTCATAGCCGGTCAGCTCCGCAGTCCCCGCGCAACGCAGGCGCATGCCAAGACGCGAGATCACGAGCTTGTGCGCTTCATCGGTGAGGCTGACCGTGGGCGCGTGCGCCGCGATTTCCGGCGGCAGCGGCAGCGTGACCGAGTACCCTTTGAGCGGATAGACCGGGATCGCGATGCCCAGCGGCGCGAGCAGGCGTGCGCTGTAGCTTCCCAGCGCGACGACGAAAGCCTCGGCCGGCAGCCGCTCGCCGCCCGTGCGCACGGCGCTCACGCGTCCGCCTTCGACCCCCAGCGATTCCACGGTCGACTGGCGCAGGAAACGCACCCCCCTGCGCTCCGCAAGCTGCGCCAGGCGCACCGTGAATTCATGGGCATCGCCGGATTCGTCCTGCGGCGAATACACGCCGCCCACGACCCGGGCGCGTGATGCGCGCAACGCCGGCTCGATGTCATGGCACTGGGCTGCCGACTTGACCTCGCGCTCGATGCCCAGGCTGCGCATGCGCGCAACGTGCTTTGCCAGCGCCTCGAATTCGGCCTGCTCGGTGCAGAAATGCAGGATGCCGCGCGCGACGCGCTGGTACTCGATGCCGGTCTCGCTGCGCAGCTCGGCAAGGCATTCGCGGCTGTAGCGCGCCAGCCCCGCCAGCTGGCGCGTATTGCGCTCGAAGCGCCCCGGCAGGCATTCCATTGCGAAGCGCAGGGCCCAGAGCCATTGCTGCAGGTCGGCGCGCGGCCGGAACAGCAGCGGCGCGTCCTCGCGTCCCAGCCAGCGCAGCACCTTCGGCAGCACCGAAGGCCTGGCCCAGGGCTCGGCATGGCCGGCGGCGACCTGACCGCCGTTGGCGAACGAAGTCTCCATGCCTGCCTCGGCGTGCCGGTCGACCAGCGTCACCTCGTGCCCCGCGCGCGCGAGGTACCACGCGCCGGTCACGCCGATCACGCCCGCTCCCAGAACCACGACCCTCACGGTGGCGCGCCGACGGCTATGCGGCGCGTCGGCTCACTTCGGCGCCATGCGGATGGCGCCGTCGAGTCGGATGGTCTCGCCGTTCAGCATCTCGTTCTCGATGATCGCGCGCGCGAGTTGCGCGTACTCCGCCGGCCGCCCGAGGCGCGACGGAAACGGCACCTGCTTGCCGAGCGAGTCCTGGGCGTCTTGCGGCAGCCCGAGCAGCATCGGCGTCGCGAATATGCCCGGCGCGATGGTGCAGACGCGGATGCCGTTGCGCGAAAGGTCCCGCGCGATCGGCAACGTCATGCCCACGACGCCGCCCTTCGACGCGGCATAGGCCGCCTGCCCGATCTGGCCGTCGTAGGCGGCCACCGACGCCGTGTTGACGATCACGCCGCGCTCGCCCGCGGCGTTGGGACCGGCCTTGGCCATGGCGTCGGCCGCGAGGCGGATCATGTTGAAGGACCCGATCAGGTTCACCGTGACGACGCGCGTGAACCGCCCGAGGTCGTGCGGCGCCTCCTTGCCGATCGTGCGCTCGGCGATCGCGATGCCCGCGCAATTGACCAGCACCTGCAGCCCGCCGAATTCCTTCAGCGCCAGCGCCACCGCCGCCTTGCCGTCGGCTTCGGCAGTCACGTCGCATTTCGCGAAGCGAGCGCCGAGCTCCTGCGCCAGCTTCTCGCCGGCTTCGGCCTGCATGTCCGCGATGACCACCTTGCCGCCGTTCTCCGCCGCCATGCGCGCGGTGGCGGCGCCGAGCCCGGAGGCCCCGCCGGTGATCAGAAACACGCTGTTCTTGATAAGCATATGCGCCTCGATGCGATGGGAGCGGCGATTATAATTCA
>JBBDXL010000117.1:0-3322 GCA_040902335.1 Burkholderiales bacterium
GAACGAGGACCCGACGCGCATGTTCGCGGGCGAGGGCGACCCGTTCCGCACCAACAAGCGCTTCCACCTGCTCTCGCGCGACATGCCGGCGAAGCGCCTGTCGACCGCCTTCGACTCGGTGACGCTGTACGGCTTCGATCCGGACGAGCGGCCCGACATCTACGGCAAGGTGGGCAATTCCGGCGTTTCCATCGCCACGCTCGAGGACATGAAGGTGCTGTACGCCGGGTTCGACTTGTGCGACCCGGCAACCTCGGTGTCGATGACCATCAACGGGCCCGCGCCTACGATCCTGGCGATGTTCTTCAACACCGCGATCGACCAGCAGCTGGAGAAGTTCAGGAAAGACAACGGCCGCGAGCCCACGGAAGAAGAGGCCGAGAAGATCCGCGAGTGGACGCTGTCCACCGTGCGCGGCACGGTGCAGGCCGACATCCTGAAGGAGGACCAGGGGCAGAACACCTGCATCTTCTCCACCGAGTTCTCGCTCAAGGTGATGGGCGACATCCAGGAGTACTTCATCCACCGCCAGGTGCGCAACTTCTACTCGGTGTCGATCTCGGGCTACCACATCGCGGAGGCCGGCGCGAACCCGATCTCGCAGCTCGCCTTCACGCTCGCCAACGGCTTCACTTTCGTCGAGGCTTACCTCGCGCGCGGCATGCACATCGACGACTTCGCGCCCAACCTGTCGTTCTTCTTCTCCTACGGCATGGACCCCGAGTACGCGGTGCTCGGGCGCGTCGCGCGGCGCATCTGGGCGGTGGCGATGCGCGAGCGCTACGGCGCGAACGAGCGCAGCCAGAAGCTGAAATTCCACTCGCAGACCTCGGGGCGCTCGCTGCACGCGCAGGAGATCGCCTTCAACGACATCCGCACCACGCTGCAGGCGCTGATCTCGACCTACGACAACACGAATTCGCTGCATACCAACGCCTACGACGAGGCCATCACCACGCCGACCGAGGACTCGGTGCGCCGCGCCATGGCGATCCAGCTCATCATCAACAAGGAGTGGGGCCTGGCGAAGAACGAGAACCCCAACCAGGGCAGCTTCGTGATCGAAGCGCTCACCGACCTGGTGGAGGAAGCGGTGCTGAAGGAGTTCGAGGCGCTGAGCGCCCGCGGCGGCGTGCTCGGCGCCATGGAGACGGGCTACCAGCGCGGCAAGATCCAGGAAGAGTCGATGCACTACGAGCACAAGAAGCACGACGGCTCGTACCCCATCATCGGCGTGAACACCTTCCGCAGCCCGCACGGCGACGCGGCGCCGGCGAAGATCGAGCTGATCCGCTCCACCGAGGCGGAGAAGCAGGGGCAGCTCGAGCGGCTAGGGACGTTTCAGGAGAAGAACCGGGCTGCCGCGCCGGCGATGCTCGAGCGCCTGCGCCAGGCGGTGATCCGGGACGAGAACGTGTTCGCGGTGCTGATGGAGGCGGTGCGCGTGTGCTCGCTCGGGCAGATCACCCACGCCCTGTTCGAGGTGGGCGGGCAGTACCGCAGAAGCATGTAGGGTGGGCGCGCGGCGCCTGGGTTCCGCCCGCCTCCTCGCGATCTGCGCCGCGCGGGTGTTCCTGTTCGCGACGTTCATGACGGTCGCCGCCGTCATCCCGCTCCTGATGCGCGAATGGGCGCTCAGCGCGACGGCCGCCGGCGCCATCGTCTCGAGCTTCACGCTGTGCTACGCGGTCTCGGTGTTCGCCTTTGCCTGGGCCGCCGACCACTTCGGCGCCAAGCGCATGGTGATCGTTTCGGCGTGCGCCGCCGCCGCGGCGAGCGCGATGTTCGGCTTCTTCGCCCACGACTGGGGTTCCGCGATGCTGCTTTACAGCCTCGTCGGCCTCGCGCAGGGCGGCGTGTACACCCCGCTCATCATGGTGCTGTCCGACGAGGTCGAGCCGGCGAGGCGCGGCACCGCCATGGGCTGGCTCATCGCCTCGACTTCCGCGGGCTATGCCGCGTCGCTCGCCATGGCCGGCCTGGGCGTGGCGCTCGGCGGCTGGCGCACGGCATTCGTGCTGGGCGGGCTGCTGCCGGCGGCGGGCGCGCTGGCGCTGATCGCCGCGCTTCGGCCATTCGCGCACCGCGTCCATCCGCGCCCGGCGGAGGGGCGGCCGAGCGACGAGATCGTGCGCAACCGGGAATCGCGCTTCCTGATCGCGGGCTACACCGGCCATTCCTGGGAGCTGGTCGGCATGTGGGGCTGGATCCCGGCTTTCCTTGCCGCGGGCTTCGCGTTGAAAGGCGCCGAAGCGAGCGGCGCGACCGTCTCCGGCGCCTATCTCGCCGGCATGCTCCATCTCGTCGGCGCCATCGCCGCCTTCACCATGGGCCGGCTTTCGGACCGCACCGGGCGGCGTCCGCTGCTGGTCGCGCTCGCCGGCGCGGGCGCGGTGATCTCCTTCGTCATCGGCTGGCTGATCCACGCACCCTCGGCCGTCCTCGTGCCGCTCGCCCTCGCCTACGCGTTCGTCACCCTCGGCGACTCTCCGGTGCTGACGACGGCGATCTCGGAAGTGGTGCGGCCGGGCTATCTCGGCGCGGTGCTCGCCTGGCGGGGCCTCGCGGGATTCGGCGCCGGCGCGATCGCGCCGCTCGGCGTCGGCCTGGTGCTCGACTGGGCGCCGGGCGCCGGCGCGGGCCCGGCGACGTCGTGGGGGCTCGGCTTCGCGACCCTCGGTCTCGGCGGGGTGGTGGCGCTGGCCTGCGCGCTCGCCCTGCGCCGGCGCGGCTGAGGCCGATGCTAGACTGCGCGCCATGTTCGGCGATCCGCGCATCGACGATCTCAACGTCGCTTCGCAGACGCCGCGATGAAGGCGGTCCTGCCCGGGCGGGGAGCCGAGCCCGCTTGCTCATGCAATCCCTGACCCGGCTCGGCGCCGCCGTCGGCGCGCGCCTGATCGAGCGCGGGCAGACGCTAGCGGTGGCGGAATCGTCGGCCGGCGGGGTGATCAATGCCGCGCTGGTCGCGGTGCCCGGCGCGTCGGCCTATTACGTCGGCGGCTGCGTCATCTACACGGCGGCCGGCCGCGAGGCGCTGCTCGGTATCTGTTCGCAGGACATGACGGGCATGCGCTCGGCGAGCGAGCCCTTCGCGCAGCTTCTCGCGCGGCGCGTGCGCGAGAACCTCGGCGCGACCTGGGGCTTGAGCGAGACGGGCGCGAGCGGGCCGGGCGGCAACCGCTATGGCGATCCGGCGGGGCACGCCTGCATTGCAGTGTCCGGGCCGCTGGAGGCAGTCATCGCGTTTAAAACGGGGAGCGCGGCGCGCGAGGACAACATGTGGACCTTCGCCCGGCGCGCGCTCGAGCTGCTCGAGGCC
>JBBDXL010000118.1:0-4718 GCA_040902335.1 Burkholderiales bacterium
ATCGGCTGCGAGGTGCAGCGCTGGATGCGCGTGCCGATCGAGCGGCCGCCGCTGCCGCACCTCGAGGCCTGGTTCAAGCGGCTGCGCGAGCGGGCGCCGTTCGTGAAGATCGTCGACCAACCCCTGTCGTGAGCAAGATCGCGATCGTCACCGGCGCGGCGCTCGGCATGGACCTGGGCTGGACGGCGCGCTAGGTTATTGCCCCGCAGCATCGCTGCGGCTGCGGAACATCCGCCGCCCGCGGCGGTCAGCCCTGATAGGTCGCAGACAATCAGGCACTCGACAGGGAGGGAGCATGGAAGTCAACGTCATGCGCTGCAAGGAGTGCAAGGGCGAAATGTCGCTGCGTGCCCTGGATCCGCTGAGCGGCGAGGAGCACGGCGTGTGCGTGAAGATCGAGCGCATGCCCGCCATGCAGTGTGCCCAGGGCCATACGCGCTTCGTGGCGCCCGATTTCGCCGTGAAGATGATGAACGCGTTGCTCGCCGGCGAGAACCTGGTCGAGCTCGACCCGGCCAAGGAGAAGGGTCTGCTGCGCAAGCGCGCCTGCTGCCCGCAGTGCGGCCAAGAGCTCGACGCGGCTGGCGCGGGCAGCGTGCAGGCGAGGCGCCAGCTGGAGCTGCAGGGGCTAGACGCCTTCGCCGTGCAGGTCGATCTGCCCAAGTTCCGCTGCCAGGCCTGCAGCCGCGAATGCCTGCCGCCGGAGAAGGCGGTGGTCGATGGCCTGATGAAAGCCGCGGCGAACGCGTTCCGCTCGGCGAGCATCTCGCCTATCTGAGCTGTGCGTCGCGCTCGGCGCGCGGCAGGCGCGCGAGCTCGCGCACGCGCGCGTAGAAGCGCTCGAGGTCGCCGCCCGCCGCGGCGAGCAGGCGCTCGAACGCGGGCACTTTCTGCGTATAGGTGGCGAACGAGGCGAGCACCGCATTGCTGGGCTCGGCCGACTCGAAGCCGCGCAGGCGCGCCAGCCATGGCCGCAACGCTTCCAGCGCCTCGCGCTTGCGGCGGCGCATCTCCGCTGGCGCCAGCGGCATGGCGTAGAGGGCCTGCAGCTGCGCGCGCAGCTCGGCGATCAGCTGCTCGAACTCGCGGCGGCGTGCATCAGGGGCGGCGCGCCCGGCATCGCGCAGCCAGCGGCGCAGGCCCTCGCGCTCGACGACGGCGGCGAACGATTCGTTGAACGCGGAATCGTCCTTCACGTAGACCACCTGGTGCGCGAGCTCGTGGAAAACGAGCCGCGCCAGCTCGGCGTCCGGGTAGTCGAGGAAGCTCGAGAGCAGCGGATCGTCGAACCAGCCGAGCGTGGAATAGGCGGGCACGCCGTAGACCACGACATCGTAGCCCGCTGCGCGTTGCGTCGCCGCGTAGCGCGCGGCGTTCTGTCGGTCGAAATAGCCGCGGTAGGCCACGCAGCCCGCGATCGGGAAGCAGGACTGCACCGGCTCGAGCGCGAACTCCGGCGCGGCGACCACGTTCCACACGGCGTAAGGCCGGTCGAGTTCGGCGTAGCTGCGGTAGGCACCCCCGTCCGGTAATCCAAGTTCGCGCGTGGCGTAGTCGCGCAGCTCGCGCGCGGTGCGCAGGCGCTCCTTCAGCGCGGGCGGCACGTCGGGATCGGCGAGCAGCTTCGCCACCGGCCGCGCAGCGGCGCTGATAGCGAGCTGCCCGGCCGCGGCCTGTCCGTAATACGCCAGCGTCTCGCAGCCCGCGAGCGCGCCGGCGCTAAGCAGGATGAGCAAAGCGCGCATCGCGCAGAAAGGCCGCCACCTGCGCGGCGACGCGCGCGGAAAGGAGCATCGCGCTGTGACCCACGCGCAGCGCGACGCGATCCCGCATCCCCTCGAGCTCGGTTTCTTCCAGCCGCACGACGCCGTCGTTCGGGCCCGGCAGCGGGCCGAACAGGCGGCCCAGTCCGACCGAAAGCGTGCCGGCGAGGACACCCAGGGGCTCGGGCCGCGTCCAGCGCAGCGCGTGGCCCTCGGACCAAAGGCAATGCGTGGAGCCGAGAAACCACCGCCCCCAGCCGTGCTGCCCCAGGCGCCGGCCGGCGAAGTTGCCGCGCACCGGCGTGCCGAGGAGCACGACATGGCCCGCAGGTACATCGCTGTGCCGTTGCAAGGCTTCGAGTATGACGAGCCCGCCCAGGCTATGCCCTACGAAATGCGCCTGCCCGACGTCGCGGGCGCAGCGCGCGAGGCGCTCCGCATGCGCCTCGAGCGGCCGCGCGCGGCCGGCGTACGAGAACAGGTGGCAGCGGAACCCGTTCGCGGACAAGCGCGCGGCGAGCGGCGCCATCACCGCGGCCGGCACCCACAGGCCGTGCACCAGGATCGCGTCGCGCATGCTCGTCATGACGTGCGCCGCAGCAGCAGGCGCGCGCCCACCACGAGGCCCGGCACACCGAGCAGCGCGTACGCCACGCCGTAGCCGCCGCCGAGCGCCAGCACGAGGTTGAACAGCAACGGCGTCAGCACGACGCCGAGAAAAGTGAAGAACAGGCACCCGCCGGTGGCCTGGCTCACCCGCCCCTGCGGCGCGACGCGCGCCACTTCCGCGAGATAGACGCCGTTCCACCCCACCGCCGTGGCGCCGAACACCGAGGCGAAAGCGAACAGCACCCATGCCGGCCAGTCGGGCGCAGCGGCGAGCGTCGCCATCGCCGAGACGCCCATGCCCAGGCCGAGCAGCCCCAGCATCGTGCGGCGCGTCACGGCGCGGTCGGCGAGCGCGCCCCAGACGATGCGCCCGACGACGCTCGCCACCTGCGATACCGCCATCACGGCGCCGGCGAGCACCAGCGACAGCGCGAAGCTGTCGATGAGGAAGATCACCAGGTAGGTGACGAGCGTGATCTGCACGCCGCCGTAGACAAACGAGGTCACCGCCATTTCACGCAAGCGCGGGTGGCTCGCGACCAGCTTCACCGGCAGGAACGCCGCGCGCACCGACACGGGGGCGTCGGGAATGAGCCCGACGTCGTAGCGCGAGCGCACCGGCGCGATCAGCGCCGCGAGCGCCAGGCAGCTCGCGCCGATCACGAGCGCCGCCGCCTGCCAGCCCAGGGTGAGCACCAGCGCCGGCACCAGTGCGCCCGCGAGCACCCCGCCCGCGGGCACGCCGGTCTGCTTGAGCGAGAAGATGAGCGAGAACATGGCGGGCGGCGCGGTGCGCACCAGGATCACCGAGCTCGCCGGCGTGGTCGGCCCGTAGCCCACGCCCAGGACGAATGCCCCCAGCAGCATGAGCGGCGCCCAGCCGCTCGCGGCGAGCGCGAGGCCCGCAAGGCAGAGCGCGAGTCCCGCCTGGCTCACGCGGATCGGCCCGAAGCGCGCCACCCAGCCGCCGGCGGCCGCCGAGCCGAGCATGCTGCCGAGGTAGGCAACGGCAATGAAATAGCCGATGGCGGCGGCCTGCACGCCGATCTCTCGCGTGGCCACCGGCGCCATCACCGGCATGCTGTAGATCGCGAACGCGACCAGTGTCTGGATCGCGAGCGTAACCGCGACAGGAAGGAAGACGCCGCCCAGGGGGCCCTAGCCGCGCTGCGCGGCGATCTCGCGCGCGGTGTCGAGCAGCGCCTGCGCGCGGTACACGATCGGGTAGTCGACCATCTGACCGTCCACCTCGACGGCGGCCGCGCCCTTGGCCTCCGCCTGCTTGAACGCGGCGACGATGCGCTCGGCGCGCGCCACTTCGTCGGGCTCGGGCGTGAAGGCCTGGTTCGCCACGGGCACCTGGTCCGGGTGCACGCACAGGCGCCCCTGGAAACCGCCGCGCCGGCTGCGCTCCAGGGCGCGGCGGAAACCGTCCATGTCGCGCAGGTGAAACCAGGGACTGTCGAGCGGCCCTTCGGTGCCCGCCGCGCGCGAGGCGAGCACGATGCGCGCGCGCGCCTCGGCGAGCTCGGGCTCCTCGAGCGAGGGCACGAGCCCCACGTCGAGGCAGTAATCGGCCGCGCCGAACGCCACGCGCTTCACGCGCCACGGCCCGCGGTAGGGCCGCAGATTCTTCGCCTGCAGAATGCGATCCACCCGCGCCACGCCCGCCGCGGTCTCCAGTTGCGGCACCAGGTCGAGCGTGCCCTCAGGGATGCCCTGCTCGCGCTCCAGCGCCGCGAGCAGCCAGTCGATGGCGTGCAGGTCGGCCGCGCTTTCCACCTTGGGCAGGAACACGCCGTCCACGCCGGGGTGGATCGTCTCCACCAGGTCGCGGTAGCAGAACGGCGTCGAGGGCGCATTCACGCGCACATAGCCGCGGCAGCGGCGCGGGCGCTTGAGCGCCTCGGCCACCGGCTCGCGCGTTGCGGCCTTGTCAGCGACCGCCACCGCGTCCTCCAGGTCGAGGATCACCGCGTCGGCCTGCAGCGCGAGCGCCTTCTCCACGCGCCGCGGGTGGTTGCCGGGCACGAACAGGTAGGTCCTATTGAGCGGCATGCACCGGCCTTTCGTCCCAGCGCGGATAGGGAAGCCGCAATTGTGCCGTAGCGCGAGCGCGCGGCCACACGATTTCGGCGCGGCCGCGCAGGATCTGCACCACCGCGGGCTTCGCCTCGAGCTGCACCCCGCCCTTGCCCACGCGGTAGCGGCCGATCGGCGTTTCCGTCTCCAGCGCCGCCAGCGCCGCGCGCAGGCGCTCCTGCTCGAGGCTGCCCGCGGCGCGCACCCCTGCCTCGAGCACCAGCGCCGCCGAGTAGGCGTTCGCCGCCACGAGGCCGGGCTCGC
>JBBDXL010000118.1:4818-22266 GCA_040902335.1 Burkholderiales bacterium
GCGCATCAGAAGCCGAAGAATCTCGCGAAGCCCGCGACCGGCTCGCGCTCGGTCACCAGCGTGTTCTCCACCGCGTCGGCGCGCGCGTGACCGAGCGACATCCCGCAGACGACGATCTCCGCCTCGGGGATCTGCAGGGCGCGCCGCACGATGGCATGCGCGTTGGCGATCGCTGCCTGCGGGCAAGTGTCCAAGCCGTAGGCCCGCGCCATGAGCATCACGTTCTGCACGAACATCCCGGTGTCGAGCCAGGCGCCCACCGGCAGGTCGCGGTCCAGCGTGATTACCAGACCCACCGGCGCATCGAAGAAGAGGTAGTTGCGCGCATGTTGCCGCCGCGTCCGGTGACGATCGCCCTTGGCGATGCCGAGCAGCCCATACAGGTCCCAGCCGATCTTGCGGCGGCGCGCAAGATAAGGCTCGCGCCATTGCGGCGGATAGTAGTCATACTCCCGCTTCCAATCGTCGCCATGCCGCATGCATTCGTCGTGCATGATGCCCGCAAGCCGGTCGCGCACGTCACCCGCGACCACGTAAACCTTCCAGGGTTGGATGTTGGTTCCCGAAGGCGCGCGGCTCGCGAGCGCGAGGATGCGCTCCACGGTCGCGCGCGGCACCGGGTCGGGCTTGAAGGCGCGCAGGCTGCGGCGCGAAAGAATCGCTTGTTCGACGGTGCGCGCGGCGGCGCCGGCGGCAAAGGGCAGCGCGCCCCGCGCCGGGTCGTGGGTCATCGGTTCCATCGGGCGATAATACCCAACATGGATGCCCGCCTGCAGTCCGCGTTCGCCGCGCTCATCGGCGGGCAGAACGTGCTCACCGAGCCGCGCGATACGGCCTCCTATACGCGTGACTGGCGCAAGCAGTACGGCGCGAGCGCCGAATGCGTGCTGCGGCCGGCGAGCACGGCGGAAGTCGCCGCACTCGTGGGATTGTGCGCGCGCGAGGGCATCGCGGTGGTTCCCCAGGGCGGCAATACCGGTCTCTCGGGCGGCTCGGTGCCGAGCGGCGCGCGCCGCGAAGTCGTGCTGTCGCTCTCCAGGCTGAATCGCATCCGCAGCATCGACGTGCTGAACGACACCCTCACCGCCGAAGCCGGCTGCGTGCTGGCGGAGGTGCAGCAGGCGGCCGACGCCGCGGGGCGCCTGTTCGCGCTCTCGCTCGCCGCCGAAGGCAGCTGCCAGATCGGCGGCAATCTCTCCACCAACGCCGGCGGCGTCAACGTGCTGCGCTACGGCAACGCGCGCGAGCAGGTGCTGGGGCTCGAGGTGGTGCTGTCCGATGGCCGGGTGTGGGACGGCCTGCGCGCGCTGCGCAAGGACAACTCCGGCTACGACCTGAAGCAGCTGTTTCTCGGCGCGGAAGGCACGCTGGGCGTGATCACCGCCGCGGTGCTGAAGCTGCATCCAAAGCCTGCGGCCCAGGCGAGCGCCTGGATCGGGCTCGCCAGCCCGGTGCACGCCGTGGAGTTGCTTGCGCATCTTCGCACGCACCTGGGCGAGCGCATCAGCGCATTCGAGCTCGTGTCGCGCCGCTGCCTCGAGGCGGTGCTGGCGCACGACGAGGCGACGCGCGATCCCCTGCCGCACGCGCACGCGTGGTACGTCCTCGCCCAGTTCGACCTGGCGCTGGAGCCCGAGACGCTGGCCGCGGCGCCGCAGGTCGAGGACGCGGCCCTCGCCTCGAGCACCGCGCAGTCGGCTGCGCTGTGGCGTATCCGCGAGACGATCCCCGAGGCGCAGTTCGCCAACGTCAAGCACGACGTTTCGGTGCCGGTCTCCAAGGTCCCGGAGCTCATCGCACGCGCTGAAGCCGCGCTGCAGGCGCGGTTCCCGGGCGCGCCGCTGTACGTGTTCGGGCACATCGGCGACGGCAACATCCACTTCAACGTCGGCGACGCGGCGCTCCTCGCGCGCCGCGAAGAGGTGAACCGCGTCGTCTACGGCGTCGTCGCCGCGCTCGGCGGCTCGATCTCGGCGGAGCACGGCCTCGGGCAGATGAAGCGCGAGGAGATCCGGCGCCACAAGGGCGCGCTCGAGCTGGAGCTGATGCGCGCGCTGAAGCGCGCCCTCGACCCGCAGGACCTGATGAACCCCGGCAAGGTGCTGTAGGGTGGGCCAACGGCCCACGCTACGGCGCGCGCCTCACTGCAGCGCCGCGCCTTTCCCCAGCAGGGCCTCGCGGAATCGATTCTTGAGCAGCGCACCGTCGCGCGGCGGCAGCACCAGGGGGTCCTTCGCCGCCGCCACCTTGATCTGGGCGAAGTGCGGGCCCGCGTCCTGATGGATACTCCGGCGCAGGCGGGCGACTCCCGCCGCGTCGCGCACCAGGATCCCCGAGGCGAATGCGGCCGCACGCGCCATGGCGGCGAGGTCCACCCCATGCGCGGTGTGCGTCGCCTGCATGCCGGTTTCCCCGTAACGCTCGTTGTCGATCACCACCAGCGTGAGGTTCCCGGGCCTTTGCACGCCGATGGTGGCGAGCGATCCCAGGCCCATCAGCATTTCACCGTCCCCCGTGAGCACCAGCACGCGCCGCTGCGGCTGCGCGAGCGCCAGGCCCAGGCCCGTCATCGCCGCGCTGCCCATCGCGCCCCACATCGGGAAGGTGAGCGCTGAATCGCCTGCCGCCGTGCAGTCCCAGGCGGTCGAGCCGAGGCCGGCGACCACCAGCAGCTCGCCGCGGTCCGCGAGCAGGGCCTGGACGACCTCGCGCCGCTGCAGCGTCATTGCGCGGCCTGCTCCTGGAAGCTCTTGATGCCGATCACGCGCTGCGAGATCAGCACCGCCGCCGCGCAGTAGCTGCCGAACGCGAGCCGCGCGGCCGCATCGACGTGCGCTGCGACCTCGGCCGCGGCGTTCGCCTGCTGGACGACGGCGCCCATGGCGCGCAGCACCTCCGCGGTGGCCTGCCCCATCGGCACCTGCCAGGGATTGAACTCGCCGTACTCGCCGCGCATGGTGACGACGATGAGCAGCGGGACGCGGCACTCGCGCACCATGCCGAGCGCGTTCACGATGTTGCCGACGCCGCTCGATTGCATGAGCAGCGCGGTCTTGGCGCCGCCCAGCCACGCGCCGGTCGCGAGCCCGATGCCTTCCTCCTCGGTGGTCATCACCACCGTGCGCATGCGCGCATCGGCCTGGACCAGCTCGATCAGGCGCTTGTGGCCGGCGTCGGGCACGAAGCCGACGACGCCAAAGCCCAGGCGCGCAAGCACCTGGTGCGTGGCGAGCGACCAATCCACGTCGGCGGCAAGGGGAGCGTTCAACGGGGGCGATTCTAAACGACGCGCACCGCGACGCGATGCACTGCGTTGTTGCCGAACCCGGTTACGTCCCAGGGCGGCTCGAGCGGCTGCACGTTGCCCGCGGCATCGGTGGCGCGGCAGGCGAGCTCGTGCTCGCCGGGCGGGGCGTCCCAGCTCGCGCGCCAGCGCTGCCAGGCGTGCGCGCAGGGTGCAGCCTCGAGCTGCGCGTCGCGCCACTCGCCGTCTGCCGAGAATTCCACGCGTACCACCGGCCCCTCGCCCGACCACGCGCGGCCCAGGATCGCGGCGCGCCCCGCGCGCAGCACGCGCCGGCGCGTGAAGAAGTCGGGGACCCCGGGCGGCGCGAGCAGGGAGTTGACGCGCATCAGCGTGCAGGGCACGCCGCGCTCCCCGGGCAGTTTCCTGAAGTGGTAGCTGTGCGCCTGCTGCACGCCATCGAAGGCATGGTCGATCGCCTCGATGCGCTCCAGCCACTTGACGCTCGCCATGCCGTACCAGCGCGGCACCACGAGCCGCAGCGGGAAGCCGTGCTGCGGCGGCAGCGGCTGGCCGTTCATCGCGTAGGCGAGCAGCACGTCCTCGCGCAGGGCTTCTGCCGGCACGAGGCTGCGCGCGAACGCGTGCTCGACGCCCCGGTCGATGCCGCGATCCGCGCCCCAGAACACGAGCTCCATGGCCTGTGCGCGCAATCCTGCGGCGCGCAGCACCGCCGTCAGCGGTACGCCGGTCCATTCCGCCGTGGACACGCCTTCCTCGATCCACGGGATGGACGGGTAGCGCGGCGACACCTGGGCGCGGCCATTGCCCGCGCATTCGAGCGTGACGCGCTCGGTGCGCACGGGCAGCGCGCGCAGCTCCTCCAGGGACAACGACAGGGCCTTGTCCACCAGTCCGTCCACCTGCAGCCGCCAGGCGGGCGGCGCGAGGTCGGGGATATCGAAGTGGATCAGGCAATAGTGCACACCTGCCGGCGTCACGTCGTGGCGCAGCGACTCCAGCGGCATGCCGCTGTTGCGCGCCGCCAGCGCCACTTCCTCGAGGGTGTAGCGGCCGACGAGCGGCGGCCGCCGCGTGATACGGTTCATCGCCGTTCTTCCTGCGGCAGATTCTATAATGCGCAGCGGCCCGCCCATGGCGAACCACAGCTGAGCGAATGGACCTCGCGCACTTCCGCGCCGCGCTGCCGCGCGGCGACCTGTGGGTGTTCGGCTACGGCTCGCTGATGTGGTCTCCGGGCTTTCCGTTCGCGGAGCGCAGCGTGGGCCTGCTGCGCGGCTACCACCGCGCACTGTGCATCCTCTCGACGCGCTACCGGGGCACGCACCACCGCCCGGGGCTCGTCATGGGCCTGTGCCGCGGCGGCTCCTGCTGGGGCATGGCGTTCCGCGTCCCCGCGCGGCGAGTACGCGCCGCGCTGGCGCAGCTGTGGAACCGCGAGATGCCGCGCCGCGTCTACCAGGCGCGCCTGGTGCCGGTGCGCATCGCGCGCGGCCGCAAGGTGCGCGCGCTGGCGTTCGTCGCCGATCCGGCGCACTCGCAGTTCAAGCGCGAGCTCGACCTGCGCAGCCGCGCACAGCTCGTGGCACAGGGCGTAGGCGAGCGCGGCCCGTGCACCGAGTACATCCGCGCGACGCTCCGCCACATGGCCGAGCTCGGCGTGACCGACGCTCATCTCTCGCGCGTGCTGGAAGCCGCCGAGGCGATGCGCGCCAGGGCTTGTTCCAGGCGCGCACGCTGAGTGCCGAAGTTGAGCCGCACGTAGCCCGGCGCGCCGAACTGCGCGCCCGGCGAGAGCGCCACGCCATGCGCGAGAAAGTGCGCGTGCGGGTCTGCCACGCCGAGGCCACGCGCGTCGATCCACGCCAGGTAGGTCGCCTCGACGTGCGCCATCGCCATTCCCTCCATCTCCGCCACCGCGCGCTGCACGAGATCGCGATTGCCGCGCAGGTAATCGAGCTGCGCCGCGAGCCAGGCCTCCCCGTCGCGGTAGGCGGCAAGCGCCGCGATGTAGCCGAAGAGGGACGGGTCATGCACGGTGGCGTGATGATCGGCTGAGAACGCGCGGCGCAGCTCAGCGTCCTCGACGATCGCCCAGGCGCAGCCGGCGCCGGGAAAGTTGAAGGTCTTGTTGGGCGAGGCGAGCGTCACCGTGCGGCGCGAGACCTCGGGCGCGAGCGCGGCGATCGGCAGGTGGGGCTTGCCCGCATCGAGCAGCAGGTCGGCATGGATCTCGTCCGAGCAGATGACGAGGTCGTGCCGCTCGGCAAATCGCGCCAGGCGCTCGAGCTCGGCGCGGGTGAAGATCGTGCCGCCCGGGTTCTGCGGATTGCACAGGTAGAGCAGCCGCGTGTCCGGGCGCACCGCGGCGGCCAGCCGCGCCTCGTCGAATACCCAGCGCCCGCCCTGCAGCGTCAGCGGCACGTCGTCGTGCGCGCGCGGCGCAAGCTCCACGGCGCGCTTGAAGTGGTGGTAGATGGGCGTCGGCACCAGCGCGTGCTCGTCGGCGCGCAGCAGATGGCGCGCGGCCAGATGCAGCCCCGGCACCACGCCCGGCAGGAACACGATCCAGTCGGGTTCGATGCGCCAGCGGTAAAGGCGCTGCATGCGCGCCGCGATGACGCCGCGCAGCTCGGGCGGCGGCGCCGTGTAGCCGAGCACGCCGTGGCGCAGCCGCGCCGCCATCGCCTCCAGCACGCACGGCGGCGCGCGGAAATCGGAGTCCGCGACCCACAGCGCGATGACGTCGCGCCCGGCGTAGCGCTCCCAGCGCGACGACCAGGTCCCCGCGCGATCGACGGGCGCGTCGAAGTCGATTGGCATGCGGGGGGTTGTAGCACAAAAAAAAAGCCGGGCGCGCGGCCCGGCCCTTGAGCAGCGGCGCGTCCCGCTATCTGCCTGCCTTTGTGGCTTCGTCTTGCTCCAGGCTGCCTCCCGCGCCTTCCTCCTCCTTGTCCTCCAGCGCCTCTTCCTCGCGCGCGTCCTCGAGCGCTTCGCGCAGGGCCTCGCCGTAGCCGCCCGCGGGCTGGTAATCCTCGAGCGAAGTCGCGCCTTCCACGTCGTCGGTCACGATGGCGCGCGACTGCGCCTGCAGCCGCTCCGGAAACCAGGTGGCGACGGACGGGAAAGCGACGATCGTCGCAATGGCGAACACCTGCAGGATCATGAACTGGAACATGCCGTGGTAGATGTTGGCGAGCGACCAGTCTTTCACCACCTGGCGCAGGTAGTACGCCGACATCGCCACCGGCGGCGACAGGAACGCCGTCTGCAGGACTACCGCGACGAGCGCGCCGAACCAGACCATCACCATGTCCGGCTCGATGCCGAGCGCCACGCCGAGCGCCGGCTTGAGCTCGTTCATCACCGGGTAGAAGATCGGCAGGAACACCAGCACGATCGCCGGCCACTCGAACGGCCAGCCGAGCAGGAAGATCAGGATCAGCACCACCACCAGCATCAGCAGCGGCGAGAAATTCAGCGCCAGCATCGACTCGGTGATCCAGTTCGCCGAGCCCATGCGCGCGAACACCGCGCCGAAGACGTTCGAGGTCACGGCGAGAAACAGCACCATGCTGGCGGTTGCGGTCGTGCTGAGCACGGCGCGCTTCAGCCCGGCGTAGGTGAGCTTGCGGTAGGACGCGGCGAGGATCAGCGCGCCGAGCGCGCCGATGCCCGAGGCCTCCGTGGGCGTGGCGATCCCCGCCAGGATCGAGCCGAGCGTCGCGGCGATCAGGCCGAGGAGCGGCACCACGCCGAGGAACACTTCCCGCAGAATTCTGCTGATGCCGTAGATGCGCTCCTCCCTGGGCACCGGCGGACCGAGCTTCGGATTGAAGAACGCGCGCGCGAGCAGGTACCCGAGGTACAGCGCGGCGAGCAGCAGGCCGGGGCCGAAGGCCGCGGCGTACAGGTCGGCCACGGAAACGCCCAGCACCGGTCCCATCACGATCAGCATCACCGAGGGCGGAATCAGGATGCCGAGCGTGCCGCCGGCGGTAATCGCGCCTGCCGAGAGGCGCGCGTCGTAGCCGGTCTTCACCATGATCGGGCTCGCCATGATGCCGAGCACCGTGACGGCGGCGCCGACGATGCCGGTCGCCATGGCGAACACCGCGGCCGTCAGGATGACCACCGCGAACAGGGCGCCGCGGATCGGCGCGAGCAGCAGGCGGAACGCCGTGAACAGGCGCTCCATCAGCCCCGCCTGCTCGGTGATGAAGCCCATGAAGATGAACAGCGGCACCGCCGCCAGCAGCTCCTCCTTCATCATGCCGATGGTCTGGAAGTAGGCCAGGCTGAACACCACCTCGCCCAGGCCGAGGTAGCCGAAGGCGAGCGCGAGGAACAGCAGCGTGAACGAGATCGGGAAGCCGATGAAGATCGCCCCGATCATCACCATCAGCATGACCAGCCCGAGCAGCGCGAGATCGGTCATGGGCTAGATCTCGATCTTCTCTTTGTGCTCGAGCTCTTCGCCCGTGCGCGCCGCCCACACGCTCTTGATGGTCTCGGACACGCCCTGGATCAGCAGCAGCAGGCAGGCCAGGGGCACCATGAGCTTGAACGGCCAGATGTAGGGCCGCCAGGGCGTCTGCTCCGATTCCTCGGCGATGCTGTAGGAATACAGGCCCTCGCCGCCGCTCACCAGCATGAACACGAATATGGAGGGGAAAAAGAACACGAGGTAGGCCACCGAGTCGATCACGCCCTTGGTGCGGATCGACCACTTCTCGAAAAAGAAGTCGGTGCGGATGTGCGCGCCCTTGTGCAGCGCGTACGCCGCGCCGAGCATGAAAATCGTGCCGTAGAGCATGTAGGTGAGCTCGAACGACCAGAGGGTGGGCTTGTTGAACAGATAGCGCGCGAACACTTCCCACGCGACGACGCCCACCAGCAGCACGTTGAGCCAGGCGACCCAGGTGCCGGTGGTGTCTGTAAACCTGTCAATGATCCGGACCAACCGGATATGGAATGCGACCGGTTCTGCCATTTCCCGACCTTACACAAGCAAACGGGGGCGGATCACCGCCCCCGTACCGAGACCTGCTGCCCTATTTCTTCCCCGCCGCCTTTTCCGGGAAATAGTAGTTCGGGATGAACTGGGACGGCGGGAACATGAAGCGCTTCGCCGGCACGACCAGCGAGGCGTAGGCCCGCTGCGAGTCGTGCACCTTCTTGAAGAACGGGTTCTTGGCGCCCTCTTCCGCGGCGATCGTGTCCCAGGTCTTCAGGAACTCGATCAGGATGGCGGGCGGCGTGCGCAGGATCCTGACGCCGTGTTTTTCCTGCAGCTCCCTGATCGCGTCGGCGTTCTGCCGCTGCCATTTCGCCCACCAGATGACGAAGGTCTCGCTGGCGATCGACTTCATCAGCTCGCGGTGCTCGGGCTTCATCGCCTGCCACACGTCGCCGTTCACCAGCACTTCGCCGATGGTGACGTTCTCGTGCACCCCGGGCGTGTAGTGGTACTTCCACACGTTCTGGAAGCCCAGGCGCATGTCTTCGACGCCGCCGACCCATTCGGCGCAGTCGATCACGCCGCGCTGCGCGGCGGGGATGATCTCGCCGCCCGGCATGTTGACCGTGGTCATGCCCATGCGATTCCACACCTCGGCCGCCATGCCCGTCTGCCGGCACTTCATGCCCTTGAAGTCGGCGAGGTTCCTGATCGGGCGCTTGAACCAGCCGAAGGCCTGCGGTCCCGAGGGCAGGATCGGAATCCAGTGCACGTTGAGCTTGAGCTCCTTCTGGAAGAACTCGTTGCACAGCTCGATGCCGCCGCCGTGGTGCATCCAGCCGAGCGCATCGATCATGTCCATGCCGAAGGTTCCGCCCGGACCGCCGGTGCACAGGATCGCGGTCTTGTTCTTGCCGACCCAGTAGCCCGACCAGGCGTGCCCGCCGTCGAGCACCTTCTTGTGCGTGGCGTCGAGCACCTCGAAGGCCGGCACGACCTGCCCCGCGGGCATCGCGTCGATCTTCAGGCTGCCGCCCGAGGTCTTGTGGATGCGGTCGACGAAGTAGGTGAAGTTTTCGTAGAGCGTCAGGCTGGCCGGCCATGTGGCCTGCATCTTCAGGCTCGTTTGCGCCTGCGCTCCCGCGGCAAATGCAGCGGCAGCCGCGAGCGCGACAGCCGAACGAACGAATAACCTCATGTTGCTCCTCCTCTGGATGGTTTTCGCAAGGCGAGCGGCAGCGTACACGCTCGAAATTTTCCGGTCAACAGAATAAATGTCGAACAGCGCGTCAGTCCAGCCTGACGACCGTGCCCTGAAGTGGTGCCGCCGGCGCCGGATAGCGCTCCATCACCAGCGGATCGTGCCCGGGAATGACGTGCGCGGGCGAATCCGCGAGCGCCTGCGCGCGGCGCCAGCCCTCGACCATGTCGCCGACGTTGTAGACGATGGGGTAGGGCCGCCCCTCTTCCATGTTGGCGTAGAAATGGCTCGCGTCCGAGGCGAGCACCACCCAGCCGCGGCGCGTGGCGACGCGCACGATCTGCAGTCCCAGGGTGTGGCCGCCGACGTGGTGCAGCGTCACGCCCGGCGCGAGCTCGTCGTCGCCGCCGTGAAAGCGCACGCGCCCGGCATACACCCGGCGCACCATGCCGACGACGTCCTCGAGCTCGTAGGCGTGGCGCATGGCCTCGACCGCCATGCAGCGGCCGGTGGCGTACTGCATTTCGAGGTCCTGCAGATGGAATGTCGCCTGCGGAAAAATGTCGAAATTGCCGACGTGGTCGTAGTGCAGGTGCGTGATGACCACGTCCTTCACGCCGGCGACATCGACCTGCATGAGACGCAAGCCTTCCTCGACCGGCAAGGTGATGCGGCGTCCGCGCTTCGCGGCGACCGCGGCGTTGAAGCCGGAGTCGACGACGATCTCGCGCCCCTGGCCGCGGATCAGCCAGACGAAATAGTCCATCGGCATCGGCCCGTCGTGCGGGTCGCCGCCGAGGAAGTTGGCGCTCGCGTTGCGCTCGTGGTGCGCGTACTTGATGGCGTAGATCTCGTAGCTCATGAGATCCTGATGCGCGCGAATTTTCTCTTGCCGACCTGGGCGACCACGGTTTGCCCCGCCGCGAGCTTGCGCGCCTTGTCGGCGAGCCGCTCGCCGTTCAGCTTCACCCCGCCCTGCTCGATGTTGCGCACCGCCTCGGATACGCTCGGCACGAGGCCGGCCTGCCTGAGCGCCTGCGTCACGGCGAGGCCGCCGGCGGGCGCCCGCAGCGTCACTT
Organism: Burkholderiales bacterium; assembly: GCA_040902335.1. GTDB lineage: Bacteria > Pseudomonadota > Gammaproteobacteria > Burkholderiales > SG8-39 > JAABQT01. The sequence goes on from JBBDXL010000118.1 coordinate 15,324, forward strand.
CGGGCATGTTCTCGGGCGCCTGCCCGTGGCGAAAGCGCTGCGCGAACTCCTGCTCGGCGCGATCGGCGGCGGCGCGCGAATGAAAGCGGGCCACGATCTCCTTCGCGAACTGGATCTTGACGTCGCGCGGATTGGACCCCGCCGCCACCGCGCCGCGCCACCTGCGTATCGTCGCCCGCGGCTCGAACGACAGCAGCTCGATGTAGCGCCACATCAGCTCGTCCGAGACCGACATCAGCTTGCCGAAGATCTCCGCCGGCGCCTCGGCGATGCCGACAGTGTTGCCGAGCGACTTGGACATCTTGTTGACGCCGTCGAGCCCCTCGAGCAGCGGCGTAGTCAGCACGCACTGCGGCTCCTGGCCGTAGTCCTTCTGCAGCTCGCGCCCGACCAGCAGGTTGAATTTCTGGTCGGTGCCGCCGAGCTCGACGTCGGCCTTCATGGCCACCGAGTCGTAGCCCTGCATCAGGGGGTAGAGCAGCTCATGCACGGCAATCGGCTGCCCGGCCCGGTAGCGCCTGGCGAAATCTTCGCGCTCCAGGATGCGCGCCACCGTGTAGCGCGCAGCGAGCCGGATCATGCCTTCGGCGCCGAGCTTGTCGGACCACTCCGAATTGAACAGGATCTGCGTCCGGTCCGGGTCGAGGATCTTGAACGCCTGCTCGCGGTAGCTTTTCGCGTTCTCCAGGATCTGCTCGCGCGACAGCGGCGGGCGCGTCTGGTTCTTGCCCGTCGGGTCGCCGATCATGCCGGTGAAATCGCCGATCAGGAACTGCACCTGGTGGCCGAGCTCCTGAAAATGGCGCAGCTTGTTGATGACCACCGTATGGCCGAGGTGCAGGTCGGGCGCCGTCGGGTCCAGGCCGAGCTTCACGCGCAGCGGCTTGCCGCGCGCCAGCTTACGCGCAAGCTCTTCCTCGACGATCAATTCCTCCGTACCGCGCTTGATCAGCTCGAGGGCCTCCGTAACCGAGGGCTTGTCGTTTTGCCGCACTGGGGATATTTGCTAGACTGATGCAGGCATCTGAATGGAAAAGAATTCTAGCCGATCCATGACTCCCCACGCGCCGTTGCGGCGCGCCGCACTGATGGCCGTGCTTGCGTTCTCCGGCGCCGTCGTCGCGTTCGCCACCATGACGCCGTCGCCTGAGGCCGAGGCGATCCTGCTGCGACGGGCGGTCGCCGAACCGGTGGCGCTGCGCACCGCGGATGCCGTATTGCCTGCGCCGGCGGACTACCTGCGCGAGGAACGGTTCCAGCGCGGCGACACGCTCGCCGCCCTGCTCGAGCGCCTCGGCGTCGCCGCCGAGGACTCGCGCCAGCTCGCGCGCACGCCGGCGATGCGCTTCCTGCGCCCCGGGCGCGCGGTCTCGGCGCGGGTCGGCGCCGGCGGCGAGCTCCTCGAACTGAGCTACCTCCCGGCGCGCGAGCTGCAGATGGTGATCGAGCGCGCGCACGACGGCTTCCGCGCCGAGCAGCGCCCGGCGCCCTTGCGCACCGAAACGCTGATGCGCGCCGGAGTCGTGCAAAGCTCCCTGTTCGCGGCCTCGGACGCCGCGGGCATCCCCGATGCCGTCGCCATCCAGGTCGCCGACATCTTCGCCGGGGAGATCGACTTTCATCGTGACCTGCGCCGAGGCGACCGCTTCAGCGTGGTCTACGAGCAGCACTATCTGGGCGGACGCGCGCTGCATGCGGGGCGGGTGCTGGCCGCCGAGTTCGTCAATCAGGGCCGCCTGTTGCGCGCCGTGCACTATCCGAGCGCGCGCGGCGGCGGCGGCTACTACGCACCCGACGGCAGCAACCTGCGCAAGGAGTTCCTGCGCTCGCCGCTCGAGTACACGCGCATCAGCTCCGGGTTCGGCATGCGCAGGCATCCGTTCCTGAGGTCCTGGCGCGCGCATACCGGCGTCGACTACGCGGCGCCCGCGGGCACGCGCGTGCGCGCGGCGGGCGACGGCGTAGTTGAATTCGCCGGGCACAAGGGCGGCTACGGCAAGGTGGTGATCCTGCGCCACCGCGGCCAGTACTCGACGCTCTACGCGCATCTGTCGCGCTTTGCGCCGGGCGTGCGCCGCGGCACGCGCGTGGCGCAGGGCGACATCGTCGCGCACGTCGGCAGCACCGGCTGGGCCACGGGAGCGCATCTGCATTACGAGTTCCAGATCGCAGGACGGGCGCGCAATCCGTACGCGATCTCGATGCCGGCCGGTGAGCCCGTGCCCGCTGCGGCGCTGCCCGCGTTCCGGCGCCACGCCGGGCCGCTCGTCGCGCGCCTCGAGCAGCTCGCCGCCAGTCCGCTCGCGCGCCTGGAGTGAGCCGCGAGCTCTACGCGGGCCTCATGTCGGGGACCAGCCTCGACGGAGTCGACGCGGTGGTGGTGGACCTTGCGGCGCCCAAGCCGCGGCCCCTGGGCCACGCGTATCGCGCCTTCGAGCCTGCGCTGCGCGCGGAGCTGCTGGCGCTGAATGCGGGGGCGCACGGCGAGCTCGAGCGCGCGGCCCTGTGCGCCAACGAGCTTGCGCGCACGTATGCCGGCGCGATCGCCGACCTCCTCGCGGCCGCCCCGGCCGATTGCGGCGAGCTGCAGGCCATCGGCTGCCACGGCCAGACCGTGCGCCACCGCCCCGAGGACGGATACACGGTGCAGATCGGCAATGCCGCGCTGCTCGCGGAGCTGACGCGAACGCGCGTCGTCGCCGATTTTCGCAGCCGGGACGTGGCGGCCGGCGGCCAGGGCGCGCCGCTGGCGCCCGCGTTTCACGCCGTCATGTTCGCGAACGACACCGAGGACCGCGTCGTGCTGAATCTGGGCGGCATGGCGAATATCTCCTGGCTGCCGGCCCGCGGCAGCGTGGCGGGCTTCGACACCGGCCCCGGCAACTGCCTCATGGACCTGTGGGCGCAACGGCATCTGGGCCGGCCGCAGGACGAGAACGGTGCCTGGGCGGCTGGAGCGCGCGCGGACGCGGCGCTGCTCGAGACGCTACTCGCCGAGCCTTATTTTTCGCTGCCGCCTCCCAAGAGCACCGGGCGGGGCCTGTTCAACGCAGCATGGCTCGAGCGCAAACTGCCGAGTGCGGCGGACCCTCAGGTGGTGCAGGCGACGCTTCTGGAATTGACGGCGCTCAGCGTGGCGCGCGCGATGCGCGGCCATTTCCGGGGCGCGCGACGCCTGATCGTCTGCGGGGGCGGCGTGCGCAATCGCGCGCTGACGGCGCGCCTGGAAGCGCTGCTCGCGCCCGTGCCCGTCGACAGCAGCGACCGGCATGGCATTGAGCCGACGCAGGTCGAGGCCGCGGCCTGCGCGTGGCTCGCACAGCAGGCAGTGCGGGGAAAGCCGGGAAACCTGCCCGCGGTGACCGGCGCCCGCGGCGTGCGCGTCCTCGGCGCGATTTATCCGGCCTAGAAAACACAAAGGGGGCCGCGGCCCCCTTTGCAGGATTTCGCCCTCCCGGTCAGGCCGAGAAGGAAGAGCCGCAGCCGCAGGTGCTGGTGGCGTTCGGGTTCTTGATCACGAATTGGGCGCCTTCCAGATTTTCCTGATAGTCGATTTCCGCACCCACGAGATACTGATAGCTCATCGGGTCGATGAGCAGGGTGACGCCGTTCTTCTGCATCACGGTGTCATCCTCGTTCTGCACCTCGTCGAAGGTGAACCCGTACTGGAATCCCGAGCAGCCGCCGCCCGACACGAAGACCCGCAGCTTGAGTTCCGCGTTGCCCTCTTCCTCGATCAGCTGCTTCACTTTGCCCGCGGCGTTGTCGGAGAAGACCAGCGGTGCCGGCATTTCGGTGACTGCATTCATAGCTCGCTCCAATGTTCCTGCATGTCCGTCAAATCATGAACGCGGCTTGTCGCCGCCGGAGGCGAGCTTGAGCTCGACCCCTTTCAATTCGACCCCGCCCTGGTGCACCAGGCGCCCTTCCACGATTGCTCCCTGCTGGATCTCCAGGTTTTTGTAGTGTACATCGCCTTTGACGCGCGAGCCGACCTGGAGTTCAAGCGTCTCGGCGGCGTGCACCGGGCCATTGATGGTGCCGTTCACCACGATGTGCGAAGCAGCGACTTCGCCGTCGATGCGCGCATGCTCCGAAACCACCAGCGTGCCCGGCTGGTCGGGCAGCGCGGCGACGTTGCCGCGTACGGCACCGTCCACGCGCAGACCGCCGCTGAAGAACACATTGCCCTCGATGCGCGTGGTGGCGCCGATCAGGCTGTCGATGCGGCTCTGCGGCTTCGGACTCTTGCTGAACATGATCGCTCCTTCCCCTATCCCGGTGACGCGGTCTGCGCGGCCTTGATCTGGTCCGACCCCGCCTCATAGACACGCACCTGAACGCTCTCCACTTTGGCTTTCGGATCCACCCGGAAGATGCCTTCGACGCGGTGGAAGTGCCTGAAAGTCAAGCGGAAAGCCGAGGCGCTGGGGTCTCCCGCTTCAGGGAAGGTCATCATAGCATTTTTGCCGCCCTCCGTCAGGCTCACCACCAGCTCGAGCCGGCCCTGGAAATCGCGGTCGCGCCGCGAGCCCGGCGCGAGCAGCAGGAGCAGCCGGTAGCGGTACTCCCCGGGCAGCACGTCGGGCACCACCTTGAAGCGATTGACCGACAGCGGGTTCGCGGCGCGCGACTCCGCGGAGAGCATGCTTTCGAAGATCGCCAGCTCCTCGCGCAGCCGCGAGGTTTCCTGCTCCAGCCCGCGTATCTGCTGCGCGAGCTTGAGCTGCGCGGTGCGCTCGATGGCGAGCCTGCTGTCGGCGGCGTTCGCCACCGCGCGCAGGCGCTCGAGCTCGGCGCGCGTGGCCTGCAGATCGCGGCGCGCGTCGGCGAGCTCCTGCGCGACCTCGCTGCGATCGAATCCGGCGAACCTGCGGCCCGCGTCGTACATCCATGCGGCGAGCGCGGCCGAGCAGGCCAGCACCAGGATCAGCCCGAGCCAGCGCAGGTACCACGCCACCTCCGAGCGCACGGCGACGCGCGGCGCGGCGATGCCGAAGCGCCGGCGCAATTTCACAAATTTGGTGGCTACGCCCACGGCGCGATGATGCATCCGCTTACCGCAAAAAACAAAAGACCGCCCCGGGGGCGGCCTCGTGCAAGCACTTCGCCGTGGCGGCGTTCAGCGCTTGGAGAACTGCGGGCGGCGGCGCGCCTTGCGCAGGCCGACCTTTTTGCGCTCCACCTCGCGCGCGTCGCGCGTCACGAGGCCGGCTGCGCTCAGCGCCGGTTTGAGCCCCGCATCGTATTCGAGGAGCGCGCGCGCGATGCCGTGGCGCACCGCGCCCGCCTGGCCGTTTTCGCCGCCACCGTAGACGTTGACCTTGATGTCGAAAGTCGAGGCGTTCTTGGTCACTTGGAGGGGCTGGCGCACGATCATGCGTCCCGTCTCGCGCGCAAAGAACTGGTCCACCGGCTTGCCGTTGACGATGATCTGTCCCTTGCCGGGCTTCAGGAAAACACGGGCGACCGAACTCTTGCGCCGCCCCGTACCGTAGTAGTAGTCGCCGACCATTTTCGTATCCTCAGATCTCGAGCGCTTTGGGCTGCTGCGCGGCGTGCGGGTGCGTCGATGCGCCGTAGACCTTGAGCTTCTTCAGCATCGCGTAGCCGAGCGGCCCCTTCGGCAGCATGCCCTTCACCGCCCGCTCGAGCGCCCGCCCGGGGTGGCGCGCCTGCAGCTTGGCAAAATTCGTCTCGCGCAGCCCGCCGGGATAGCGCGTATGCCGGTAGTACTTCTTGTCCAGCGTCTTCCTGCCGGTGACCCGGATCTTCGCGGCGTTGACGACCACGATGTAATCGCCGGTGTCGACATGCGGGGTGAATTCGGCCTTGTGCTTGCCGCGCAGCCGCGACGCGATCTGCGCGGCGAGGCGGCCGAGCACCTTGCCGTCGGCGTTCACCAGGTACCATCCATGCACGATGTCCTGGGGTTTTGCTGCAAAGGTCTTCATCTCGGGCCAGGCGGGAAAAGGCGCGGATTCTATGGGACCCGCGCTTGAGCGTCAAACCCTTGTTGGGACAAAAAAAAAGCGCAACCCGGAGGTTGCGCTGAATCCACCAATGGAGGAGGGTGGAGAAGATAACGTCGCAAGGCGCGAGGAGGAGGAAATGCGCCCGCGACGGAACGCATTATGCCGGACCGCATGGTGCACTGCAATATAATTTCCCTCCAGCCCCATTGAATTTAGCGATGCATCGTGCAACAGACTGATTAGGCGAGAGGAATTTCATGGAGTGCACGATCCGCTGGACCGGCGCGGGCATGTCGTTCATCGCCGAAACCGGCAGCAACCACATCCTGGCGATGGATGGCGCGCCTGAGGGCGGCGGCCGCAATCTCGCGCCGCGGCCCATGGAGACCGTGCTCGCCGGTGCCGGCGGCTGCACCGCCTACGACGTGGTGGTGATCCTGAAGAAAAGCGGGCAGGACGTGACGGGCTGCGAAGTGCGTCTCGAGGCGGAGCGTGCTTCCACGGACCCGAAAGTCTTCACCCGCATCCACACGCATTTCGTCGTGCGCGGCCGCAACCTGAAGCGCAACGTCGTGGAGCAGGCGATCCGGTTGTCGCACGAAAAATACTGCTCGGCGACCGCCATGCTGGCGAAGACCGCCGAGATCACGCGCGACTTCGAGATTGTGGAGGACTGAAGAGCAGGCTCAGATGCGGTACGCGATCGTGGTCATGGCTTTCGCCATGGCGCGCATCGCCCGCTTGGCGGGCTCCGGCAATTCCGCCGCCCCCAGGGCGAGGGCGGTCTGCCGATGCCTCGCTTCGTCGTCGCGCATGGCTGCGACGACCGCGCGCGTGGCTGCGTCGTCCGGCGAAAGCTTGTCCAGGTGGCCGGTCAGGTGCTCCTCCACCTGCCGCTCGGTCTCCGCGAGGAACGCGAGATTCCAGCGCTCGCCGAGCAGCCCCGCGCCGATGCCGAGCGCGAGCGA
>JBBDXL010000119.1:0-3193 GCA_040902335.1 Burkholderiales bacterium
TTCCTTGCGCTGACCCCGTTTCCTCCTTATAATCCGGCCTCTTTTTTGGCGCCTGGGCGGCTACGGGTTTGCTGGACGTGGCCGCCCGGTTTATTTCTGGGAACTGAAAATAATGCCTACCGTCAATCAGTTAAGGCGTGGTCTACGCGCCGCGCGGCGCCCCAAGTCGAAGGTGCCGGCGCTCGCGGGCTCGCCGCAGAAGCGGGGCGTCTGCACGCGCGTCTATACCACCACGCCGAAGAAGCCGAACTCCGCGCTGCGCAAGGTGGCGAAGGTGCGGCTGACCAACGGCTTCGAGGTGATCGGCTATATCGGCGGCGAGGGCCACAACCTGCAGGAGCACTCGGTGGTGCTGATCCGCGGCGGGCGCGTGAAGGACCTGCCGGGCGTGCGCTACCACATCGTGCGCGGCTCGCTCGACACGCAGGGCGTGAAGGACCGCAAGCAGAGCCGCTCCAAGTACGGCGCCAAGGCGCCGAAGACGGCCTAGAGAAGATCGAACGAGACGAGCTCCCCATGCCGCGTCGCAGAGAAGTCCCCAAGCGCGAGATCCTGCCGGATCCGAAGTTCAACCATCCGGACGTCGCCAAGTTCATCAACGTGCTGATGACGCGCGGCAAGAAATCGGTGGCCGAGGGCATCGTCTATCGCGCCTTCGACGTCATCAAGACGAAGTCGGGCAAGGATCCGGTCGAGGTGTTCACGCAGGCGGTGCAGAACGTGAAGCCGGTGGTCGAGGTGAAGAGCCGGCGCGTCGGCGGCGCCAACTACCAGGTGCCGGTTGAAGTGCGCCCGGTGCGTCGCGTGGCGCTGGCCATGCGCTGGATCCGCGAGGCGGCGCAGAAGCGCGGCGAGAAATCCATGACCGTGCGCTTGGCGGGCGAGCTGCAGGAAGCCGCCGAAGGCCGCGGCGGCGCAATGAAGAAGCGCGAAGAAGTGCATCGCATGGCGGACGCCAACAAGGCGTTCGCCCACTACAGGTTCTGAAGGGATTCTGGTGAGTATCGTGGCGCGCAGGACTCCCATCGAAAGGTACCGAAACATCGGCATCTCGGCGCATATCGACGCCGGCAAGACGACGACCACCGAGCGCATCCTGTTCTACACGGGGGTGTCGCACAAGATGGGCGAGGTGCACGACGGCGCCGCAGTGATGGACTGGATGGAGCAGGAGCAGGAGCGCGGCATCACCATCACGTCCGCCGCCACCACGTGCTTCTGGAAGGGCATGGACCAGTCCTACCCCGAGCACCACATCAACATCATCGACACGCCGGGGCACGTCGACTTCACGATCGAGGTCGAGCGCTCGATGCGCGTGCTGGACGGCGCGTGCATGGTGTACGACGCGGTGGCCGGCGTGCAGCCGCAGTCCGAGACCGTTTGGCGCCAGGCGAACAAGTACCGCGTGCCGCGGCTCGCGTTCATCAACAAGATGGATCGCGTGGGCGCGAACTTCTTCAAGTCCTACGACCATATCCGCAACCGCCTGAAGGGCAACCCGGTGCCGATCCAGATCCCGATCGGCGCCGAGGAAAAGTTCGCGGGGGTCGTCGACCTGGTGACGATGCAGGCGATTTACTGGGACGACGCGACGCAGGGCATGAAGTTCGAGCGCAAGGCGATCCCGGCGGAACTCGCCGCCGAGGCCAAGGAGTGGCGCGACAAGATGATCGAGGCGGCCGCCGAAGCCAACGAAGTGCTGATGAACAAATACCTCGAGTCGGGCGAGCTGTCGCTCGAGGAAGTCAAGCGGGGGCTACGCCTGCGCACGATCAACAACGAGATCGTGCCGATGCTGTGCGGCTCGGCGTTCAAGAACAAGGGCGTGCAGGCGATGCTGGACGCGGTGATCGATTATCTGCCGTCGCCCCTGGACATCCCGCCGGTCAAGGGCGAGAACGCCAAGGGCGAACCCGACGTGCGCAAGCCCGGCGACGAAGAGCCGTTCGCGGCGCTCGCGTTCAAGATCATGACCGACCCGTTCGTCGGGCAGCTGTCGTTCATTCGCGTGTATTCGGGTGTGCTGAGTTCCGGCGACACCGTGTACACCTCGGTGCGCGGCAGGAAGGAACGCATCGGGCGGCTGCTGCAGATGCACGCCAACGAGCGCAAGGAGATCAAGGAGGTGCGCGCCGGCGACATCGCCGCCGTGGTGGGCCTGAAGGACGTGGTCACCGGGGAAACCATCTGCGACGTGAACAAGGTCATCACCCTCGAGCGCATGGAGTTTCCCGACCCGGTGATCTCGCAGGCGGTCGAGCCCAAGACCAAGGTGGACCAGGAAAAGATGGGCGTGGCGCTCGGGCGCCTGGCGCAGGAAGACCCGTCGTTCCGCGTGCACACCGACGAGGAGTCGGGGCAGACCATCATTTCGGGCATGGGCGAGCTGCACCTCGAGATCATCGTCGACCGCATGAAGCGCGAATTCGGCGTCGAGGCGTCGGTCGGAAAGCCGCAGGTGGCCTACCGCGAGACATTCAAGAAATCGCTCGAATCCGAGGGCAAGTTCATCAAGCAATCCGGCGGCCGGGGCCAGTACGGCCACGTCTGGCTGAAGCTCGAGCCGCAGCCCGCCGGCAAGGGCTACGAGTTCGTGGACGGCATCAAGGGCGGCCGCGTGCCGCGCGAGTTCATCCCGGCGGTCAAGAAGGGCGTGGATGAGGCGCTGCAGGACGGCGTGCTGGCCGGTTTTCCGGTGGTGGATGTGAAGGCGACCCTGTTCGACGGTTCGTACCATGATGTCGACTCGAACGAGAACGCATTCAAGATGGCCGCCATCTTCGCCTTCAAGGACGGCATGCGCGCCGCGAACCCGGTGCTGCTCGAGCCGATCATGGCGGTCGAGGTCGAGACCCCGCCGGACTTCATGGGCAACGTGGTCGGCGACCTGTCTTCCCGCCGCGGCATCATCCAGGGCATGGAGGACGTCATCGGCGTCAAAGTCATCAAGGCGGAAGTGCCGCTCGGCGAGATGTTCGGCTACTCCACCTCGCTGCGCTCGGCGACGCAGGGCCGCGCCACCTACACGATGGAGTTCAAGCATTACGCCGAGGCGCCGAAGAGCGTCGCCGAGGCAGTGATCACGGCGAGAAGCAAGTAACCACGAGACACGGGGAACAGCGTCATGGCAAAAAGCAAATTCGAGCGTACCAAGCCGCACGTGAACGTGGGCACGATCGGGCACGTGGAT
>JBBDXL010000120.1:0-21935 GCA_040902335.1 Burkholderiales bacterium
GACGGCGCCGAGGACGTGTACCTCGCCAGCGCCGACTGGATGGGGCGCAACTTCTTCCGCCGCATCGAGCTGTGCTTCCCGGTGCTCGACCCGGCGCTCAAGCGCCGCGTCATCCGCGAGGGCCTGCAACCCTATCTCGACGACAACGTGCAGGCCTGGGTGATGGATGCCGAAGGCGCCTACACGCGCGCGCGTCCGCGCCGCGGCCGCCCGCGCTCGGCGCAGGAGGAACTGCTCTTCACCCTGGCGACGCCGTCCTGATGGCGCGCCCCCACAAGGGCGCGACCGGCTTGCGGCGCGTCCTGAATGCCACGCGCTACTCGCTCGAGGGCGTAGCCGCCGCGGCGCGGCACGAGGCGGCATTCCGCCAGGAACTGCTGCTCGCCGCCGTACTGGTGCCGCTCGGGCTGTGGCTGGGCGCGGACGGCGTCGAGCGGGCGCTGCTCGCGGGCAGCGTGCTCATGGTGCTGGTGGTCGAGCTGCTCAATTCGGCAGTCGAAGCGGTCGTCGACCGCGCCTCGCCCGAGCACCATGAGCTCGCCAAACGCGCCAAGGACTATGGCAGCGCGGCCGTAATGATCGCGCTCGCAGTCACCGGGCTGGTCTGGATCCTGCTGCTGCTGCCCCGGCTCTGAGTCGCGGGTCGGATTTGCGGCCGCCTACCAGTTCCAGCCGCGGCTTTGCAGCCACACCAGCGCACAGGCGCCGGCCGCGGGCACAGCGGTATAAACACCCGCCAGCACCGGTTGCATCCACAGGGGCGTGCCGGGCAGCGGCAAGCGCGCGGCGAGCGGCACCAGCGCCAGCGCCGCGACCGCCACGGCGGGCACCTGCGCCAAGAGCACCGACGCGGCCGCGAGCAGCGCGCTCAGCACGGACACCGTGAGCGTCAGGGCATGGCCGGCGCCGACCCTCGGCCCGAGGGCGAGGAGCAGCAGGAGAAACCCGCCGCAAGCGGCCCCGAGCGCCATGCCGTACTGGCCGATGAGCGCCGAGGCGCCGAGCACGGCGCTGAACCCCGTGCCCAGGCCGAGCATCAGACCGGCGGCGCCCGCGCGCGCCGGATCGAGCTGCAGCGAGACGGTAGCCGACACGAGCCACACCGTGAGCGACACCACCCCCGCGCCGATAAGCGCCACTTCGAGGGGCGCCTTCTGGCGCAGCACGGCGGCGAACACCCACAGCGCCGCCGCGCCGAAGATCGCCCCCAGCACCGGGGCGATGAAGCGCGTCGGCTTGAAGGCGAAATCGGACAGCGCGCCGATCAGCGCGGCGGCGGCGCCGGTGAGCACGATCTTGCGCGTGGCGCTGAGCGGCTCGAAGCCGAAGTCGCCGATCGCGGCGACCGCGGCGAGAAACCCGGCGAGGGCGGCAAGCCCCTCGAGGCGCAGCGGGTAGAGCAGCGCGGCGCACGCCAGTCCGGCGACCAGCGGCAGCGCGCTCGATTGCACGACCGGATTGCCGAGCAGGTCGCCGAGGATGGCGAGCGCGGCGTCCATCTCAGCCCCGCGCCACCCGCATCACGCCCGTCACCTCGCGCACCATGGCGCTCGCGCGCTTCAGTTGCGCCAGGTCCGCGACCTCGAAGGAAAAGCGCATGGTCGCCAGGTCGTCGCGGCTCTGCGTGCGCACTGCAGTGACGTTGATGTGCTCGCGCGCGAGCGCATCGCCGATGTCGCGCAGCAGCCCCGGCCGGTCGCGCGCCGTGACCACCATGTCGACGCCGTAGGCGCCGCCCGCCGCGCCCCACTGCGCATCGAGCAAGCGCCCGCCATCGGCCTGCGCCAGGCGCTGCAGGCTCGCGCAGTCGGCGCGGTGGATCGACACGCCGCGCCCGCGCGTGACGAAGCCGCGGATCGCGTCGGGCGGCACCGGCTTGCAGCAGCGCGCGATCTGCGTGAGCAGGCGGTCCATGCCGACCACCAGGATGCCGACGTCTGCCGCCTTGCCCTTGCCCTTGCGTACCGGCGCAGCCGGCGCGGGCGGCGGCACGAGCTTCGGCCGCGGCGGGGGCTCGGACTCGCGGCCGCCCTCCTGCAGGTTGAACCAGTGGCGCACCTTGGCGCGCGCCCGGCTCGTCTTCAGGAAGCCGCGCTCGGCGTTCAGCCAGTCGCGCGACGGCCCGCCGCTCTTGGCGACGGTGATCGCCACGCGCTGCCCGCTCTTCAGCGGCGTATCGAGCGGCACGATGCGGCCGTCGACTTTCGCGCCGCGGCAGCGGTGGCCGAGGTCGGTGTGCAGCGCATAGGCGAAGTCGACCGGCGTCGCGCCCGCGGGCAGGTCCACCACCCGGCCCTGCGGCGTCACCGCGTAGATGGTGTCGTCGAGCGCGGCGGCCGCCGTGCGCTCGGCCCAGGTGCCGCGGTCGACGACCTCGTCGCGCCAGGCGAGGAGCTGGCGCAGCCAGGCGATCTTGTCGTCGTGGGCGGCGTCGGCGCGCGTCGTGCGGCCCGATTCCTTGTAGCGCCAGTGCGCGGCGACGCCGAGCTCGGCGTGGCGGTGCATTTCCTCGGTGCGGATCTGCACTTCCAGCGTCTTGCCGGCGGGGCCCAGCACCGCCGTGTGCAGCGACTGGTACAGGTTCTCCTTCGGCCGCGAGACGTAGTCGTCGAACTCGCGCTCGATCGGCTGCCACAGGTCGTGCGCGACGCCGAGCGCCGCATAGCAGTCCTTGATCTCGGGCACGATGACGCGCAGCGCCCGCACGTCGTGCAGCTGCTCGAAGGGGAGGCCCTTGAGGCGCATCTTGTTCCAGATGGAATAGATGTGCTTCGGGCGGCCGCTCACCTTGCCGGCGACGCCGGCGGCGGCGAGCCCGCGCGCGAGCGCCTGGATCGCGTCCGCGATGTACTGCTCGCGCTCGAGGCGACGCTCGTCCAGCATGTTCGCGATGCGCTTGTAGACCTCGGGCTCGAGAAATCGGAACGACAGGTCCTCCAGCTCCCATTTCAGCTGCCAGACGCCGAGGCGGTTGGCGAGCGGCGCGTAGATGTCGAGCGTCTCGCGCGCGTACGCCGCGCGCTCGGCCGAAGGCTGCTTGGCGAACCAGCGCAGCGTCTGCGTGCGGCTCGCCAGGCGAATGAGCACCACGCGCACGTCCTCGACCATGCCGAGCACCATCTTGCGCAGCGCCTCGGCCTGCTGCGCCGCGGTGGCGCGCGTCAGCACGCGCAGTTGATACAGCTTCTCGACGCCCGCGGCGAGGGCCGCGATCTCGGCGCCGAAGCGCGCGCCGAGCGCGTCGCCCGCGGCGAGGTACTTGGGCGCGGCGAACAGCACGCCGGCGGCGCGCGCCACCGGATCGACGCCGATGCCGGCGAGGCTCGCCGTCAGGCCGAGCGCGTGCGGCCAGACCGGCTCGCCGGTGGACAGCGTGTGCCCGGCGTACAGCGGCTCGGCGAAGTCGAGCGCCTGCGCGACCAGGGCGCGCTCCTCGGGTCCCAAGCCCTCGGCGAGCGGCTCGAGCGGCGCGGCGCTCGTTTGCGGGTGCAACTGCGCCACGGAGACCATGCGGGTATTGTAGCGAGGACCATGCCAGGCATCCGATGGGTTGGCTAAAAAACTGGCGGCGCCGGCGCACGCTCGCGCGCCACCGCATCGACGAGGCGCTGTGGCGGGCGGTGCTCGCGCAGCTGCCGTTCCTGCGCGGGTTGTCGAGCGACGAGGCGCGGCGCCTGCGCGAGCTGGCGGTTCTGTTCCTCGCCGAGAAGCAATTCTCCGGGGCGCGCGGCTTCGCGCTCGACGACGCGATGCGCGTGTCGATCGCGGTGCAGGCCTGCCTGCCGATCCTCGAGCTCGGCATCGCGCGCTACGACGGCTGGAGCGAGGTGATCGTCTACCCGGGGGACTTTCGCGTGCCGGTCGCCGAGACCGACGATCACGGCGTGGTGCACGAATTCCACGACGAGCGCGCGGGCGAATCCTGGCCCGGCGGCCCGGTGGTGCTGTCCTGGGACGCCGCCGCCCACGCCACGGACATGAGCGTCGTGATCCACGAGTTCGCGCACAAGCTCGACATGGCGAACGGCGGGGCCGACGGCATGCCGCCGCTGCATGCGGACATGGACCGGCGTGCGTGGGCGGACGTCTTCCGCATCGCGTACGAGGGGTTCTGCGACGCCGTGGACCGAGACCGCGAGACCTGGCTCGACCCTTACGCCGCGGAAGCGCCGGCGGAGTTCTTCGCCGTGGTGAGCGAGGCCTTCTTCGAGGCGCCGAACGAGACGCGCCGGCGCTATCCTGACGTCTACGAGCAGCTCAGGCAGTTCTACCGGCAGGATCCCGCGGCGCGGCTGGCGGCATGAAGACGCTCCTCATCGTCTTCCACACCGGCGGCGTGAAAACCGCGCAGATGGCCGAGGCCGTAGAGCGCGGCGCGCGAAGCGAGGAGGGTGTGCGCGTGGTGATGAAGCGCTGCGCCGAGGCGGGTGCCGAAGATGTCTTGAGCGCCGACGGCCTGATCCTCGGCACGCCGGAGAACTTCGGCTACATGTCGGGGATGATGAAAGACTTCCTCGAGCGCGTCTTCTACGCCTGCGAAGGCAAGGTGGAAGGCCGGCCCTGGGCGCTTTTCGTCGGCGCGGGCCAGGATGGCAGCGGCGCGGTCACGTCCGTAGAGCGCATCGTCACCGGGCTGCGGCTGAAAAAGATCAACGAGCCGATCGTCGTGGTGAAGGAATTGAAGCCCGAGCAGATCACCGCGCTGGAAGAGCTCGGCGCGGCGATGGCGGCGGGCTTGGCAGCCGGAATTCTGTAGGGTGGGCCAATGGCCCACCCTACGCCATCAAAGATTGACCCGCGGCGCGCCCGGCGCGCCCGCGGCGACGCGCCCGTCGTCGGCAGGCACGCCGAGCACCTGCCGCACCGGCACCACCCCGGCCCAAATCGGCAGCCGATAGTCCTCGGGCTCGTCGATCGGCCCGCCGCTGCGCACCTTGGCGACCGCCTCGTCGATGTGCAGGCCGAAGACGCTCATCGCTTTCAGCTCCTGCCTGTTGACCGGGCGCAGGTTCTTCCAGTGCCCGGGGTAGACGCGCTCGACGAACTTCTCCATCTTCGCGAGCTTTTGCTCGGGCTCGACCACCTTGCAGGGCTTGCCGAACAGCATCGCCGAACGGTAGTTCACCGACATGTGGAAGCCCGAGCGCGCGACGACCAGCCCGTCGAAGTGCATCACCGTGAGGCAGATGCCCGGCGCTTTTTCCAGCGCGAGCAGCATCTTGCTCCTCGACGAGCCGTGCCAGTACACCGTGTCGCCCTCGCGCCAGTAGGCGGTCGGCGTGACGTAGGGCTGGTGCCCGATGACGTAGCCGATGTGGCACACGAAGCCGGCGTCGAGGATCGCATACAGCATTTCGCGGTCGTAATGCGCGCGCTGCGGCAGGCGCCGGATCTTCGTGCGTGCGGTGCGTGTCAGCTGTTTCACTCTGGGCTCCCGGTGCGAGGTTTCATCTTAGCAGCCGAGCGCGGCGGGTTCGCGAGCCACACCAGCAGCGCGAGCGCGAGGAACAGCAGTCCCGAGAGCCAGAACAGGTCCAGGGTGCTCAGCATGCGCGCCTGCGCTTCGAGCGCGTGGTCGAGCTGCGCCAGCGCCTGCTCGGCGGTGAGGCCCTGCGCGCGCAGGGCGGCGAGCGCGGCTTCGGTCTGCGGGTCGCCCGCCACCAGGTGCTCGGCGAGCTGCGCGCGGTGCAGCTTCGCGCGGTCGTCCCACAGGGTGATGGCGAGCGAGGCGCCGACCGCGCCGCCCATGTAGCGCAGGAAGTTCTGCAGGCCGGTGGCGCCGGGCATCCTTTCCGGCGTCATGCCGCGCAACGCCAGCCCCGTGAGCGGCAGGAAGAACATGACGTTCGCCGCGCCCTGGATGAACATCGGCAGCGCGATGTGGAACCAGTCGACCTCGAGGTTGAACCCGGCGCGCATGAACGACACCTCGGCGAAGATCAGGAACCCGGCGCAGGCCATGAGGCGCGGATCGATCACGTGCAGCGTGCGCCCAATGATCGGCGCCAGAGCGAGCGCGAGAATGCCGAAGGGCATCATCATCAGCCCCGACCAGATCTGCGTGTAGCCCATGAAGGTCTGCAGCCACAGCGGCAGCACGACGATGGCGGCGAAGAACACCGCGTAGCCCACCGAGAGCGCCGCGGTGCCGGTCCAGAAGTCACGATCGCGCAGCAGGTGCAGGTCGACGACCGGGTGCGGGTTGTCGAGCAGCTCCCAGACCAGGAACACGACGAAACCGGCCGCGGCAACGCAGGCCAGCGTGACGATCACGGGCGAGCCGAACCAGTCGAGCTCCTTGCCCTTGTCGATCAGCACCTGCAGCGATCCCACCCAGACGACGAGCAGCCCGAGCCCGACCACGTCCACCGGCACGCGCCGCCGCGGGGTCTCGCGCTCGCGATAGATCAGCCAGATCATGGCGGCGGCCAGGAGCCCCACCGGCACGTTGATGTAGAAGATCCACGGCCAGGCGATCTCCTCGGTGATCCAGCCGCCGATGATCGGCCCGGTGATCGGCGCGAGCGTCGCGGTCATCGCCCACACCGCGAGCGCGGTGCCCTGCTTGCCTGGGCCGAAAGTGGCGAGCAGCAGCGACTGCGACACCGGCACCAGCGGCCCCGCCACCAGGCCCTGCACCACCCGGAACGCGATCAGCACCTCGATGCTCTGGGCGAGCCCGCACAGCCACGAGGCGGCGGTGAACAGCAGCACCGAGGCGACGATCAGGCGCACCTGGCCGAAGCGCTGCGTGAGCCAGCCGGTGAGCGGCATGGCGATCGCCTGCGCCGCGGCGTAGGAAGTCACGATCCAGGTGCCCTGGCTCGGGCTCACGCCGAGGTCGCCCGAGATGGTGACGATGGCAACGTTGGCGATGGTGATGTCGAGCACCACCATGAAGGTGGCCGCGGCGATCATCACCGCGCCGATCAGCCGCTCGGCGCCGACGAGCGGCGCCGGCGCGGGCCGCGCGAGCGCGCTCACCGGTGCGCGGCGATGATGGCGCGCACGCGCGCCTCGGCGCCCGCGGCGGGCACCGCGAGCATCTGCGTGGCGAAGGCCGGGCCGGCGCCCGCCAGCGGCGCGAGCTGCGTGCCGGCCGTGTCGCGCATCTCCACCTCCACGGTCATCGACAGGCCGACGCGCAAGGGATGCGCGCGCAGCTCGGCGGCGTCGAGCTCGATCCGCACCGGCACGCGCTGCACCACCTTGATCCAGTTGCCGGTGGCGTTCTGCGGCGGCAAGAGCGCGAACGCGCCGCCGGTGCCGGCGGCGAGCCCGGCGACGCGGCCGCGGTACTCGACCGCGTCGCCGTACAGATCGGCGGTGACGCGCGCCGGCTGGCCGATGCGCATGTCGCGCAGCTGCGCTTCCTTGAAATTGGCGTCCACCCACAGCTGGTCGAGCGCCACCACCGCCATTAGGCGGGCGCCCGGCGCCACGCGCTGGCCGACCTGCACTGAGCGCCGCGCCACGGTGCCCGCGACCGGCGCCGGGATCTCGGTGCGCGCCAGAGCGAGCCACGCCTCGCGCACGCGCGTCGCCGCGAGCAGCACCGAGGGCTGGTCCTCGAGCTTCACCTTGTCGGTGAGCACGCGGTTGGCGGCGAGCTGCTCGCGCGCCGCCGCCAGCGCAGCCTGCGCCACCGCGACCGCGCTGTGCGCCGTTTCCAGCTCCTCGCGCGACACCACGCCCTGCCGCGCGAGCGGGGCGCGCCGCGCGAGGAACTCCTCGGTGCGCTGCAGCTCGGCCTCGCGCAGGCGCACGTGCGCCTCGAGCGCGAGGTTGTTGGCGTAAAGCGTGCGCGCCTCGCGCACCGCGCGCGCGAGGCCCGCTTCGGCCTGCGCCAGTGCGACCTCCGCGTCGGTGCGATCCAGGCGCACCAGCATCTGCCCGGCGGCCACCCGCTGCGTGTCGTCGGCGCCGATGGCGATCACCGTGCCGGCGACCTGCGGCGTCACCTCCACGAGGTTGCCCGCGACGTAGGCGTTCTCCGTGCTTTCGTAGAAGCGCGCCACCGTCTGCCACCAGTACGCCCAGCCGCCGAGCGCCGCCGCGATGAGGAGGAAGACGAGGGCGAGGGCGCGGCGGCGGCTAGGCACGGTTCTCGAGCATCCTTTGCAGGAAGCCCTTCAGCTGCTCGAGCTCGGCGCGCGTGAAGCCGCGCAGATGCTGGTTGAGGACCTTGACGGCCACCGCCGGCACCTCGCCGGCGAGCTTGCGCCCGGCGGCGGTCAGCTCCAGGCGCTGCACGCGCCGGTCGGCGGCGTCGCGCACGCGCTTGAGCAGGCGCTTCGCGGCGAGGCGCGCCACCATGCGCGTCATCGAGCCGGTGTCGTAGTCGTAGTCGCGCGCGATGTCGGCGGCGCGCTCGCCGCGCCCGGCCGCGATGTAGAGCAGGATCGAGCACTGCGCCGCCGACACGCCCCAGGCCGCGACCTCGCGGTCCACGGCGGCGAAGATCGAGGCGCGCAGGCGCGTGATCAGCCAGCCGACGCTGTCCTCGACGCGGTAGGTCTCGGCCCGGTACAGGCCCATGCGCCCCTCCGAATAGCTGCTTAGGCAGCAAATTACCTGCCTTGGCAGTCAATGTCCAGCCGCGCCGCGGCTTCGCGGTAGACTGGCGCCATGGCCCGGGACGCGCTCGCCGCCTACGACACCCTGACCGGGGGTCTGTCCCGCCCGGTGCGCGTGGACGAGCTGTGCCGCCTCGCCGCCGAGCGCTTTCCGGGGCTGGTGCCGGGGGCGGACGAGCTCGCCGCCGAGGCGCCTTTGCCGCAGCGCGACAAAAAGGGCCTGGAGCAGGCGCAGGGGCGGTTTCTGGGGGCGGTGCTATCCGACCCGCGCGCGGGCGAGCACCTGTGCCGCTCGATGCTGCTGCCGCGCGCGGACTCGCGCCAGCACCTCGCCGAGTTCGAGGCGAAAGGCGAGCTCGAGCTCGACGGCGCAAGACTGCAGCGCCAAGGCAAGGCGGTGATCCTCACCATGCGCAACCCGCGCTACCTGAATGCCGAGGACGAGACCACGCTCGACGGCATGGAGATCGCGGTGGACGTGGCGCTGCTCGATGCGAAGAGCGCGCTGTGCGTGCTGCGCGGCGACACCGTGACGCACACCAAGCACGCGGGCAAGCGCGTGTTCGGCGCCGGCATCAACCTCACGCATCTCTACCAGGGAAAGATCCGCTACCTCTGGTACCTGATCCGCGATCTCGGTTTCGTCAACAAGTTCTACCGCGGCCTTGCGCTGCCCGGCGTGCATCCGGATGAGAACTGCATCGAAAAGCCTTGGGTGGCGGCGGTGGAGAGCTTCGCCATCGGCGGGCACTGCCAGATCCTGCTGACCATGGACTACGTGATCGCTGCCGAAGACGCCTACATGACGCTGCCGGCGCGAAAGGAAGGCATTATCCCGGGCGCGGCCAACCTGCGCCTGCCGCGTTTCGTCGGCCCGCGCGTCGCGCGCCAGGCGATCCTCGCCGGGCGGCGGCTCGACTGCGCCTCGCCCGAGGGCCGCAGGATCTGCGACGAGATCGTGCCGGTGGCGGAGATGGATCAGGCGATCGAGCGCCTGATCGCGCTGCTCACCGATTCGGGGGTGGTGAGCGCCGCGGGCAACCGGCGCGCGTTTCGCGCCGGCGAGGAGCCGCTCACTCAGTTTCGCAGGTACATGGCCGTGTATGCGCGCGAGCAGGCCGTGTGCCACTTCAGCCCGGCGCTCATCGCCAACCTGGAAAAGCACTGGGACGCGGCGAACCGCCGCGCCTGATCTAGTCGAGCAGGAACTCCCGCACGATCGCGATCTGGTCCTCGTGCATCAACGTCGGCGCATGGCCGATCCCCGGCAATTCCACCAGCTTCGCCCGCGGCCCGCGCTGCGTCATGGCCTGCGCGGTCTCGCGCGACAGCAGGTCCGATTGCGCGCCGCGGATGGCGAGCGTCGGGCAGCGCACCGCATCCCACGTGGGCCAGACCTCGATGTCGCCCTCGGGGATCTCCTGGCGGTAGGGCTCGGCGATCCTGGGATCGTAGTGGAAGCGGTAGCGGCCGTCCGCGTCCTTGCGCAGCAGGATCTCCGTGAGATGGCGCCACTCGGCGTCGGTGTGCGGCCCGAACGGCGCCGAGATCGCGCGCACCACCTGCTCGGCGGCCGCGACGGTCGGAAACCTGGGGTCCGTGCCGAGATACTGGCCGATCCGCTCGAGCGCGGCGTGCGCGACCACCGGGCCGGCGTCGTTCAGCACCAGCTTCGCCACCGGCGAGTCCTTCTGCGCCGCGAGCGCCATGCCGATCAGCCCGCCCATCGAGGTGCCGACCCAGCGCACGCGCTCGACGTCCAGCCGCGCGATCAGCGTCACCATGTCCGCGACGTATTGCGGGATGGCGTAGAGCATCGGGTCGGCGAGCCAGTCGGAATCGCCGCGCCCGGCGACGTCCGGGCACACCACGCGCAAGCTCCCGCAAAGCGCGCGCGCCAGGTTGTCGAAGTCGCGCGCGCAGCGCGCGAGCCCGTGCACGCAAACGAGCACGTCGGGATTCGCGGCATCGCCCCACTCGAGGTAGGCCATGCGGTGCAACCCCGCGCTCGAGGCGCACTGCACGCGCTTCTCGCGCGGCAGCACCGCTAGGCCGGGCCGCGGTCCCCGGTCCATTTGTCGACCAGCTTGCCGGCCTCGATGGCCGCGCCGCCGCGCGCGCCGTCCTTGTCCCACTGCACCTCCACGCGCAGCTCCTCGAAGGCGCGCGTCGCCTCGACGAACGCCGGAAACGGGATGCCGCGGGCGATCTCGAAGCGGTACTCGAGCTCGCCCGGACGGTGGTGCTCGGTGTAGTTCTCGGTGTCCATGTCGCGCACCATCAGCCAGCGCACGCGCTCGCGGAACTCCTCGAAGCGCCCGGCCTCGCCGGTGACGCGCACCACCGCCGTGTACGCCATCAGCCGCCGTACTTGAACGACAGCGACAGGCGCGTGCGGAACTGCGTCACCTTGCCGTCTTCGACCTTGACGTCGAGCTTGGTGACTTCCGCGATGCGCAGGTCGCGCAGCGATGCGGCGGCGGTCTTCACCGCGTTCCTGGCCGCGTCCTCCCACGAGTTGGGGCTGGTGCCGATTACATCGGTGACCCGATAGACCGCGTTGTCGCCTTTAGCCATGTGCTCCTCCTGGAAGTTGGACGGGAGAACCCCCGCGCGGCCAGTTTACGCCGGTGGCGCGGGGACGTGCCAGTAGCGCGCACGCCGCGCGCGCTCGGTGAGCGCCGCGGCGGCGGGCGCGCCGAGGTGCACGCTGACGGCTCCGTCGCGGTCGGTGCGCAGCAGCCGCGCGCCCGCGGCCGCGTAGCGCGCCTGCACTTGCGCGGCCGGATGGCCGAAGCGGTTGCGGTAGCCGGCCGAAGCCACCGCGAGGCGCGGTCGCACCGCAGCGAGAAACTGCGCCGAGGACGAGCTGCGGCTGCCGTGATGCGGCACCAGCAGCGCGTCGGCACGCGCGGCGCCATCTCCCGCGAGCCCGAGTTCGGCCGCGCGCTCGATGTCGCCGGTCAGCAGCATTGCCGCGCCGCCCGCGCTCACCTTGAGCACGCAGCTCTCGTCGTTGCGGCGCCGAGCCGCGCGCCCCGGCACGGGGTGCAGCAGCTCGAAGCGCACGCCGTCCCACGTCCAGCTCGTGCCGCGCAGGCAGCGCCGCGGCGCGCCCGCCAGGGCGAGCAGCGGGTGGCGCTCGGCGAGCGAGTGCAGGAGCGCATCCACCTCGAAGCCTTCCAGGATCGAGCGCGCACCGCCGGTGTGGTCGTCGTCGTCGTGCGTGAGCACGAGCGCGTCGAGCCGCGCCACGCCGAGCGCGCGCAGCGCGGGCGCGACGATGCGCTCGCCGCTGTCGGTGTCGCCGTAGGCGGGCCCCGCGTCGTAGAGCAGCGCGTGGCGCGCCGTGCGCACGAGCACCGCGAGACCCTGGCCGACGTCGAAAGTCGTCACCCAGGCTTCGTCCGCGGTCGGCGCCGGTGCCGGCAGACCCACGGCGGGCAGCATGAGCGCGAGGCCGCAGGCGCGCCAGGGAAAGCCGCGCGGCAGCAGCAGCCACGCCACGCCCGCGAGCGCGACGAGCGTCGCCCAGAGCGGCGGCATGTGCTGCTGCCAGAGCCCCGCCGGGAGCGACGCGCACCATTCGAGGTAGGCGAGCAGCCACTGCACGAGCCACTGTGCGGCGAGGAGCAGCGCGTCCACGGGCAGCACGGCGGCGGCGAGCGCGAGCGGTGTGATCACCGCCGAGACGAGCGGGATGGCGAGCGCGTTGGCGAGCGGACCCGACACCGACACCTGCGCGAAGAGGAACAAGGCCGCCGGCGCCAGTCCCACGGTGATCGCCCACTGCACGCGCAGCCATTGCCGCCAGCGCGGCTCGGCTTGCGTCCAGCCGGCACTGACGTGAAAGATCAGCGCCACCGCGCCGAAGGACAGCCAGAAGCCCGGCTGCAGCACGGCCCAGGGATCGAGCGCGCACACCACGGCGAGCGCCAGCGCCAGCGTGCGCGCGGGCGAGGCGATGCGCCCGGACCACAGCGCCAGGGCCACCACGCTCACCATATAGAAGGTGCGCTGCGCCGGCACGGCGAAGCCGGCGAGCAGCGTGTAGGCGCAGGCCGCAGCGATCGCCGCGGCGGCGCCGCTCTTGCGCGCGGGCAGCGCGAGCGCGAGGCGCGGCACGCGGCGCCACAACGCGGAGACGAGCCAGGCGCAAAGGCCGGAGACGAGCGTCACGTGCAGGCCGGAGATGCTCATCAGGTGCGTGACGCCGGTGCGGCTGAACAGGCGCCATTCCTCGCTCGAGATGGCGCGCTGCTCGCCGACCGCGAGCGCGGCGAGGATGCCGGCGGCGGGCGTCTCGCCCAGCACTGCTCGAAAGCGCGCGCGCACCGCGGTGCGCACTTGCGCGATGCGGTCGGCGAAGCTATTGCGCGCGCCGACGCGGCGCGCGCTCGCAGGGTCGCGCACGTAGCCGGTGGCGCCGATGCCGCGCTCGATGAGCCAGGCCTCGTAGTCGAAGCCGTGCGGGTTGAGCGGTCCGTGCGGGCGTTTGAGGCGCAGGCTGAGCAGCCAGCGCTCGCCCGGCTGCAGGTCGGGCGGCGCTTCGCCCGTCTGGCTGCGGTACCAGGCGAGCAGCACCTTTTGCGGCAGGCGCACCGGCGCCGACTCGGGCTCGAACTCGAAACGCAGGCTGCGCTCGCCCGCCGCAGGCAGGCCGGAGACGACGCCGCCGACCTCGAAGTCCCTGCCCTCCAGCCCGGGCGCAAGGCGGTCGGCGAGGCGCAGGTGCGCATATCCCGCCGCCCAGAGAAAGCCCGCGGCGAAGACCGCAGGCACGAGGAGCGCGCGGCGCCATGCCACCAGCGCCGCGCACGCCGGCAGCGCGGCGAACCAGGGCAAAGCGGGCAGTGCCGCCTGCTGCTGCAGGAGCAGCACGCCGGCGGTGAACGCGAGCGCGGCCGCAGTCATCTAGAATCAACGCGCCGGCGACGCGCCGGATGACCCGATGCCGCGCAAGTTCTTCCGCAAGTACCTGCCGAGCGCCACCGAAGTGCGCGGCAACCGCCTGGTGGCGATGTTCGGCGGCCTGCTGCATCACCCGAACCTCTGGCACCTGAACCGCGACTCGGTCGCGGGCGCGGTGGCGATAGGGCTGTTCGCCGGCCTGGTGCCGGGGCCGCTGCAATTCCTCACCGCGTTGATGCTCGCCATCCCCCTGCACCGCAACCTGCCGGTGGCGCTGCTCGTCACCTTCTACACGAACCCCTTCACCATCGTGCCGCTCTATGTGCTCGCTTACGGCTACGGGGCGTTGCTGCTCGGGGGCGGCAACGCGCGGCCGAGAATCGAACCCTTCGACATGGACTGGGGAAACTTCCTCGATTCGATGGCGCGGCTCGCCGACTGGACGTTCGCACTCGGCAAGCCGCTCGCCGTGGGGCTGGTCGCGCTTGGCCTCACGCTCGCGGTGCTCGGCTATCTCCTCGTGCAACTCGGATGGCGCGCCTACGTGGTGCTCGCCTGGCGCGCGCGCCGCGAGCGGCGCAGGCGCAGGTGACGCACGTCGAGTTCGTCGACGCGTATCGGCAGCGTCGGTTGAAGGTACAGGTAGACAAGTCGGCCGCCGCGCGCATGGTCTCGGCACGCCTCATGCTTCCCTTGGTATTGCTGCCGGTGATGGGCCTGGGCGTGGCGCTCGCGCTGCTGGGGTATTTCGTCATCGGCGCGCTCGTGTTCCTCGCCGCGCTCGGCCTGCGCACCGCGGTGCGCCGCAGCGCGCCCGGCTTCGTCCTGCAGCGCGCGCTCGCCGACGAGCGCTTCTACGCCGAAGCCATCGCCTCGGGACTGCTCAAATAGGACAGTCCCTATTTGGCTCTTAGCACGCCGTCGTGGAGCTCCAGCACGCGCCCGGCGCGGGCGGCGAGCGCGGTGTCGTGGGTGACGATGACGAAGGCGGTGCCGCGCGCGGCGGAAAGCTTGAGCATCGCCTCGAACACTTCGTCGGCAGTGTGCGCGTCGAGGTTGCCGGTGGGCTCGTCGGCCAGCACGCACGCCGGCTGGGTGACGAGCGCTCGGGCGAAGGCCGCGCGCTGGCGCTCGCCGCCCGAGAGCTCGCCCGGCAGGTGCTCGACGCGCGCCGCGAGCCCGATCTCGGCGAGCGCGGCGCGCGCGCGCTCGAGCGCGGCGCGCCGCTCCATGCGCCGGATGAAGAGCGGCATGGCGACGTTCTCGAGCGCCGTGAACTCGGGCAGCAGATGGTGGAACTGGTAGACGAAGCCGAGCGTCTCGTTGCGCACGCGGCCGCGCTCGGCTTCGCCCATTTCGCCGAAGGGCTTGCCTTGCACGCGCACCGCGCCCGCGCTCGGCACGTCGAGCCCGCCGAGCAGGTGCAGCAGCGTCGACTTGCCCGATCCCGACTTCCCCATGATCGCCACGCGCTCGCGCGCGCGCACCGAAAAATCCACGCCGCGCAGCACCTCGACCGGCGCCGGGCCCTGGTAGGTCTTCTTCAGGCCGCTGCAGGCGAGCACCGCGTCACTCATAGCGCAGCGCCTCCGCGGGATTGACGCGCGCTGCGCGCCAGCTCGGATAGAGCGTTGCGAGCAGCGACAGCACGAGCGAGACGGCGCATACGATGGCGACGTCCATCGCTTCCACCTTCGACGGCAGGTCCGGGATCTGGTAGACGTCCTTCGACAGGAACTTGAAGCCCAGCGCCGTCTCGAGCGCGGGGACCACGACATCCACGTTGAGCGCCAGCGCCAGGCCGCCGGCGAGCCCCAGCAGGGTGCCGATCACGCCGATGACGGCGCCCTGCACGATGAAGATCTGCATCACCGAGCGCGGCGCCGCACCCAACGTGCGCAGGATGGCGATGTCGGCCTGCTTGTCGGTCACCAGCATGACCAGCGTCGACACCACGTTGAAGGCGGCCACCGTGATGATCAGGACCATGATGATGAAGATCATGCGCTTTTCGATTTCGATGGCGCGGAACAGGTTCGGATTCGTCCGCGTCCAGTCCGAGGCCTGCAGGTTGCTGTCGGCTTGCAGCGCGATCGCGCGCGCGACGCTGCGTGCCTCGAGCGGATCGTCGAGCTTGAGGCGTACGCCCGACACCGCGTCGCCGAGCTGGTACAGGCGCTGCGCATCGGCCAGATGAATCAGGGCGAGCGCGGAGTCCGCCTCCGCATAGCCCACCTCGAAGATGCCGACCACGGTGAACTGCTTCAATCTCGGAATCACGCCCGCCGGCGTGACGTTGCCGCGCGGGATGATGAGGACGAGCTTGTCGCCGAGGTAGGTGCGCATGGCCCGCGCCAGGTCGCCCCCGAGCACGACGCCGAATTCCCCGGCCTCGAGCGCATCCAGGCTGCCGGCCCGCATGTGCTGCGCGATATCCGTGACCCGCGATTCCGGCCCCGGCAGGATGCCGCGCACGAGCACGCCGCGTGCGGCGCCGCTGACCGTCACCATCGCCTGGCCGTCCACGTACGGCGCCGTCGCCCGCACGCGCGGGATCGCCGCGACCTTCTGCGACACGCCTTGCCAATCGGCCAGGCCGCCGCGGAGGTCGAACACCTGCACGTGGGAAGCCACGCCGAGAATGCGCGTGCGGATCTCTTCCTGGAAGCCGTTCATCACCGAAAGCACCACGATCAGCGCCGCGACGCCGAGCGCGATCCCGGCCATGGAGATGAGCGAGATGACGCTGATGAAGTGGTTGCGGCGCTTGGCGCGGGTGTAGCGCAGGCCGACGAGGAGCTCGTAACGCACGGGACGCAATACTACAATGCCCGCGATGAACTCCGACGACGCTGCCGTGCTCGCCCGGCTGCTGCGCAGCGGGCGCATCGCGCACCTCGGTACGCTGCGCCAGGGCGCGCCGCTCGCCTCGATGACGCTGTACCTCGCCGCACCCGACTTCAGCGCCTTTCACCTGCACGTGAGCGCGCTCGCCTGGCACACGCAGGACATGCGCGCCGACGCGCGCGTCGCGCTCTCGGTGGCCGAGACCGACGACGGCCGCGCGGACCCGTTCACCCTCGCGCGCGTCAGCATCCGCGGCGAGGCCGAGCAGCTCGGCCCCGATGCCGGCCTGAAGCAGGCCTGGCTGGCGCGCTTTCCGGCGCAGGCGGTGAACTTCGAGCTCGCCGATTTCTCCTTCTGGCGCGTCGTGCCGCGCGATGCGCGCTTCGTCGCCGGCTTCGGGCGCATCCACAACCTCTCGGCCGCCGAGCTCGCCGCGGCGGCGCGCGCGTGAGCGCGCTGCTGGCGCTCGCGCTCGCCGCCGCGCCGTGCGCGCTCGGCGCCGAGTGGCGCAACGAAGGCGTGGTCCAACTCGTGCCTGCCTGCCCGCCGGCGTTCGAGCCGACGCTCGAGGGCGTGCGCACGGCGATCCGCCAGGCGGGCCGGCGCGAACAGCTCCTCGTAGGCTTCGGCCGTGTCGCGCAGTACCCCTGGCTCTCGGCGCTGCTCGCGCGCCAGGCCTCGAGCTCGCGCCACTGGCCCGAGGAGCGCGCCGCGCCCGAGGGCTACGTCACGCGCGCGCTGATGGGCATGCCGGAATTCAGCGCGCTGTTCGATCCGCCGTGGCGCATCGCGAGCATCGTCGTGAAGGACGTGCGCATGAAGCCCGCCTCGCAACTCGACCTGCCGCAGGGCCATCCGCTGCCGCCGGGCTTCGCGCTGCCCTATGATGCGGAGCTGTTCGTGACGCTGCGGCGTTGAGGAAAGCAACGATGCTCACCGTGTACGGCATGGCGGATTCGGGCAACTGCTACAAGGTGAAGCTCGCGCTCGAGCAGCTCGGGCGCCCCTACCGCTGGGTCGAGGTGAGCACGACGAAGGGCGAGACGCGAACGTCCGAGTTTCTCGCCTGCAATCCGAACGGCCAGGTGCCCATGCTCGAGCTCGAGGACGGCGGCTTCCTGCCCGAATCGGGCGCGATCCTGTGCTACCTCGCCGAAGGCACGCCGCTCCTGCCTGCGGGCCGCCTCGAACGCGCGCGCGTGCTGCAGTGGATGTTCTTCGAGCAGTACAGCCACGAGCCCTGCGTCGCGGTGGCGCGCGCGATCCTGCGCTACCAGCCGCCGGACTCGCCGCGCCGCGCCGAGCTGCCGCGCCTGCAGGAGCGCGGCAACAGGGCGCTCAGCGTCATGGAGCAGCACCTCGCGCGGGAGCCGTTCTTCGCCGCCGGGCACTACAGCGTCGCCGACATCGCGCTCTACGCCTACACGCACTGCGCCGCCGACGGCGGCTTCGAGCTCGCGCGCTATCCGGCGGTCGTCGGCTGGCTCGCGCGCGTGAAAGCGCAGCCCGGCCACGTGCTGCTCGGCTAGCTTTTGCGGTAGAGTCGCACTACTGGATGGATATTCATGTTCCTTGATTCGCCGCTCGCCATCGTCGACCTGGAGACGACCGGCGCGCACCCGGTGTACGACCGCGTCACCGAGGTGGCGGTGATCGAGGTCGAAGGCGGCGAGGTGCGGGACGAGTGGTCGACGCTCGTCAACCCCGAGCGCGCGATCCCGGCGGCGATCCAGGCGCTCACCGGCATCACCAACGACATGGTGGCCGGCGCGCCGACCTTCGGCCGATTGGCCGAGGAGCTGCACGCGCGCCTCGCCGGCCGCGTGCTGGTGGCGCACAACGCGCGCTTCGACTACGGCTTCCTGAGGCAGGAGTTTCAGCGGGCAGGCTTGCAGTTTCGCGCGAAGACGCTGTGCACGGTGAAGCTCTCGCGGCGCCTCTACCCCGAGCACGCACGCCACAACCTCGACAGCCTCATCGCGCGCCACGGGCTCGAGTGCCGCGCGCGCCACCGCGCGCTCGGCGACGCCGACGCGGTGTGGCAGTTCCTGCGCCTCGCCGCGGCGGAGCGCGGCGAAGAAGTGCTGGCGGTGGCCGCGCGCCAGGTGGCGAAGCAGCCTTCGCTTCCCGCGCACCTCGAGCGCGCCATGGTGGACGCGATCCCCGAGGCGCCCGGGGTGTATCTGCTCTACGGCGAGAATGGCACGCCGCTCTACGTGGGTAAGAGCGTCGACATGCGCTCGCGCGTGCTTTCGCACTTCGCCGACGACCTGCGCTCGCCGCGCGAGATGCAGCTCGCGCGCGAGGTGCGCCGCGTCGAGTGGCAGCGCACCGCCGGCGAGCTCGGGGCGCTGCTGCGCGAGGCGGCGCTGGTGAAGGAGCTGCTTCCGGTCTTCAACCGGCAGCTCCGGCGCCCCGCGGATCTGTGCGGCTTCGCTTTCGACACTAAACGATTGCGCCTGGTGCACGACTTCGACGCCGAGGGCATCGCGCACGTGCATGGCCTGTTTCGCACGAAGCGCGCGGCACTCGCGGCATTGCGCGGCCTCGCCGACGAGCACGGCTTGTGCCTGCAAACGCTGGGATTCGAGACGGCGCGCAAGGGCGCGTGCTTTCGCCATCAGATCGCGCGTTGCGCGGGCCTGTGCGCCGGAAAGGAGTCGGTGCACGCGCATCATGCGCGCCTCGCCACGGCGCTCGCCGGCCTGAAGAACGCCGCCTGGCCCTGGCGCGGACCCGTCGGCGTCGTAGAGCAGGACGCGGCTCGCGAAGCGACCGAGGTGCACGTCGTCAACCAGTGGTGCTACGTCGGCACCGCGCGCACCGAGGACGAGGTGCCGGCGCTGGTGGCGGCCGCGCGGCGCCCGCGCTTCGACCTCGACCAGTACAAGATCCTCCAGCGCCACCTGGCGGCGAAGCGCGCGCGCGTCGTGGAGCTCGCTTGCACGCCGAGCTGATGGTGCCGGGGCTCCTCTCCGCGCCGCCCGAGCCGCGCCGCCCGGCGCTCGAGCTGCTGCTCGCGCGCGCGCGTGTCGAGCACAGCGACCCGGAAAGCGCCGAATCGTGGCTCGGCCGCGCCTTCGGCCTCGAGCCGCTGCCCGCGGGCGCGCTCACCGCGGGGGCCCCGGGCTTCTGGCTGCGCGCCGACCCGGTGCACCTGCGGGTCCTGCGCGACCGCATCGTCATCGTGCCGGTGTCCGGGCTCGAGCCCGCGCACGCGGCGGCGCTCGTCGACACCCTCAACCGCCACTTCGCCGGCCGGCACGAGTTCCGCGCGCCGCACCCGGACCGCTGGGCGATGTCGAGCGCGCCCGCGGCGATCGACGCGCCGCCGGCGCGCGAGCTCGCCGGCGAGGACCTCGCCGCGCGCCTGCCCGCCGCGCCCTGGCCCGCGCTCCTCAACGAGATCCAGATGGCGCTGCACGAGCATGCGGCGAACGAAGGCCGCGAGCTGGAGGTGAACGGCGTGTGGCTGTGGGGCGCGGGCGAGCTGCCGCGCACGGCCGCCGCCCCCTGGCGCTCGGTGAGCGCCGAGGATCCGCTCGCCCTCGGCCTCGCGCGCGTCGCGCGCCTCGCGCACCGCACGCCGCCCGCTGGCGCCGCCGAGTGGCTCGCCGAGCTGCCCGCGGACGGGCGCCACCTCGCCGCCTTCGACGCGCTGCACGAGTCGCTCGACGCGGACTGGTTCGCGCCGCTGCTCGTCGCGCTCAGGCGCGGGCGCATCGGCATGCTGACGCTGCACGTGCCCGACGCCGGCTGCGCTTTCGAGGCCGTGCGCTCGGACCTGCGCCGCTTCTGGCGCCGCCCGCGCCCGCTGGGGGACCATGCGCATCGTTGAGCGTCCCTACGACGAGGCCGACCGGCGCGCCCTCATCAACGCGGGGCTGCATCCGGTGCTCGCGCGCGTGTACGCCGCGCGCCGCATCCGCTCGGCCGCCGAGCTCGAGGACGACGTGCGGCGGCTGCTGCCGCCCGCCTCGCTCGCGCACTGCGAGGAGGCCGCGGTGCTGCTCGCCGATGCCATCGCCGCAAAGAAGAGGCTTCTCATCATCGCCGACTACGACGCCGACGGCGCCACGGCCTGCGCCGTGGGCATGCGCGCGCTGAGAGCCATGGGCGCGGACGTGAATTTTCTGGTGCCGAACCGCTTCGAGCTCGGCTACGGCCTCACGCCCGAGCTGGTGGACATCGCCGCCGGGCGCCATCCCGACCTCCTCATCACGGTGGACAACGGCATTGCCAGCGTCGAGGGCGTGGCGCGCGCGAGCGCGCTCGGCATCGCCACGCTGATCACCGACCACCACCTGCCCGGCGCCGAGCTGCCGCGCGCGGCGTGCATCGTCAACCCGAACCAGCCGGGCTGCGGCTTCGCGTCCAAATCCATCGCCGGCGTGGGCGTGATGTTCTACGTCATGCTCGCGCTGCGCGCCGAGCTGCGCCGGCGCGGCGCGTTCAAGGAGCGGCCCGAACCGAACCTCGCCGCGCTCACCGACCTCGTCGCGCTCGGCACCGTGGCCGACGTCGTGCCGCTGGATGCCAACAACCGCATCCTGGTCGCCGAGGGCCTGAAGCGCATCCGTGCCGGGCGCGCGCAGCCGGGGATCGAGCAGCTGCTGCGCGCCGCGGGCCGCGGCCCGGCGCAGGCGGGAGGCTTCGATCTGGGCTTCATCCTCGGCCCGCGCCTGAACGCCGCCGGGCGCCTCGCCGACATGAGCCTCGGCATCGAGTGCCTGGTCACCGACGACGCGGCGCGCGCCGCCAACTGCGCGCAGGAGCTCGACCGGCTCAATCGCGAACGGCGCCGCATCGAGGCCGAGATGCTCGAGCAGGCGCGCGCCGCCGCCGACGCCATCGCCGAGGCGCCGGGCGCCGCGGTCGCGTTTTATGACAGTCAGTGGCACCCGGGCGTGGTCGGCATCCTCGCCTCGCGCCTGCGCGAGCGGCTGCACCGGCCGGTGATCTGCTTCGCGCGCGCGAAAGAGACGGAGCGATCGGGTTTATTCCTGCAGGGCTCGGGGCGCTCGATCCCGGGCTTTCACCTGCGCGACTGCCTGGACCTCGTCGCCAAGCGCGCGCCCGGGCTCATCGTGCGCTTCGGCGGGCACGCGCAGGCCGCGGGCCTCACGCTGCGCGCGGCCGATCTGTCGTCGTTTCGCGACGCTTTTGCGCGGGCGGCCGAGGACACCATGCCGCGCGAAGCGCTTACGCGCACGGTGGAGACCGACGGCGCGCTCGAGCCGCAGCAGGTGTCGCTCGGGCTCGCGCAGCTGCTGGAAGCGCGCGTCTGGGGGCCGGGCTTTCCGGCGCCGCTCTTCTGCGATACATTCGCCCTCGAAAGCCAGCGCGTCGTCGGCGAGAAGCACTCCAAGCTGCAGCTCGTGAAGGACGGCCGGCGCCTGCAAGCCATGCGCTTCAACGCCCTCGATCCCCTCCCCGCGCGCTTTCGCGCCGCCTATCGCCTGAGCGTGAACGAATACAACGGCTTGCAGACGGTGCAGGTGAACCTCGAGCACGTGGAGGCCGCGTGAGCCGCCTGGCGCTCGCGCTGCTCGTCGCGCCGCTGCTCGCGTTCGCGCAGGACAAGCCGGTCGACGCCGGCCC
>JBBDXL010000121.1:0-21795 GCA_040902335.1 Burkholderiales bacterium
GAGCACTGCTCTCACACAGCAGGGGCCACTGGTTCGATCCCAGTACGACCCACCATCCGATCCTCAGCGAGCGCCCTGCAGGCCCTTTCGCGCTCGGCACCATCGACAAACGGGGTCTGCCGGAACCTGCTCTCGATCACCGGCGCAGACAAGATGCCCGCTTCGAGACCTGCCCGTAGCCATGCCCTGTCTCTCACGTCACCGCGGGCATATTTGGAGACCGCGGCATCGTTGGGGTCAAGGAAGTAAACGACGATGCCGCCCTCCAGCGCAATGGGTATGAGGCGCGGTTCCCACTGCTCAGGGAGCATGGGAAGCTCGGGAGAGACCGGATCCAGGTAGTAGCCGTTTGCTTCTTCGAAAGCGCTACCGGCACCCAGAGCTTCATTCAATTCGAATATTCGTCCGGGATCCGCCTTGGTATAGCAATCGACATCGATCGACATGAGCATTTGTGCAGGGATTTCTTTTCCCTGCACAACGCCCAAAATGGACAGACTCCCGATAACGACGAACTCGCTATGCTTCGTAAGCCTCTTGGCTTCGCTGAACAGGGCTTGCAGCTGGCCTATTTCCATGCCCACGACCAGGGAGAATTCTGGAACAACGCGTCTTCCCACGCCCCAAGTGAGAACATCTCCTTGGCGAGCTGTTGCGGCGGCAGCGCGAGCAGCCGAGACCAGCGTTCGATGTAGAAGGGGCTGCACGCCTTCTTGTCGCGCCACAATGCCACGCGCTCCCGCGCTTTGGCCACCTTTGCCGCCGCAGACGGCCCGTCGAGTTGCAGTTCGTAAGCGAGGCGCAGGTGTCGCTCGCGAAACTGTCGCAGCCTGAGCTCGTGTTCCAGGCGAGCCAGTTTGCGTGCGTCATTGCGGCCTGCTTGATCGAACACTTGCGGCTTGACTTCAAGTGCCGTCAGAAGTCGATCGATCATGTCCGACTGCACTGCCGTCGGCTTGCCCTGCTCGAGGCGAGATAGGACACCACGCGACACCTGGGCCTTCCTGGCGAGCTCCTCCTGCTTTAGGCCCTTGCGAGCCCGCCCATCCTTGATCAGCTTTCCGCATTGTTCAGCAATCATTTCGTACTCCAAATAGAACTGTGTTCATTATAAGGAACACCACAGGACGGGGTCAACGGAGAAAAGGTCAATACCAGGAAGTACGCAGAAATATCTAACTTATTGTTTTATAGGATTAACTGTCGCGCTTATCGAAGTGTGCACTAACTCGATCACCGGAATGAGCCAGGATGGGCGGAGTCAGCGCCAGCGGCTCATTTCTTCGGCGCGAAGAGCGCCATCGCTCTAAGTGACATGCGCCATCCTCCGTGTCGCCGGCAAAGTGAAATAGAACGTCGCCCCCTGCCCGCGCGCCGATTCCACCCACAAGCGCCCGCCATGCCGGCGCACGATGCGTCGGCAGGCCGGCAGCTCGCGCGCGCCGGACAAAGCACTGAACACCGCGTGATGGTCACGCGGGTCGATGCCGGCGCCGTTGTCGCGCACCGAGAACAGCCACTCGCGACCCACGGGGCGCGCGGAGACGTGGATGAGGGGCGCCTCCTCGCCGCGGTGGCGCACCGCGTTGCCGAGGAGGACGCGGAACACGCGCTCGAGCTGGCGCGCGTCGGCGCGCACCCTGGGAAGCGAGCCGCCGTGCACCTCGGCGCCCGCCGCCTGCAGTTGCGCTCGCAGGCCCGCGAGCGCGCTCGCCAGCACCCGGTCGCATTCCACCTGGCGCGCCAGGCGCGGCGCGAGCACCGCGCGGGCGAGCGCCCACAGCGCCGCAGGCACCCGGCGCAGCTCCGACAACGGACCGCCGCCACTCATGGTTTGCATTGTTTCATTCTCGGCGCTGCTATATTGGGACATGGACAATGTTTCACTAGATGACATCCGCGCGGCGGCGGCGCGCATCGCCGGCGCGGTGGAGCGCACGCCCTGCCTGCGCAGCCGCACGCTGTCGCGCCTCGCGGACTGCGAATTGTGGCTGAAGTTCGAGAACCTGCAGTTCACCGCCTCGTTCAAGGAGCGCGGCGCGCTCAACAAGCTGCTCTTGCTTTCCGCGGCCGAGCGCCGGCGCGGCGTCATCGCCATGAGCGCCGGCAACCACGCGCAGGGGGTCGCCTACCACGCCGCGCGCCTCGGCATCCGCGCGGTGATCGTCATGCCGCGCGGTACGCCCAACAACAAGGTCTCGAGCACGCGCGTGCACGGCGCGGAGGTGGTGCTGGAGGGCGACACCCTGTCGGAAGCCGGCGAGCATGCGCGCGGGCTGGCGGCGCGCGAGGGCTACACCTTCGTCCATCCCTACGACGACGCGGCGGTCATTGCCGGTCAGGGCACGGTCGGCTTGGAGATGCTGGAGGAGGTAGCCGGCCTGGAAATGCTGGTCGTGCCTGTGGGCGGCGGCGGCCTCGTGTCGGGCATCGCCACCGCGGCGAAGGCGCTGCGTCCGGAGGTGCACGTGTTCGGCGTGGAATCGAGATCCTGGAGCGCCATGTACCAGCGCCTGCACGGCCTGCCGGTGGCGGTGGGCGGCGACACCATCGCCGAGGGGATCGCCGTGGGCGACGTGAGCGCGCTCACGCTGGAGATCTGCCGGCGCTGCCTGGACGAGGTGCTGCTGGTCGACGAGGAGATCATCGAGCGCGCCATCGTCGCGCTGATCGAGATCGAGAAGACGGTGGCCGAGGGCGCGGGCGCGGCGGGGCTCGCCGCAGTGCTCGCGTATCCGCAGCGCTTCGCCGGCCGGCGCGTCGGCATCCCGATCTGCGGCGGCAACATCGATTCGCGCGTGCTCTCCGCGGTGCTGATGCGCGGGCTGGTGCGGGACGGCCGTCTGGTGCGCATGCGCGTCACGATGCCGGACCTCTCAGGCAGCCTCGCAAAGGTGGCGGCGTTGATCGGCGAGGCGGGCGGCAACATCGTCGAGGTGCAGCACCAGCGCGTTTTCGGCACCGCCTCGGTGCGAACGCCCGAGGTCGAGTTCGTCATCGAGACGCGCGACCGCGAGCACACGCGCGCCATCGTCGCGCACCTCGGCCAGCACGGCGCCACGGCGCGGCTCGACGACTAGGGCGCGGGCTCCGAGATCTCGACGAGGTTGAGGTCGGGATCGCGCACGTACACCGAGCGGATCTTCGACACCGCGCCGGTCTTCAGTACGGGACCTTCCAGGATCGGTATCTGCGCAGCTTTCAGCTTCGCCATCACCGCCTCGAGCGGCACCGCGGCGATGAAGCACAGATCCAGCGTCCCCGGCGCCGCGACGTGCGCGCGCGGCGTGAATTCGCGGCCCCATTCGTGCAGGTTGATCTTCTGATTGCCGAACTTGAGCGCCTGGCGCGTCCCGGTCGGCGTCTTGAAAGACTCCACCTTCATCCCCAGCACCTCGGTATAGAACCGGATGCACCCCGCGAGATCGCGGGTGGTAAGGACGATGTGGTCGATGTGGTGGATCACTTCCGTTTGAGCATCCTGAGCGGGTTGTACTCCAGTACCGTCTCGCCGCGCTGGTTCACCACCTTGTTGGCGAAGCGCACCAGGCCGCGGTCGCCTTTGGAGGTCAAGCGCGCTTCCGTCACCTCGACTTCCACGTGGAGCGTGTCGCCGACCACCGTGGGCCCCTTGATATCGAGTGTCGCATTGAGGAACGCGAGCCCGGTATCCTGCATCGAGGGCAGGAGCAGCCCTTCGGCGAAGGAATAGACCAGCGCGCCCGGCACCGCGCGGCCCTTGATGGCGCGCGCCGAGTCGTCCTCGATGGCAAAGAGCTCCTCGGTCAGCCAGGTGAGGTTGACGAAGGCGGCGAGGTCCGATTCCGCGATGGTGCGGCGGTGGGTGCGAAAGCGCTGGCCGACCTTGAGGTCGTCGTAGCAGAAGCCCCGGCCGATGGGGTGGATGTTGTCGCTCATTTCTTCTCGAAGTGCGATCTCGCCTTGTCGAAGGCCTGCTGCATGTTCTTCCACGCCTCGTCGGCGCCGCGCATCATGTCCTGCCAGGCATCGTGCGAGGCGTTCTGCACCAGCTTCATCTGGTAGAGCGCCTCGTCGCGGCGGCTGTTGATCGTGGCGAGCTGCTTCTCGTACTCGGCCTTCATGTGCGCCTGCGCGTCCTTTGCCTTCTGCTCCCATTGCGCGGCCTCGGCGTTCCACTGGTCGAGCTGGGATTTGAGCTTCTGCACGTACTCTTCGCGGTTCATCATGGCATCCTCCTTCGTGGAAGGAAGGTCGATTTTAGCCATAATGCCGCCGATGATCTTCCCCGATTTCGCGATCGAGCGCGTCGCCGTGTCCGCCGGCGAGTTGCGCCTTCGCCGCGGCGGCTCGGGCCCGCCGCTGCTGCTCCTGCACGGCAACCCGCAGACCCACGCCATGTGGCACAAGGTCGCGCCGGAGCTGGCACAGCGGTACAGCGTTGTCTGTCCCGACCTGCGCGGCTACGGCGGCTCGTTCAAGCCGCCCGCCACGTCCGACCACGCGCCTTATGCCAAGAAGGAGATGGCGCGGGACCTGGTGGAATTGATGGCGCACTTCGGCCAGCAGAAGTTCCTCGTCGCTGCGCACGACCGCGGCGCGCGCGTCGCGCATCGCCTCGCCATCGACCATCCGCAGCGCGTGGAAAAGCTCTGCGTGATGGACATCATCCCGACGCTCGAGCATTTCGAGCGCGCCGACATGGCGATGGCGATGGGCTACTACCACTGGTTCTGGTTCGCGCAGCCGCACCCGTTTCCCGAGAACGTGATCAGCGCCGCGCCCGACGCGTGGTGGCGCGCGCACACCTCGCGCGAGCCCAAGCCCCCGGATTTCTTCGACCAGGAGGCGCTCGCCGACTACATGAGCGCCGTCCACGACCCGGAGATGATCCGCGGCATGTGCGAGGACTACCGCGCGGCGGCGAGCATCGACCTCGAGCACGACCGCGCGAGCCGCGCGGCCGGCGAGAGGATCCGCTGCCCGCTGCTCGTGCTGTGGGGCAGGAAAGCGAAGATCGAAGCCTGGTACGACGCGCTCACGCTCTGGAAGCAATACTGCTCGGCCGACGTAAGCGGCGGGCCGGTGAATTCGGGCCACTATCTCGCCGAGGAAGCGCCCGGCGAGGTGCTCGAGCGCCTTACCGCCTTTTTTTCAAGCTGAGGCCGCGAGCAGCAGTCCCAGGGCGAGGTCGGCGGCGATCCGCATGGCCCGGATTCTAGGGCGCCACGGCCACCACCCGGTCGCGCCCGGCCGCCTTCGCCTCGTACAGCGCGGCATCGGCGCGGCGCAGGACGTCGGCGAGCGTCGCGTCGCGCGCGCCGAGCGCCGTCACGCCGATGCTGGCGGTCACCCTGATCTCGCCCCTTGACGTGTGCACGGGATTGCCGCGCATCTCGTCGAGGATGCGCTCGGCGAGCGCGCCGGCGCCGGCCAGCTCGGTTTCGGGCGCGAGCAGGACGAACTCCTCGCCGCCGTAGCGCCCGCAGCTGTCGCTGGCGCGCGCCAGCTTTTTCAGCAGCGCCGCGCAATGCTTGAGCGTCTCGTCGCCCGCCTGGTGCCCGTGACGGTCGTTGATCTCCTTGAAATGATCGAGGTCCATCATCATCACCGCGAGGTTGCGGCCGCCGCGGCGCGCGAGCGCGATCTCGCGCTGGCCGATGTCCATCAGGCCGCGCCGGTTATACAGGTCGGTGAGCGCATCGACGGCGGCGAGCTCGGCGAGAATGCGGTTGGCGTGCCGCAGCTCCACGGTGCGCTCCTCGACGCGCGCCTCCAGCTCGTCGTTCAGCCGGCGCAGATCGCGGTTCGCGGCCTCGGCGTCGCGCTGGCGCAAGCGCACTTGCGCCAGCAGCGACGCGAGCCCCACGGCGAGCAGGCTCATCACGAAGATGTACTCCTGCGCGCGGATCACCGCGTCGCGCGGCACCAGCGGCCCGAACGGACTCCTGCCGAGCGCGACGGCGCCGACCAGGGAGAGCGCGACCACCGCCACCGCGGCGGCGACCCAGCGCTGTTCGTAGCGCGCCGCGATGTAGATCACGACGGGCAGGAGCAGCACCGGTCCGACGTAGACGCCCAGCACCCGCCCCTCGTGCCAGGTCCAGAGCAGGGCCAGCACCGCCACCGCGATCGCCCAGATGAAGGCGTCGGCGCCCTTCGATCCGGCCCCCGCCGCCGCCGGCCGTACGCCGAACGGACGGAACCCCAGCAGCAGCGGCGTGAGGATGAGCAGGCCGAGCCCGTCGCCGAACCACCAGATGCGCACGAACTCCAGGTACGTGGTCTCGGTGCTGGTGAACGCGCTATAGATCGCGCCGCCCGCGAACGCGGCGGCGAGCGCCGCGAGGAGCGGCCCGGCGAGGACGAACTTGGCGAGATCCGCCGGCGCGGCAAAGCGCGGGTCGAACTTCCAGCGCCGTAGCAGCGCGTACGCGAGCGTCGCCTCGCCGATGTTGACGAGACCGGTCAGCGCCGACTCGGGCAGCGGGAGTTTTCCCCAACCCACCGCGATCTCCGCCGCCAGCGCCGTCGCGGCGATCGCCGCGTAACGCGCCGCCTGGAAGCGGATCAGCGCGGCGAGGACGACGGCGTTGGGCAGCCACAGGATCGCCAAGCCCTCCGCCATGACCGTGAGCGTCGCCCCGAGCCAGCCGCTGGCCAGGTAGAGAATGAAGACCAGGGCCAGGGCGCTCGGGCCGGGCGGCATGCGTGGGCGCTAGTAGGACTTTGGCAAGCCGAGCACACGCTCGGCGATGAAGCAGAGAATCATCTGCGGCGAGACCGGCGCGATGCGCCCTACGAGCGACTCTCGCAGATAGCGTTCCACGTGGTACTCCTTGGCGTAGCCGTAGCCGCCGTGCGTCATCACCGCCTGCTGGCAGGCGTCGAAGCAGGCTTCGGCCGCGAGGTACTTCGAGGCGTTCGCCTCCGCGCCGCAGGGCTTGCCCTTGTCGTAGAGCCACGCCGCCTTTAACACCATCAGGTTCGCGGCTTCCAGCGCCATCCAGTTCGCCGCCAGCGGATGCTGGATCGCCTGGTTCTTGCCGATCGGCCGGTCGAAGACGATGCGCTCGTTGGCGTACTTGGCCGCGCGCTGCACCGCGCAGCGCCCGAGGCCCACGCATTCCGCGGCGATGAGTATCCTCTCCGGGTTCATGCCGTGCAGGATGTACTCGAAGCCCTTGCCTTCCTCGCCGATGCGATCCTCCTCGGGCACCGGCAGGCCGTCGAAGAACACCTGGTTGGAGTCCACGGCCTTGCGGCCCATCTTCTCGATCTCGCGCACCTCGATGTGCTTGCGGTCGAGGTCGGTGTAGAAGAGCGTCAGCCCCGCCTGCGCCTGCGTCAGCACCAGGACCTTTTCGGCGACCTGCGCCGTGGAGATCCAGACCTTCTGTCCCGAGACGATGTAGCGCTTGCCTTCCTTCTTCGCCAGGGTCTTGATCTTGCGCGTGTTCAAGCCCGTGTTCGGCTCGGTGACGGCGAAGCAGGCGCGCTCCCTGCCCGCGATCAGCCCGGGAAGCATTCTTTTCTTCTGCTCGTCGCTGCCGAACACGACCACCGGGTTGAGGCCGAAGATGTTCATGTGCACGGCCGACGCCCCGGAGAACCCGGCGCCCGACTCGGCGATGGCCTGCATCATCACGGCTGCCTCGGTGATGCCGAGGCCCGAGCCGCCGCACGCTTCGGGCATGGCGATGCCGAGCCAGCCGTCTTTCGCCAGCGCCTGGTGCAGCTCGGAAGGAAAGCCCCCCTCCTTGTCCTTCTTCAGCCAGTATTCGTCCGGAAAGCGCGCGCAGATCTTGGCGATCGCCTCGCGGATCGCTTCCTGCTCTTCGGTAAAGGCGAAGTCCATGCTAGGTGCGGCGCCGCGCCGGGTTCTCCTCGTACGGCGGCGCGTAGATCACCATCACTTTCGCGCGCTCGCTGGTGGCGGTGAACACGTGCGGTGTATCGGCGGGAAAGAAGCAGGCTTCGCCCGGCTTCAGCTCGAAGGATTCGCCGCCCACCTCGACCTGCGCCGCGCCTTCGAGCAGGTAGCACAGCTGCTCGATGCCGGGATGCGCGTGCGGCAGCGCGCCGCGGCCGCGCTCGACCTCGCCGATCAGCATCTCCACCTGCTTCGCGCCCACCGTTTCCCTGCCGATGAGGCGGAAGTTGCGCGTGCCGGTGTGGTTCGCGGGCGAGTACGGCTCGACGTCGGTAAGCCTGACGTGATAGCGGGACTTCACGCCGGATCGATCCAGTTATGCAGCGCGATGCCGCCGTCGACGAGGATGGAGGCACCCGTGACGTAGGCGCCGAAGCGCTCCGAGAGCACCGCCACCGCCATCGCCGCGATGTCCGCCGGCGTGCCGAAGCGTCCCAGGGGGATCTTGGCCGTCATGCTCGGCGGCGCGACGAAGCCGCCGCCCGCCACGGCGCCGGGCACCACGGCGTTGACGCGGATGCCGTGCGGCCCGAGCGCGCGCGCCATTTCCTTTACCACCATCTTCTGCCCCGCCTTGGCCGCGCTGTAGTGCGCGAGGTTGCGCGGCGAGTCCGCGTGCAGCGAAGTGACGAACAGCATGCGCCCGCGGACGCCCGCCTGCTGCATGTGGTTCCCGAGCGCCTGCGCGAGGAGGAAGCCCGCGTTCAGGTTGATCTCCAGCATCTCGCGCCACTGGCCTTCGGTCACCGCGAGCGCCGTCTGCGATTCCTGCCGTTTCGGGCTCGCTGCATGGACGAAGATCGAGACCTTGCCCAGCTCGCGGATGGCGCGTGCCGCGAGCTGCGCGGCCGCGCCCGGCTGCGACAGGTCGCAATCGGCGCGGTCCGAGCCGAGCACTTTCGCGCCCTCGGCCGCGAGCGCCTCGGCGATGCCGCGGCCGATGCCGCCGGCCGCGCCGGTCACCAGCGCCGTGTCACTGCTGAGCAGCAACCGGCGCTCCAAGGGGCGCCCGGCGCTTGCCGCGCGCGAGCAGCAGGTAGGCGGTCGGGATCACGTACAGCGTGAACAGCGTGCCGACGAGCAGCCCGCCGACGATTACCCAGCCGATCGGCTGGCGCGCCTCCGCGCCGGCGCCGACGGCGAGCGCGAGCGGCACCGCGCCGAGCACCATCGCGCCGGTGGTCATCAGGATCGGGCGCAGGCGCAGCGACGCCGCCTCGATCACCGCCTCGGCGCGATCCATGCCGCGGCTGCGCAGCTGGTTGGCGAATTCGACGATCAGGATGCCGTGCTTGGTAATGAGGCCGATCAGCATCACCAGGCCCACCTTGGAGTAGACGTTGAGCGTGCCGCCGGTGAGCAGCAGCGCGAGCAGCGCGCCGAGCGCGGCGAGCGGCACGGTGAGGATGATGACGAAGGGCGAGACGAAGCTCTCGAACTGCGCCGAGAGCATGAGGTAGATGAAGACCAGCGCCAGCGCGAAGGCGAACACGAGGCTCGCGCCCGACTCGCGGAATTCGCGCGACACGCCGTCGAGCTCGGTGCGCGCCGAGGCAGGCAGGATCTCCGCGGCGGCGCGGTCCATGGTCTCCAGCGCTTCGCCCAGGGTGTAGCCGGGAGCGATATTGGCCGAGATGATGGCCGCGCGCTGGCGGTTGAAGTGATTCAGCTCCTTCGCCGCCACCGTCTCGCTCACGCGCACCAGGTTGGCGAGCTGCACCAGCGTGCCGTCGCGCGCGCGCACGTAGATCGCGGTGAGGTCGGCGGGGGTGCTGCGGTCCTTCGCCTCGAGCTGCACCACCACGTCGTACTGCTTGCCCTCGCGCTTGAAGCGCGTCACCTGCCGGCCGCCGAGCAGCGTTTCCAGCGTGCGGCCGATGGTCTCGACGTCGATGCCGAGCGCGGCCGCCTTCTCGCGGTCGATCTCCACGGAGAGCTGGGGCTTGTTCAGGCGCAGGTCGCTGTCGGGATTGGCGATGGCGCGCGACTCGCGAGCTTTGGCGACCAGGCTCGACACCATTGCGTCGAGCGCCTCGTAGGAGTTGGCCTGCACCACGTACTGCAGCGGCGGGTTGCGGAAGCTCTGCCCGAGCGAGGGCGGGTTGACCGGGAAGGCGAGCACCCCCGGCAGCGCGAACAGGCGCGGCGCGACCGCGGCCGTAATGCTCTGCGCCGAGCGCTCGCGCTCGTTCCAGAGCTTCAGCTGGCTGAAGGTGATGCCGACGTTCACCGGGCTCGGGCGCTCCAGCCCCGGCGCCACCACCGCGAAGGTGGTGCGGATCTCCGGCACGTCGCGGTAGATGCGCTCCACCTCGCGCACGTTGTCGTTCGTGTAGTCGAGCGAGGCGCCCTCGGGCGCGAGCACCAGCGACAGGAAGAAGCCGCGATCCTCGAGCGGCGAGAGCTCCTGCTTCAGCGCGCCGAGCAGCGCGAGGCAGCCCGCGATCACCAGGCCGAAGACGAGGAGCACCACCCACCACAGCCGCAGCGCCGCGGCCACCGAGCGCCGGTAGGCGCTCGTCATGCCGTTGAAGAAGCGCTCCATCGCCAGGTACAGCCCGCCGTGCTGCTCGTGCGCCTTGAGCACCTTGGAGCACATCATGGGCGTGAGCGTGAGCGCGACGAAGCCCGACACCGCGACCGCGGAAGCCACGGTGAGCGCGAACTCGGCAAACAGCTTCCCGGTGTTGCCGGGCACGAAGGCCACCGGCGCGAACACCGCCGTGAGCGTGAGCGACATGGCGACGACGGCGAAGGCGATCTCGCGCGAGCCGTCGGCGGCGGCCTGCGCCGGGGGCTTGCCCATCTCCAGGTGGCGGTGGCAGTTCTCCAGCACCACGATGGCGTCGTCCACCACCAGGCCGATGGCGAGCACCACGCCGAGCAGCGTCAGCACGTTGATGGAGAAGCCGAGCAGGTACAGGAAGAAGAACGACCCGATGAGCGCCACCGGGATGGTGACGAAGGGAATGAGCGTCGAGCGGATCGAGCGCAGGAAGACGAATATCACCGCCACCACCAGCAGCACCGCCTCGAGCATGGTCTCGTACACGGCGTCGATCGAGCGCTCGATGAAGATCGAGGAGTCGAAGGCGACCTGGAGCTTCATACCCTCGGGCAGGTCCTGCGTCACGCGCGTCAGCTCCTGCTTCACCGCCCGCGCCACCGAGAGCGTGTTGGCGGTGGACTGCTTGACGATCCCCAGGCCGACCGCGGGATTGCCGTTCACGCGGATGATGCTGCGCTCGTCGAGCGCCCCCAGGCGCGCCGTGCCCACGTCGCGCAGGCGCACCGGGTAGCCGCTCGCCTGCGTGACGATCATGCCGTTGAACTGCTCGGCGCTGCGGAAATCGGCCTCGGCCAGCACGGTGAACTCGCGCTGCGAGGACTCGATGCGCCCGGCGGGAATCTCGACATTCTGGCGCCGCAGCGCGGCCTCCACGTCCTGCGGCGTGAGGGAGTAGGCGGCGAGCCGGTCGCGGTCCAGCCAGATGCGCATGGCGTAGCGGCGGTTGCCGCCGATGATCACCGAGGCGACCCCCGGCAGCGTCTTCAGCCGGTCGGCGATGTAGCGGTCGGCGTAGTCCGAGAGCTCGAGCGTGTGGTGGCGCTCGGAGTTGAAGGCGAGCCACAGGATGGCCTGCGCGTCGGCCTCGATCTTGGAGACCACCGAATCGTCGGAGGCCTCGGGCAGCACCGCGCGCACCCGCGCCACGCGGTCGCGCACGTCGTTCGCCGCCGCGTCGACGTCGCGCTCGGGCAGGAACTCCACCGTCACCTGGCTCACTTCCTCGCGCGACACCGACTTCACGGTGCGCACCCCCTCGATGCCCGAGATCGAATCCTCGATCGGCACCGTGACCTGCGATTCGATCACCTGCGGGCTCGCGCCTTTGTACACGGTGCGCACCGAGACCACCGGCGTGTCGATCTTCGGGTACTCGCGCACCGTGAGGCGCGTGAAGCTGATGGCGCCGACGAGCAGGATCATCAGGCTCATGACCGTGGCGAAGACGGGGCGGCGGATGCAGATCTCGGGGAGTTGCATGGGCCTTTGACCTTGCCTTTGACCTTATACGATCTCGCCTTTTCCAGCGCCTTTTGCTGGAAAAGGCGAGACATGACGACGCCGGCGACAGGCATGAGCGTCATCGCGTCGCTTGAGCAGCAATGTCTCGCCTTTTCCG
The DNA here is from genome assembly GCA_040902335.1 of Burkholderiales bacterium. Classification (GTDB taxonomy): domain Bacteria; phylum Pseudomonadota; class Gammaproteobacteria; order Burkholderiales; family SG8-39; genus JAABQT01. The sequence goes on from JBBDXL010000121.1 coordinate 12,100, forward strand.
GCAAGAACAGAAACGCCGGAAAAGGCGAGATCGGATAAAGTCAAAATCAAAATCAAAACACTTATCCCTTCTTGTCCGGCAGCGCCGCGGCCGGCTTGGCCGGCATCACGTTCACCGCCGAGCCCGGCCCGATGCGCTGGGTGCCCTCGGTGACCACCAGGTCGCCCCCCGCGAGACCCTTCAGGATCTCGACTTCTCCCACCTTGCGGATGCCCGTGCTGACCTGCACCAGCTCCACCTTGCCGGCGTTGACGCGGAAGACGAAGGCGTCCTGCCCGCGCGGCACGATGGCCTCCTCGGGGATCCACACGGCCTTGTGGCGCACCCCGAGCTGCAGCTGCACGCGCGCGAACATGCCCGGGCGCAGCTTGAGGTTGGCGTTGCCGACCCGCGCGCGCACGAGCACGGTGCGCGTCTGCTCGTCGATGGCCGGCTCGATGGCGTAGATCGTGCCGCGGAATTCCTGACCGGCGTAGGCGTCGACCGCGATGCGCACGGGCTGCCCGGGCTTGAGTTGGGCGAGGAACGTCTCGGGGACGCGGAAGTCAAGCTTGAGCTGGTCGATCTTGTCCAGGCGCGCGATGTCGGTGCCGGCGGCGACATAGGCGCCTTCGCTCACCTGGCGCAGGCCGGCGACGCCCGGGAAAGGCGCGCGGATCTCCGATTTGGCCAGGCGCACCCGGTCCTCGCGCAGCTTGGCCGCCGCGCGATCGTGCGTGGAGCGCTGCTCGTCGAGCGCCTGCTGGCTGATGAAGCCCTTCTTGAACAGGTCCTGGGCGCGCTCCAGGCGCTGCTTCTCGAGCTCGAGCTGCACGCGCGAGGACTGCACCTGCGCGCGGGTCTCGCCGGCGTCGAGCGTGACGAGCAGGCCGCCCTGCTTCACCTGCTGCCCCTCGGCGAAGCGGATCTGGTCGATGCGCCCGGCGATCTCGGGCCGGATCACCACGGCTTCGTCGGCGCGCAGGGTGCCGACGGCGCCGGTCTCGATGACGGCCGGGGCCACCGTGGCCGCCGCCACGCGCACCGGCAGGGCCGGCGGCTTGCTCTGCTGGGCAGGCGCCCAGGCCGGCGCCAGCGCGACGAGGAAGGCAAGGGCAAGGCGCATGATAAGCGCCTGATTCTACTTGAAGCGCCGGTCCTTACGGGGCGGGGTGACCCGGGAGGTTCGCGCGCTTCTTCGCCAGTCGCTCGCGCGTCTTCGCGACGTCCACCACGAAGCGCACGTGCTCGCCGCGCCCGCATTGCTCCACGTTGTCGTGCACGGTGAAGGCGCAGCGCACGCTCCTGCCCTCCACCGCCACCACCTCGTAGCGGATGGTGACCTCCATGCCGGCGGGCGTGGCGGCCAGATGGTCGATGACCACGCGCGTGCCGACCGTGTCCTCGCCCGCGTCGAGGTGCTGGAGCAGGAAGTCGCGGATCGTGTACTCGACGTCGCTCACCATCTTCGGCGTGGCGTAGACCGCGTTCTCCGGGCCCATGAACGCGATGCAGCGCGCCACGTCCACGGTGAGCTTGCGCTCGCCCTTGGCGCCGGGCACGAGCGAGGGCTTCACTCGGCCTTGTAGCCGGCCCGTGCGATCGCCTGCTTCATCGCCTCGACGCCGGTCTCGGCCGGGTCGTAGGTGACTTTGGCGCGCGCCTTGGTGAGCGACACGTCGGCCTCGGAGACGCCCGGCAGGGCGGCGAGCACGCGCGTCACGCTGTTCACGCAGCCCGTGCAGGTCATGCCTTCGATTTTAAGCCTTACGGTTTCCATCGGTTGAGGAGCAACGAGTTGGAGACCACCGACACCGAGCTCGCCGCCATCGCCGCGCCGGCGATGACCGGACTGAGCATGCCGAAGGCGGCGAGCGGGATGCCGAGCACGTTGTAGATGAACGCGAAGAACAGGTTCTGGCGGATCTTGGACAGCGTAGCACGGGACAGCTCGATCGCGTCGGCGATGCCGGCGAGGTCGAACTCGCGGCTGGCCGCCAGCGGCTCGGCCGGCGCGTTCATCGCGCGAGCAGCACCGGCAGCGTCGCGAGGTCCAGCACCTTGGAGGCGACCGACGCCGCGAGCAGGTTGCCCGCCGCGCCCATGCCGCTCGTGCCGATGACGATCAGGTCGCACTTCGCGCGCTTGGCGTGGCGCACGATGGTCTCGGCGACGGGGCCGACCAGCACATGCGAGCGGAAATGCACGCGCGCCTTGTGCAGACGCTTTCTCGCCTGCGCCAGGTTCGCCTCGCCCTGTTTGCGGTACCAGCGCTCGAGCTCGTCCTGTTTGATGCGCAGCGCCCCGCGCGCCAGTTTCGACACCGGGTGGTGGACGGTGACCAGCTCCACCGCCGGCGGCTGGCGAAGCCAGTCCGCGTGCGCGACGAGCCAGTTCACCGCGTCGAGCGAGGTCTTCGATCCGTCCACCGCGACCAGAATCTTCATGCGCACTCCTGCGTAGTTGGGGATGACCGCCATGATATGCCAGCGACGGCGCGTGCTTCGAGCTGCGTCAACAGGACGCCGGTTGGCTGCCTTCGACTGGACGGACACGCGGGCCGAGGCTAAGATCGTCCTGACCAGAATTCTGGTCCATTTACAGAAGCTGCCATGGCCAAGACCCTGCCCATTTCGGAGGTGAAAGCGCGCCTCCCGGAACTCGTGAGCCGCATCCAGCAGCGCGAGGAGGAAGTCGTTGTAACCCGCAACGGCAAACCTGCCGCGGTCCTGGTGAACTATGCCGAGTACGAGCGGCTGAAGGAATCGCTGGATGTCCTGTCCGATCCCGGCCTGATGCGCCAGATCGAGCAGAGTCGCGCCTTCTATGCGGCCGGCCGCCGGGGATTGATCTTCGAGGACGTATTCGGCGAACCCCTGCTGCCGCCGCGCAAGCGCCGCCGGGGATGATCGGTTACCGCCCGGACATTCCGCCGCATGTGGCGGAGGCGATCCGGACGCTGCTCCCCGATGTGAAGCGGGTCGTAAAGGCGGCGCTGCGCGCCCTGGCCGCGGATCCTTCCGCTGGCGAGCCGCTCCAGGGCAAGCTTCAAGGACTGATGAAGTATCGCGTCAAGCGCTACCGGATCGTGTACCAGGCGGACCGCGCCCGCAGGGCGTTGCGCATCTTTGCCGTGGTCCATCGCCGTGCGGTGTATGAAGAACTCGCCGACGCGATTCGACGCTCGCCGAAGTAATTAGCCCGAGACCGGGCTGCGGCCCTAGATCTGCTTGCTGCGCTGCGTGGCCATTGGCCGCCCCTGTCCTGTCGCTCTTGCGGCCGACTCTAAGAGACGCGCCGGTGTCCACATTTGATCTGCATCAACGAGCCGCGCGGCCGGGACGCCTACGATCCTCGCGTCCCATGTTGATCCCGGTCGCGACGCCGACGCATCCCGTGGAGCCGACGCGCTTCGCGCTGCTGGATCTCGGGTTCCGACCCTTCTACCTCCTCGCCGGCGCCTACGCCGCGCTCGCGGTGCCGCTGTGGGCGCTGCAGTACGCGGGGTGGCTGCCCGGCGCGAACATCGCCTGGCACGCGCACGAGATGATCTTCGGCTACGCCTTCGCCGTGATCGCCGGGTTCCTGCTCACCGCGGTGCGCGTCTGGACCGGCCGCCCCACGCCTGCGGGCGCCGCGCTCGCGGCGATCGCCGCGCTGTGGCTCCTCGCCCGCGCGCTCGCCTTCGTCTCCCTGCCGCTCGCCGCCTGGACGGGCGCGCTTTTCGCGCTGGCGGTCGCCTGGGGCATCGGCCGGCCGCTCGTCGCCGCCGGCAACCGGCGCAACCTGTTCTTCATCGCGCTGGTGCTGGGACTGGGCGCCGCCGGCGTCGTCGCGCAGAACTATCCGCAGCTCGGCCTCGCCGTCGGCCTGGACGTCGTGCTCTTCGTCATGGCGGTGGTCGCCGGCCGCGTGATACCGGCCTTCACCAACAACGCGGTGGCGGGTGCGGGCGCGCGGCGCCACGCCTGGCTCGAAATGTCCGCCCTCGGCGCGATCCTCGCGCTCATCGCCGCGGAGGTCCTGCAACGCACGGAGCTCGCCGCGGGCCTCGCCCTGCTCGCCGCACCGCTGCACGCGGCGCGCCTTGCGCTGTGGGCGCCGGGGAAGACGCTGCGCCGCCCGATCCTGTGGATCCTGCATCTGTCGTACGCCTGGATCGTGGCGCACCTCGCGCTGCGCGGCCTCGCCGGCTTCGGCCTGGTGCCGGTCGCCGCCGCCACGCACGCGCTCACGGTGGGCGCCATCGGCGGGCTGACGCTGGGCATGATGACGCGCACCGCGCGCGGCCACACGGCGCGGCCGCTGGTGGCGGGAGGCGCGGAAACCGCGGCGTACCTGCTGGTGCAGTCAGCGGCGATCGCGCGCGTGCTGTTGCCACTCGCCTTTTCAGCGGCGCACGTGGCTGCCACATTAGTCTCCGCGTTGCTCTGGTTCGCCGCCTTCGCCACCTTCACCGTGGCGTACTTCCCGATCCTGACGCGGGCGCGCCTGGACGGGCAGCCTGGCTGATCTGCGGCCGGTGTTGGTAAAATGCCTTCGTTGCTGGTCAAGAGCGAGGCGACGATGAAAACAGCACATGCGCGTCGTGCAGCGCGAAGATTGACACCTTACCAAGCCGCCATAAAGGTCGGGTTGGTGGGCTGTGTCACGGGTCCGCGCGACCTCGCCGAGAATCGCAGGAAGTACCTTCGTATCGCCTCGCGTGCAAAGCGTTCTGCTTGACGCCGGGGCGCTGGTTGCCATCCTCAACCGCAACGACCGCCATCACGCTGACCTGATCGATCTGCTGGAAGGCTTCGATGGGCGGCTCTTTACCACCTGGCCGGTGATCGGCGAGGCCTGTGCCCTTGTTTCGGAGCGCGCCCAGGTTCGCGTTCTCGACTGGATCGCCGAGGCAGGCGCCGAGATCGTCTCGATCGACGCGGGTCTTGAGTTTATGCGCGAGCAAATGATCGATTACGGGGACCTGCCCTGCGATTTCGCGGACGCATCGCTGCTCTACGCAGCATGGAGCACCAAGGTCCGCGACGTGTGGACCATCGACAGCGATTTTGCGGTCTACCGGCTCCCGGACCGCTCTCGCTTCAAGGTCAGTCCGAGCAGGTAGCACGAACGAGTAGAGGAAAGACGTCTAAAGTCGTTGTACGGCAACTTTTCACTCCCACGGCGTCGCGTCGCGCGTCAGCGCCACCGCGACGATGTAGCCGGCGCTCGCGAGCGCGGCGGCGAAGGCGGCCGCGCGCGCGCGCCTGGTGCTTCCCCGCCGCAAGGCGAACATGCCGAGAACGATGTAGGCGAGCAGCGCGAAGATCTTCGCGGTGATCCAGCCGTGCACGAACGGCAACTGGCTCAGGAACCACGCGAGCCACACCGCGCTCGCGAGCAGCAGCGTGTCCACGACGTGCGGCGCGATGCGCACGAAGCGGTGATTCAATAGCGGCGAACCCGCGAGCATCAGCGCGCCGCGCGCGGCGAAACCCGTGATGCTGATCGCCGCGCACGCGATGTGCAGCGTCCTTATATAGAGGTAGGCCTCAGCCGCGCTCACGGCGCTCGATGAGCTTCAGCATCGTATCGAGCGTCACCGAGCCGAAGGTGGCGCGCGCCGTCTGGTCGATCTCCGCGAGCACCTGTTCCAGCGCCTGCTCGGCGGGGCGGCGCGCGCGGCGCCCGCGCGGCGCGTCCGCGCCGATGTCCTCGAACAGCCCGATCACGTCCATCAGCGTGGTGCGCCGCGGGTTGGCGGCGAAGCGGTAGCCGCCGCGCGCGCCGCGCACCGAGTCCACCAGCCCCGCGCGGCCGAGCGCGCGCAGCACCTTGGCGAGGTGGTGCGGCGAAGCCTTGAGGCGCGCGGCGAGGTCGCCCACCGAGAACTGGCGCGCGGGCTCCCCGGCGAACTCGAGCATGCTGCAGAGCCCGAGGAGCGTGTTCTTCTGCAGCCTCACTCGATGTCCCGTTCCAGCGGGATCACGGGCGCGGCCATCATGCCCTGGCTGCGGAAGAACGACAGCACCAGGCGGTTGTCGCGCGCGATGAGCGTGCGCACCGTGGTCACGCCCCGGCGCCGGAACGCCTCGGTGATCGCCTCGAGCAGCCGCGTGGCGACGCCCGCCTCGCGCAGCTCCGCCGGCACGCCGATGCCGAACACCCAGCCGCAGGGCGGCGAGCCGAACTCCCAGTCGCGCACCTCGCCGACGATGAAGCCGACGATGCGCCCCCCGTCCTCGGCGACGAGGAAGCGGCTGCGGGCGCCGCGCCCGTAGCGCCGCAGGATGCCCGCCCAGTACTCGGGCTTCGGCAGCCCCGTGGCGCGCGCGTCGATGGCGACCACCTGCGGCAGGTCGGCGCTCGCGGCGCGGCGCACGCGGATCAAGGACGACATTTCTTGATGCACATCAACCCTGAGGCTACCATCCGCTATATACGCTTCACAGTACCGGATTGTCGATTTCCACGTAAGGAGGGATTCATGAAACTGCACGCATGGTTCGCGACCGCGATCCTCGCCACTGCAACCGCAGTGCAAGCCCAGGCACCCATCCGCATCGGCGCGTTTCTCTCGGTCACCGGGCCCGCCGCCTTCCTCGGCGATCCGGAGCAGAAGACGCTCGAGCTGTACGCAGAGCGCCTGAACGCCGCGGGCGGGGTGCTCGGCAGGAAGCTCGAGCTCGTCGCCTACGACTCGGGCGGCGACGCCGAGAAGGCGCGCACCTTCGCCAAGCGCCTGATCGAGCAGGACCGCGTCGACGTCATCGTCGGCGGCTCGACCACCGGCGAGACCATGGCGGTGGTGCCGCTGGCGCAAGCCGCGGGCATGCCGTTCATCTCGCTCGCCGGCGCGGTGGTGATCGTGGAGCCGGTGAAAAAATGGGTGTTCAAGACGCCGCACACCGACCGCATGGCCTGCGACAAGATCTTCGTCGACATGAAGGCGCGCGGCGTGGCGAAGGCCGCGCTCATTTCGGGCAGCGGCGGCTTCGACAAGTCGATGCGCGCGCAGTGCCTCGGCGTGGCGAAGAACCACGGCATCGACATCGTCGCCGACGAGACCTACGGCGCGGGCGATACCGACATGACGGCGCAGCTCACCAAGATCAAGAACGCGGCGGGCGTGCAGGCGGTGCTGAACGCCGGCTTCGGCCAGGGGCCGGCGATCGTCACCAAGAACTACAAGCAGCTCGGCATCGGCGTGCCGCTCTACCAGTCGCACGGCGTCGCCTCCAAGCAGTACATCCAGCTCGCGGGCGACGCCGCCGAAGGCGTACGCCTGCCCGCCGCGGCGCTGCTGGTGGCCGAGACGCTGCCCGACAGCGATCCGCAGAAGAAGGTGGTGCTCGAGTACAAGCGGGCGTACGAGGCGCGCTTCAAGCAGGACGTCTCCACCTTCGGCGGCCACGCCTACGACGGGCTGATGCTCGCGGTCGAAGCCATGAAGCGGGCCGGCAGCACGGACAAGGCGAAGGTGCGCGACGCGCTCGAGTCGATCCGCGGCTACATGGGCACGGCGGGCGTGGTCAACATGTCGCCGCAGGACCACATGGGGCTGGATCTCACGGCGTTCCGCATGCTGGAGGTGCGCAAGGGCGACTGGGCGCTGGTGAAGTAGACGGTGAGCGCGTCGCTCGCCCAGTTCCTGCTCTCCGGCCTCACCGTCGGGGCGATCTACGCGCTGGTGGCGCTCGGCTTTTCCATCATCTACAACGCGAGCCACGTCATCAACTTCGCGCAAGGCGAGTTCGTGATGATCGGCGGCATGGCCACGGCGTCGCTGCTCGGCGCCGGCCTGCCGCTCGCGCCCGCGGCGCTCGGCGCGGTGGCGCTTGCGACCCTCATCGGCATGGCTCTGGCCAGATTCGCGGTGCAGCCGGCGCGCGGCGCCTCGGTGGTGACGCTGATCATCATCACCATCGGCGCGGCGATCCTGCTGCGCGGGCTGGCGAGCATCGTCTGGGACAAGCGCATCCACGCGCTGCCGGCGTTCTCGGGCGATCAGCCGATCAACGTCGCCGGCGCGACGCTCGCGCCGCAGAGCCTGTGGGTGATCGGCGTCACCGCCCTGGCGGTGGCCGCGCTGTGGGGATTCTTCAATCGCACGCTCACCGGCAAGGCGATCCTCGCGGTGTCGCACAACCGCCTCGCCGCGCAGCTCGTGGGCATCAGCGTGCAGCGCGTGCTGCTCGTGTCCTTCGCCCTGTCGGCGGCGCTCGGCGCGCTGGCCGGCATCCTCATCGGGCCGATCACCTTCACCTCCTGGGACGTCGGCCTGCTGCTGGGTCTCAAGGGCTTCGCCGCCGCGATCCTCGGCGGCATGGGCAGCGGCCCGGGCGCGGTGGTGGGCGGCCTCACGCTCGGGCTGCTGGAGTCGCTCGGCGCCGGTTACCTGTCCTCGGCGTACAAGGACGCGATCGCGTTCATCGTCATGCTCGCCGTGCTCATGCTCATGCCGGGCGGGCTGCTCGGCGGCCGCGCCACCGAGCGCGTCTAGCGGCCCATGCCATGCGCGGCCTGCTCGCCCTCGCCGCGGTGGTCGCCCTTGCCCCGCTCGCGCTCGCCAACAACTACCACTACGAAATCGCGATCCTCGTAGGCCTGAACGCGATCGTCTGCGTAGGGCTGAACCTGCTCATCGGCTACGCCGGGCAGGTGAGCCTCGGCCACGCCGGCTTCTTCGGCATCGGCGCCTACGGCTCGGCGATCCTCGCCGCGCGCTACGGCTGGCCGCCGCTTGCTTCGCTCGCCGCGGCCACCGCGGCGGCCGCGCTGCTCGCCTGGATCGTAGGCCGGCCGATCCTGCGGCTGCGCGGGCACTACCTGGCGATGGCCACGCTCGGGCTGGGCATCATCATCTCGATCGTCGTCACCACCGAGGACCGCTACACCGGCGGGCCCGACGGCATGAGCGTGCCGCCGCTCGCCCTTGCCGGCTTCGCGCTCGCCGGCGAGCGCGCCTGGTACTGGCTGGTCGGGTTGCTCCTCGTGGCGACGGTGTGGCTGTCGCTCAACCTGATCGATTCCCCGGTCGGGCGCGCGCTGCGCGCCCTGCACGGCTCGGAAGTGGCCGCCGAGGTCGCCGGCATCGACAGCGCTCGGCACAAGCTGCTCGCCTTCGTGCTCTCGGCCGCCATCGCCGCGCTCGCCGGCGCGCTCACCGCCCACTACGCGGGCTTCATCACGCCCGGCAAGGTGGGCTTCCTGCACTCGATCGAGCTGGTGGTGATGGTGGTATTCGGCGGCATGGCCTCGACCTTCGGCGCGGTGGTGGGCGCGGCCGTGCTCACCGCGCTGCCGCAACTGCTCACCGTGTTCAAGGAATACGAGATGGTGGTGTTCGGCGGCGTGATGATGCTCACCATGATCTTCATGCCGAAGGGGCTGGTGCCCACGCTCGCGGCGCTCGCCGGGAGGCGCCGGTGAGCCTGCTGCGCGCCGCGGGCCTCGCCAAGGAATTCGGCGGCGTGCGCGCCATCGAAGCGCTCGATTTCGAGATCCGCGCGGGCCAGGTGTTCTCCATCATCGGCCCGAACGGCGCGGGCAAGACCACGCTCCTCAACCTCCTCACCGGGATCTACACGCCGAGCGCGGGGCGCCTGTGGCTCGACGATCGCGCGCTCGCGGCGCGCGCGCCGCACCAGTTCGCGGCGGCGGGCATCGGCCGCACCTTCCAGAACCTGCAGATCTTCTTCAACATGAGCGCGCTCGAGAACGTGATGGCCG
>JBBDXL010000122.1:0-4320 GCA_040902335.1 Burkholderiales bacterium
TGCCCGCCGATGATGTAGAACAGCGACGAGATCGACATCATCGCCACGCACAGGACCACGCCCCACAGGTCGAGATAGGTAGCGCGGAAGAACGCCATGCCGAGCGCGAACGTGATGTTCACTGCCAGGCCGACGAGGAATACCGGTATGGCGAGCGCGAGGCTCGGCCCCATGCGCGTGCGGATCTCGTTGCCGATGTCGCGGTTGTCCTCGGCGCGGCCGAAATCGAGGGCGAAGAGCTTCACCGATTTTTCGAAGAAGATGGTGTTCGTCGCCTGCGCCAGGCCGGCCGCCTGGGCGTTCCACAGCAGCGGCTTGTCGTAGCCGCGCTCGGCCTTCCATTTCTCGATCGCTTCCGGCGTGACGCGCTTCACGCCGAGCTGCATGCGCGCCACGTCGTCGGGCGTGTTGACGAGAAAGAACAGGGCGAACGTGATCAGGTTGATGCCGACGAGGATCGGGATCGCGTAGAGCGTGCGGCGGACGATGTAGGCGAGCATAAAGGGGGTCAGAACAACATTTCGCCAACGCTCACATCAGACATGCGATCCGCCGAAATGTTGTTCTGACCCCCTTTTGGCCGCCATGCGCTCGCGCCGGCGATAGCTCATGAAGGCGGGAATCGAGCCGACGACGAGGAGCGCGAGGACGAGCAGCGCCGGCCAGACAATCGGCTGGTTCCATGCGCGGCGCAGCGCCGCGCGCTGCTCGACGTCGACGCGCAGGTACTTCAGGTTGTTGCGCGCCATGTTGTTCGGCTTGCCGTTCATCATCCAGGTGTGCGACAGGCCGTAGGACACCGGATGGAAGCCCCCGATCCAGGGCGCGTCGCGCCGCACGATCTCCACCATGCGGTCGATGATCTTCTGGCGCTCGGGCGAGTTCGGAATGTTCTTCATGCGCTCGAACAACGCATCGAACTCCGCGTTCACGTAGTTGGACGTGTTCTCGCCCTGGCTCTTGGCGCGCGCCTGCGGCCCGTGCAGCAGGAACAGGAAGTTCTCGGGATCCGGGTAATCGGCGTTCCAGCCGAGGATGTAGAGCTGCTGGCTGCCCTTCCGGATCTTCTCCTGGAAGCGGTTCCAGTCGGTGTCGCGGATCTCGAGCTGCAGCGAGATCTTGGCGAACTGGCGCCGCCACCAGTCGAAGCGCGGCTTGTCGCCGGGGCCGCGTCCCACCGTGTCGAGATACAGCACCAGCGGCTCGCCGGTCTTCGCGTCGCGGCCATTGGGGTAGCCGGCTTCCGCAAGCAGCCGCCGCGCGTCCTCGATCGGCCGGCGCAGCGCGCGCCCGCCTTCCCAGACGTGCGTGAGCGCATTGATGCCCTCGGCCCCGGTGCGCTGCCCGAAGATGCCCGGCGCGAGCGGGTCGTGCGCCACCTTGCCGCGGCCGTTGAGGAAGATGGAAATGAACTCCTCCCAGTCGACGGCGATGGCGATCGCCTGCCTGAGCTTGCGCGTGCGCTCGGAGGAGCCGCCGACCACGTCGTCCAGCCAGTTCACGCCCAGGTAGAGGATGGTGATGTCGGGCGAGGTGCGCAGACTGATGCCCTTTTCTTCCATCTCCTGCGTCAGGCCGACCTCGCCGCCCACCGCGACGCGCACCGCCTGGTCGAAAGTGTCGCTAGGGATTGCCGAGGAGTCGTAGTAGCCCTGCAGGAACTTGTTCCAGTAGGGGATGCTTTCCTTTTCGCGCGAGAACACCACGCGATCGACGAACGGCATCGTCTTGCCCGCATCGTCGAGCAGCCCCGCGGCCGCGTCGCCCGGCTCGCCCTCGGCCGGATAGGCTTCGCCGCGGAAGTTCGGATTGCGCTCGAGCACCATCCTCGCGTTGGGATTGTTCTCGGTGAGCATGTAGGCGCCGGTGCCCACCGGCCACCAGTCGAGCGTGAAGTTCTTCTGCGCCATGCCCGGCTGCTGGAAGAACTTCTCCGCCTCCCAGGGCACGGGCGCGAAGAACGGCATCGCCAGCCAGTACACGAACTGCGGGTAGCGGCCCTTCAGCTTCACGCGGTAGGTATAGTCGTCCACCTTCTCCACGCCTTCCAGGCGGTGCTTGCGCAGGTCGAGCCAGTCCTGCTTGCGGGTATCGAACTTTCGCAGGCGCTCGGCGAACTCCCCGAGGCCGACGATGTATTCCGACATGAGCCCGAGGATCGGCGAGTGCAGGCGCGGGCTCGCCAGGCGCTTGATCTCGTAGATGTAGTCGTCCGCGGTGAGCTCGCGCGTGCCGAGCGGCAGCGCGTAGGGCGTCTGCAGGCCCGCGATGCGCTCGCGCGCGAGGGCGTGGTTCTCCGGCACGAACCCCGGGTGCGGCTGGTAGCGGATGCCGCGCCGGATGCGGATGGTGTAGACGGTGAACTTGCCGCCCTGCACCTCGATCGCCCTGGGCACCTCGAGCGCCGTCAGCGGCACGAGCTCGTAGGGGCGCTTGAGATAGTGATACTGCAGCGGCGGCTCGTACACCTGCTGCGTGAAGCGCGCCTCGTCCTCGGTGTAGGACTGCACCGGGTCGAGGTGCTTCGGCCGCTCGGTGAACGCCGAATACAGGATGTTGCCGCCGCGATCGGCGGCCGGGTGGGGATCGTTCCAGACGTCGGCGCAGCCGGCGGCGAGGCACGCCAGCAGCAGGATCGGGCGCATCGCGCAAGTATAATCGGCGCACCATGGCGCTCCTCGACGGCCGCAGGATCCTGGTCACCGGCCTGCTCAGCAACCGCTCCATCGCCTACGGCGTCGCCAAGGCGGCGCGCCGCGAGGGCGCGACGCTCGCCTTCACCTACCAGAACGAGCGCTTCAAGGAGCGCGTCGAGGCGATGGCGCGCGAACTGGGCTCGGACATCGCGCTCGCCTGCGACGTGGGCGAGGACGCGCAGATCGCGGCGCTGTTCGCGCAGCTGGGCAAGCGCTGGGACTCGCTCGACGGCCTGGTGCACGCCATCGCGTTCGCGCCGCGCGAGGCGATCGCCGGCGACTTCCTCGAGGGCCTGTCGCGCGAGGCGTTCCGCGTGGCGCACGAGGTTTCGGCGTACAGCTTCCCCGCGCTCGCCAAGGCCGCGCTGCCGATGCTGCGGGCTAACAGCGCGCTCGTCACCCTCACCTACCTGGGCGCCGAGCGCGTGGTGCCGAACTACAACACCATGGGGCTCGCCAAGGCGAGCCTCGAAGCCTCGGTGCGCTACCTCGCCGCCAGCCTCGGGCCGCGCGGCATCCGCGTGAACGGCATTTCCGCAGGACCGATCAAGACGCTCGCCGCGGCGGGCATCGCCGGCTTCGGCAGGATCCTCAAGTTCGTGGAGCAGCACGCGCCCCTGCGCCGCAACGTCACCACCGAGGACGTGGGCAATGCGGCGGTATTCCTGTTGTCCGATCTCGCCGCCGGGGTCACGGGCGAGGTACTGTACGTGGATTCGGGTTTCCGCAACGTGGTCGCAGGCGTCCCAGGAGGAGGAAGCGAAACATGAGAAGCATCTTCACGGCGCTTGCCGGCCAGTAGGCCCATGCTGGATACCGCCCCCGTTTATCGCTACCTGCAGGAGCGCCTGGGCGTCGACGTCAAGGCGGCCGACGCCGCGACCGAGCTCGCCAGCCTCGGCGTCGACTCGCTGTCGCTGCTCGAGATGGTGTTCGAGATCGAGGAGAAGTTCGGCGTCAAGGTGGATGAGCACACGCCGACCCCGCGCAGCTGCGGCGAGCTGGTGGCGTTGATCGAGCGCCTCGCGGCCGCGAAACCGTGAGCGCGCGCCGCGTCGCGGTGACCGGCGTGGGCATGGTGAGTCCGCTCGGCGCCACGGCGCAGGCCTCGTTCGAGGCGCTGCTCGCGGGGCGCTCCGGAGTGCGGCTGCACGCGCCCGCCGACGCGCCCAAGCCGCTCGCGCTGCCCGCCGGCATCTGCGCGGATTTCGACCCGGCTGCCGCGTTCGGGCGCGCGAAAGCGGGCACGCTCGATCGCTACAGCCAGCTCGGCATCGTCGCCGGCCTCGAAGCCTGGCGCGACGCCGGCCTCGAGCCGGCCGCGGACGAGGTCCGCGACGCCTGGGGCGTCGCCTGGGGCACGGGGGTGGGCGGCGCGCTGGTCTTCGAGCGCGGCTACCGCGATCTGTTCATCAGCGGCCGCGAGCGCCTGCCGCCGCTCACCGTGGTGCAGGCGATGAACAACGCCTGCGCCTCGCACCTTTCGATCCAGCTCGGGCTGGGCGGCAGCTGCGTCACGTATTCGGTGGCCTGCGCCTCCGCCGCCATGGCGATCGGCGAGGCGTTTCGCCGCGTGCGCAGCGGCGCCGCGCCGGTGATGCTGGCCGGGGGCTCGGAGGCGCCG
>JBBDXL010000122.1:4420-21784 GCA_040902335.1 Burkholderiales bacterium
CCGCGTGCGCAGCGGCGCCGCGCCGGTGATGCTGGCCGGGGGCTCGGAGGCGCCGCTCGCCTACGGCGTGATCCGCGCCTGGCTGGCGCTGCAGGTGCTCGCCCCGGGCGACGCCGAGAGCGCGCCGCGCGCGAGCAAGCCGTTTCAGCGCGCGCGCGCGGGCCTGGTGCTCGCCGAAGGCGGGGCCGCGCTGGTGCTCGAGGACTGGGCGCGCGCCGAGCAGCGCGGCGCGCGCATCTACGCCGAGGTCGCGGGCTACGGCGAGTCCTGCGACCGCGGCAACCTCGTGCGCCCGTCGAGCGAAGGCCAGGCGCGCGCGCTGCGCGCCGCGCTCGCCGACGCGGCGATGACGCCGCAGGAGGTGGACTACGTGAATGCGCATGCCACCGGCACGCGCGAGGGCGACAGCATCGAGGTCGCGGCGCTCGCCGCCGCGCTCGGCGCGCGCGCCGCCGAGGTCGCGGTGAGCGCCACCAAGTCGGCGCACGGCCACACGCTCGGCGGCGCGGGCGCGCTCGCCGCCGCGTTCACGGTCCTCGGCCTGCACCACGGCGCCGTGCCGGCGACGCTCGGTGCGGAAGCGGACCTGGATCCGGAATGCGCGGGCGTCGCGCACGTGATGGGCGCGGCGCGCCGCGGCGTGCGGCTGCGCGCCGCGCTCACCAACGCCTTCGCCTTCGGCGGCAGCAACGCGGTGCTCGCGTTCCGCGCGCGCGCCGCCGATTGAACGGAGCCCGGGCTGCCGTTACACTGTCCACCGCGACCATGGCCAGCATTCCCCTCAGCGCGCAGTTCGCCCCCGACGCCGATCCGGCGCTGCTCGAAGAGCTGGCCGGGCTCATCACGGCCGAGCTCAACCTCGACGTCGCGCCCGCGGACATCGCGCCGGAGGCGCCGCTGTACGGCGAGGGCCTCGGCCTCGACTCGATCGACATCCTCGAGCTGGCGCTGGTGGTGTCGCGGCGCTACGGGGTGCGCCTGCGCTCCGATCACGAGGACAACACGGTGATCTTCGCGTCGCTCTCCAACCTCGCCCGCTTCATCGCGCAGAACCGCACGAAGTGAGCCGGGGGCGCACACGCGGCTTGCTGGCGCTGCTCATCGCGCTTGCGCTGGGGTACGCCGCGCTGGCGCACTGGCTGACGAGCGCGCAAGGCGGCGCCGCGCTGGGCGCGCTGGCGCCCTACGTGCCCTGGTTTTACTTCCTGCAGCACATTGCGATGTTCGTCGCGCTGGCGGCGTGGTTCGGCGCCAGCCTGCGGCCCGGGCACGAGGCGCTGGTGACGCGCTTCGCGCGGCTCGTCGAAGGCGCGCTCAGCCCGGCGGGCCTCGCCTACACGCGCGGCGCGACCCTGGCCTGGGCGGTATTCAGCGCGGCCGTCGCCACCGCCTCGGCGCTGCTCTACTTCCTCGCGCCGCTCGCCCTGTGGTCGGTGTTCGCCAACCTGCTCACGCTGCCGCTGGTGGGCGCGATGTTCGTGGCCGAGTTCCTGGTGCGCATCCGCGTGTGCCCGGAGCTGAGCCATGGCGGCTTGCTGCGCGGCGTGACGCGCAGCGTGCGCGCGTACTGGGTCTCGGGCGCGCGCCGCCCGGCGGGGCCGCGCTAGCCGCCGGCGCGGCCGCCGAGCATGCCCGGGGTTCCGCTCATTGCCGGCGCGGCGGCGGACACCGCCGTCGCCTGGCGCGGCGGGCGCGCGATCAGCGCCGCCCAGTACCTGGCCGATGCCGCGCGCCTCGCCGCGCTGCTGCCGGCGCGTGGCCACGTGTTCAATGCCTGCGCCGATCGCTACCGCTTCGCCGTGGGCCTCGGCGCCGCGCTGCTGCGCGGCCAGGTCACGCTGCTGCCGCCCGACCACGCGCCGCAGACGCTGCGGCGCCTGCGCGAGTTCGCCGCCGACGCCTACGTGCTCGCCGACGACGCGGCCGCGGCGATCGAGCTGCCGCAGGTGGCCGCGCCGCACGACCCGGCGCCGCTGCTGCCGGCGTTCACCGTGCCTTCGATCCCGCGCGAGCAGATGTGCGCCATCGTCTTCACCTCGGGCTCGACCGGCGCGCCCGTTCCCAACCGCAAGCACTGGGGCATGCTGGCGCGCAACGTGGGCGGCGCGCTCGAGCGCTGGGGCGTGGCGCGCGCGGCCATCCTCGGCACCGTGCCGCCGCAGCACATGTACGGCTTCGAGTCCACGGTGCTCGCCGCGCTTTGCGGCGGCGGCGCGCTGTGCGCGGCGCGGCCGTTCTTCGCCGACGACGTGTGCGCGGAGCTCGAGCGGCTGCCGCGGCCGCGCGTGCTGGTGACCGCGCCTTTGCACCTGCGCACGCTGCTCGAGGACGTGGCGCATCCGCCCGCCGCAGACCTGCTCCTGTGCGCGACCGCGCCGCTCGAGGCCGAGCTCGCCGCGCTCGCCGAGTCGCGCTTCGGCGCCGGGCTGCTGGAGATCTACGGCTGCACCGAGACCGGCCAGATGGCGACGCGGCGCACGGCGCGCGAGACCGAATGGCGCACCCTGCCCGGCATCCGCGTCGAGCTGCGCGCGGCCGGCGCCTGGGCGAGCGGCGGCCACATCGAGCAGCCCACCGCGCTCGGCGACGTGCTCGAGCCGCTCGCGCCGGACCGGTTCCTGCTGCGCGGGCGCGTCTCCGACATGGTGAACATCGCCGGCAAGCGCTCCTCGCTCGCGCACCTCGACGCGCAGCTGCGCGCGATCGACGGCGTGGCGGACGGCGTGTTCTTCATGCCGGAGGAGCACGCGGCGGGCTGCGTGACGCGCCTCGCGGCGTTCGTGGTGGCCCCGGGCCTCGCGCGCGAGACGCTGCTCGCCGAGCTGCGCCGGCGCATCGATGCCGCGTTCCTGCCGCGCCCGCTGGTGCTGCTCGAGCGCCTGCCGCGCGCACCGAGCGGCAAGCTGCCGCGCGAAGCCCTGCGCGAGCTCGCGCGCGCGCACGGCTTGCGGAGCGCGTCGTGAGCGAAGCACGCCTGCGCTTCCCCGCTACGCACCCGGCGTTTGCCGGTCACTTCCCGGGCTCGCCCATGGTGCCCGGGGCGCTGCTGCTCGCCGCGGCGCTCGATGCGCTGGGGCTGGCGCACGCGGGCCTGGAAATCGCCTCGGCCAAGTTCCTGCATCCCGTCGGCCCGGACACCGAGGTCGAGGTGCGCCGCCTCGGCGATCGGATCGAGCTACGCGCACAGGGGCGCGTGGTGGCGACCGCGCAGCTCAAGGCCGCGTCCGCGTGACCGCGCCATGGCGCCGCACGCCCGAGCGCAGCCACCGCCTGGCGCTGCGCCTGATGCGCTGGATCGCGCTCGGGCTGGGCCGCCGCGCCGCGCGCCTCGTGCTGCACCCGGTGAGCGCGTATTTCCTGCTGTTCGCGCCGCAGGCGCGGCGCGCCTCGCGCGCGTACCTGGATCGCGCGCTCGGCCGGCGCGGGACGCTCGCCGACCTGTACCGGCACTTCTACGCCTTCGCCGCCACCGTGCTCGACCGCGTGTACCTGCTGCATGAGCGCTTCGACCTGTTCGACATCGAGGTGCAGGGCGCGCCGGCGCCCGGCGCCGGCCTGCTGCTGATGGGCGCGCACCTGGGAAGCTTCGAGGCGCTGCGTGCCGCCGCACGCCGCGGGGGGCTACGCGTGTCGATGGTGATGTACGAGGACAATGCGCGCATGCTGAACGAGACGCTGGCCGCGCTCAGCCCCGCGGCGCGCCAGGACGTGATCGCCCTCGGGCACGTCGATTCGATGCTGCGCGTGCGCGACTGCCTCGCCGCAGGCGGCATCGCAGGCATCCTGGGCGATCGCGGGCTGCATGACGACGACGCGCAAGTGGTGCCGTTCCTCGGCGCGCCGGCGCGCTTTCCGTTGGGCCCCATGCGCATGGCGGCGCTGCTGCGCTGCCCAGTGGTGTTCATGGCGGGGCTTTATCTCGGCGGCAACCGCTATGCGCTGCAGTTCGAGCCGATCGCCGATTTTGGCGCCGCGCCGCCGGCGCCGGAGGCGGCGCTCGCCGCCTACGTCGCCTGCCTCGAGCGCCACTGCCGCGCCGCGCCGTACAACTGGTTCAATTTCTACGACTTTTGGGCGGGAGCCGATGCGCGCTAGGCATTGGCTGCTCGCCGCGCTGCTCGCCTGCGCGCCCGGGGTCGTCGCCGCGCCGCCCTGGACGCTCGAGCGGCTGCTCGCGGGGTTCGCGCAAAAGGGCAGCGCGCACGCCACCTTCATCGAGAAGAAAACGGTACGCGTGCTGGAGCGGCCGCTGGTCAGCTCCGGCGAGCTGCGTTTCGAGGCTCCCGACGTCCTGGAAAAGCGCACGCTGCGCCCGCGCCCCGAGCTGCTGCGGCTCCAGGGCGAGCGCCTGACGCTGGAACGCGAGGACCGCAAGCTGAGCCTCGACCTGCGCAGCACCCCGGAGGCGGCCGCCTTCATCGACAGCATCCGCGGCACCCTCGCCGGCGACCGCGAGGCGCTCGAGCGGGTCTACCGCCTGCAGCTCGAGGGCGGCGAAACGTCCTGGGCGCTGACGCTCACGCCCCGCGAGCCGACGCTGGCCGCCTGGGTGAAGCGCATCCGCATCGCCGGGCGGCGCGCCGACGTGACGGTGATCGAGGTCCTGCACGCGAACGGCGACAGCACGCTGACGAGCGTGCAGCGCCTCCCCGCGCCGTGACGCGAAGCGAGGCTGCGCCGCTCGCCGCGTGGCTCGCCGCGCTCGCCCTGGCGGCGGGCGTCGCGGCCGGCGCGCGCTATACGGCCGACCTGTCGGCGTTCCTGCCGCGCTCCCCGAGCCCCGCACAGCAACTGCTCGTGGACCAGCTGCGCGACGGCGTCGTGGGCCGCGTGATGCTGCTCGCCATCGAAGGCGCGGATGCCGCGGCGCGCGCCGCCCTGTCGCGGAATCTCGCCGCGCGCCTGCGCGGCGATGCGCGCTTCGCCTACGTCGCCAACGGCGCCGCCGGGGGGGCCGCGCGCGAGCGCGCCCTGATCATCGCGCACCGCTATCTGCTCAGCCCCGCGGTGACCCCGGAGCGCTTCACCGCGGCCGGCCTGCATGAGGCGATCGGCGATACCCTCGAGCGCGTCGCTTCCTCCGCGGGCGGCGTGGCGCAGGCGCTGCTCGCCCGCGACCCCACCGGCGAGGTCGCCGCGCTCGCCGAGTCGCATTTCTCGGGCGCCACGCGGCCCGCGCTGGCCGAGGGCGTGTGGTCTTCGCGCGACGGCGAGCGCGCCCTGCTCATCGTGCGCACCGCGGCCGCCGGCGCCGATACCGACGCGCAGGAAGCGGCCATGCAGGCGGTGCGCAACGCGTTTGCCGACGCGGCCGCGCGCGAAGGCGTTGCGCAGGCGCGGCTGCGCTTGACCGGCGGCGGCGTGTTCGCGGTGGAATCGCGCGCCCTCATCAAGCGCGAAGTGGCGCGCGTCGCCGTGCTCGGCGTGCTGCTCGTCGCCACGCTGCTCGGCATTGCCTACCGGTCCGGCACCGCACTGGCGCTCGGCCTGCTGCCGGTGCTGACGGGCGCGCTGGTGGGTGTGGCCGCGGTGGCGGCCGGCTTCGGCGTCGTGCACGGCATTACGCTCGGCTTCGGTGCCACGCTCATCGGCGAGGCGGTGGACTACGCCATCTACCTGTTCGTGCAGTCGGGTAGCGGACCCGGCGGCCGCGACGCGTGGCGGGCCGAGTCCTGGCCCACGATCCGCCTGGGGGTGATCACTTCGATCGTCGGCTTCGCGGCGCTGCTGTTCGCGGGCTTTCCCGGGCTCGCGCAGCTCGGCCTGTATTCGGTGTGCGGGCTGGCCGCGGCGGCGCTGTTCACGCGCTACGTGCTGCCCGGCATGATGCCCGCGCGGCTGCGGGTGCGCGACCTGTCCGCGCTCGGCGCCCGGCTCGCGCGCGCCGTCGCGGCGGCCGGCCGCTGGCGCGGGATCGTGCCGCTGCTCTGCGTCGCCGCCGCCGTCGCGCTCCTCGCGCAGCGCGACACGCTGTGGGCCGAGAACCTCTCGAGCCTGAACACCGTGAGCCTCGAGGATCAGGCCTACGACGGCCGGCTGCGCGCGGACCTCGGCGCGCCCGACGCGCGCTACCTGGTGGTGGTGCAAGGCCGGGACGAGCAGGACGCATTGCGCGCCGCCGAGCGTACCGCCGCGGCGCTGCGCCCCCTCGTCGCGCAAGGCGTGATCACCGGCTTCGACAGCCCGGCGCGCTACCTGCCGAGCGATGCCGTGCAGGAGTCGCGCGCGGCCAGCCTGCCTGATCCGCGGCAGCTGCGCGCGCGCCTCGAGCGCGCCGTGCGCGGGCTGCCGCTGCGCGCGGCACGGCTCGAGCCGTTCGTCGCCGACGTCGCCAAGGTGCGCGCCGGTGCGCGCGTGCGCCGCGCCGACCTGGAGGGCACCGGGCTCGGGGTGGCGCTCGACGGCCTGCTGCTGCGCCGCGGCGAGGGCTGGCAGGCGCTGTTGACGTTGCGCGTGCCGGAGACGGGTCCGAACCCGATGACGGTCGATGGCGCGCGCGTGCGCGACGCGCTCGTCGGCAGCGGCGCGCTGTTTCTCGACATCAAGGCGGAGGCCGACGCGCTCTACGCCGGCTACCTCCAGGAGGCGATCGGGCTGTCCGCGGCGGGCGTGGCCGTAGTCCTTCTTGCGCTCATGATCGCGCTGCGCTCGGCCGCGCGCGTCGGGCGCGTGGCCGCGCCGCTCGGCGCCGCGGTGCTCGTTACCGCCGCCGCGCTCGCCGCCGCCGGCCAGACGCTGAACCTGCTGCACCTGGTCGGCTTCCTGCTCGTGGTCGCGGTCGGCTCGAACTACGCGCTGTTCTTCGAGCGCGCGGGCGGCACGCCGGAGCCGCGCGTGCTCGCCTCGATCGCGCTTGCCAACGCCACCACCGTGCTCGGCTTCGGCGTGCTCGCCACCTCTAGCGTGCCGGTACTGCGCGCGATCGGCGCCTCGGTCGCGCTCGGCACGCTGCTCGCGCTCGCCTTCGCCGCGCTGCTCTCGGGCGCGCGCGCCGATGCGCGATAATCGCGCCATGTCCCCGCCCTGGCGCCCCACGCATTTCCTGCGTGGCTCCGCCGTCCTGCACGCGGCGGCCCTGGCCGGGGTCGCGCTGGGCCCCGAGCTGTGGCCCTGGGCGCTCGGCGCGGTCGCCGCCAACCAGGCGGCGATCTGCGCCGGCGGGCTGCTGCCACGAAGCACCCTGCTCGGCCCGAACCTGACGCGCCTGCCGGCGCGCGCCGCGGCCCGCGGCGAAGTCGCGTTGTCGCTCGACGACGGGCCGGACCCGGACGTGACGCCGCGCGTGCTGGAGCTGCTCGCCGAGCGCGGCGTGCGGGCGACGTTCTTCTGCATCGGCGAGCGCGCGGCGCGCCATCCCGCCCTGGTGCGCGCCATCGCCGGCGCGGGCCACAAGGTGGAGAACCACACCCTGCGCCACCGCCACGACTTCGCCCTGCTTGGGCCGCGCCGCACCATCGCGGAGATCGGCGCCGCGCAGGACACGCTTGCCGCCCTGGCCGGCGACGCGCCGCGCTTTTTCCGCGCGCCCGCGGGGCTGCGCAACCCGTTTCTCGACCTCGCGCTCACGCGCCTCGGGCTGCAGCTGGTGAGCTGGACGCGCCGCGGCTACGACACGCGCAACGCCGATGCCGCGGACGTCCTCGCGCGGCTCACGCGCGCCCTGGCGCCGGGCGACATCCTGCTGCTGCACGACGGCCACGCGGTGCGCGGCCCCAATGGCGCGCCGGTGCTGCTCGAGGTGCTGCCGCGCCTGCTCGACGCGCTGGCCGCCGCGGGGCTGCGCCCGGTCACGCTGCGCGCGGCGCTCGATTGATCGAGGACGCGCACTACGCCCGCCTGGTCGAGGCGGCGAGCGCGCCGTACCGCGCCGCGGGGCGCTTCGCGTGGCACTTCGCGCGCGGCAAGCTGGGCGGCGACCCGGTGTTCCGCGCCCTGCTGCAGGGGCGCCTTATCCCGGAGAACGCGCGCCTGCTCGATCTCGGTTGCGGCCAGGGCCTGCTCGCCGCGCTGCTCGCGGCGGCCGCATCGCCGCGCCTCGCCGCCTACCACGGCCTCGAGCTGATGGCGAGCGACGTGGCGCGCGCGCACCGCGCCCTGGGCGAGGACTGCGGCGTGCGGCAGGGCGACATCCGCAGCGCCGAGTTCGGCGCCGCCGATGCGGTCGTGATCCTGGACGTGCTGCATTACATGCGCCTGGAGGACCAGGACGCGGTGCTCGCGCGCGTGCGCGCCGCGCTCACGCCTGGCGGCGTGCTGCTGCTGCGCGTGGGCGACGCCGCGGCCGGCCTGCCGTTTCGGCTCAGCAACTGGGTCGACTGGACGGTGGCGCTGGCGCGCGGCCACGGCGCCACGCGGTTCCACTGCCGCAGCGTGGCACAATGGCGCTCGGTGCTGGAAGCGCTCGGTTTCAGCGTGCAGGCCGAGCCGATGAGCCGCGGCACGCCGTTCGCCAACGTGCTGCTTTCGGCGCGCCTGCCGCAACGCTCCTGAGCCACCACGTGCGCCCGCTGCAACTCTCGAGCTTCACCCTCACCACCTGCCTCGGCCGGGGCCTCGCGGCGACGCTGCACGCGCTGCAGGGCCGCGCCACCGGCCTCGCGCGCCGCCCCTTCGAGACCGCGGTCCTCGACACCTGCATCGGCGAGGTCGAAGGCGTGGACGCGGTACGGCTCGCGCCCGAACTCGCGCCCTGGGATTGCCGCAACAACCGGCTCGCCGAGCTCGGCCTCGCGCAGGACGGCTTCGCGGACGCGGTGCGCGCGGCCGCGGCGCGCCTGGGCGCCGCGCGCATCGGCGTGTTCCTCGGCACCAGCACGTCGGGCATCCTGCAGACCGAGCTCGCCTACCGCCGCCGCCACCCCGCGAGTGGCGCGCTGCCGCCGGATTTCGACTACCAGCACACGCACAACACCTATTCGGTGAGCGCTTTCGTGCGCGCACGGCTCGCGCTCGCCGGACCGGCGTGGACCGTGTCCACCGCCTGCTCCTCGAGTGCCAAGGTGTTCGGCACGGCCGCGCGCATGATCGAAGCTGGCCTGATCGACGCCGCCGTGGTGGGCGGCGTGGACAGCCTGTGCCTGACCACGCTCTACGGCTTCAACTCGCTCGAGCTGCTCGCGCGCGAGCCCTGCCGGCCCTGGGACCGCGCGCGCAGCGGGCTGTCGATCGGCGAGGCCGCGGCGTTCGCGCTCCTCGAGCCGCTGCCCGCCGCGCCCGCGCCGGACACGATCGCGCTCTACGGCGTGGGCGAATCGAGCGATGCCCACCACATGTCTTCGCCGCATCCCGAAGGGCTGGGCGCGCGCCTCGCCATGGCGGCGGCGCTCGAGGCGGCGGCGCTGCAGCCCGCCGCCATCGGCTACGTCAACCTGCACGGCACGGCGACGCCGAGCAACGACGCCGCCGAGGATCGCGCCGTCACCGGCCTGTTCGGCACCGGCACACCCTGCAGCTCGACCAAGGGGGCGACCGGCCACACGCTCGGCGCCGCGGGCGGCGTCGAGGCGGTGATCGCCGCGCTCGCCCTGCGCCATGGCTTCATTCCCGCGGGCGCGAATACGCTCGAGCCGGACCCGGCGCTGCGCGCGCACTACGTGCTGCAAGGCCGCGCGGCGCCGCTCGAGCGCGTGCTGAGCAATTCGTTCGGCTTCGGCGGCACCAACTGCAGCCTCGTGCTGGGGCGCGCGTGAGCACGCTCGCCGCCGCGATTGAAGGCCTCGCCCTGCTGGGTCCCGGGCTGCCCGACTGGGCGCTCGCGCGCGCCGTGCTCCGCGGCGAGCGCCCCTACGTGCATGCGCCCACCGCGGTGCCCGTGCCCGCGCTGCTGCCGCCCAACGAGCGGCGGCGTAGCGGCCTCGCGGTGAAGATCGCGCTCGCGGTCGGCGCCGCCGCGCTGGCGCAGAACGCGCGCGATGCGTCGCGCATCGACACCGTCTTTGCGTCTTCTGCCGCCGACGGCGATACCTGCCACGCGATCTGCGAGCAGCTCGCCGGCAGCGAGCGCCTCATCTCGCCGACCCGCTTCCACAACTCCGTGCACAACGCGCCCGCGGGCTACTGGAGCATCGCCACACGCTGCATGGCGCCCTCGACCAGCCTGTGCGGCTATGACGCGAGCTTCGGCGCCGGCCTGCTCGAGGCCTGCGCTTTCCTGCACGCGCACGGCAAGCCGGTCCTGCTCGTCGCCTACGACGCGCCCTACCCCGAGCCGCTGCTCGCCAAGCGCCCGGTGCGCGATGCCTTCGGCCTGGCGCTGCTCCTCGCCCCGCAGGCGGGCGCGGGTGCGCTGGCGCGCTTCGAGCTGACGCTGGCCGACGGCGCTCCCGATACGCTCGCCGACGCGGGCCTCGAAGCCCTGCGCCGGACCGTGCCCACGGCGCGCAGCCTGCCGCTGCTCGGGCTGCTTGCCCGCGGCGAGCGCGGCGCCGCGGTGATCGAGTACCTGGGCGGCCCGCATCTCGCGCTGCAGGTGGCGCCGTGCGCGTAGGCCGCGACTGGATCGCGGCGCACATCCCGCACCAGGGCGCCATGTGCCTGCTCGAGGGCGTGCTCGAATGGGACGCGCGGCGCATCGTGTGCCGCGCCGCGAGCCACCGCGATGCCGCGAATCCGCTGCGCGTGGCCGGCATCCTGCCCGCAGCCTGCGGCATCGAGTACGGGGCACAGGCGATGGCGGTGCACGGCGCGCTGCTCAACGCGCACGGCGCGCCGCCCGGGCGCGGCTTCCTGGCGAGCGTGCGCGCGGTGCGCTTGCGCGCCGCGCGCCTCGACGACGTCGAGGGCCCACTGCAGGTGAGCGCCGAGCGGCTGAGCGGCGAGGACGATCACGTCCTCTACGCGTTCAGCATCGCCGGCGACGCGGGCGAGCTCGTCAGCGGCCGTGCCGCCGTCGTGCTGGACGCGGCCGGCCGATGACGCGGCTGCGCGCGCTGGTCACGGGCGGCAGCGGCGGCATCGGCGCCGCGATCTGCCGCCGCCTGGCCGCGGACGGCCGGCACGTGGCGATCCACGCGCACCGCAACCTCGAAGCCGCGCGCCGCCTCGCCGCCGAAATCGCCGCCGCCGGCGGCAGCGCCGAAGCGCTCGCCTTCGACGTCACCGACGCGGCCGCGGCGCGCGCCGCGCTGGAGGCGCTGCTCGAGCGCGGGCCGATCCAGATCCTGGTGAACAACGCCGGCATCCACGACGACGCCGCCTTCCCCGGCATGAGCGGGGCGCAGTGGCGCCGCGTCATCGACGTTTCCCTGCACGGCTTCTTCCACGTCACGCAGGCGCTCGCGCTGCCGATGATCCGCACGCGCTGGGGGCGCATCGTCAACATGGCCTCGGTGAGCGCGGTGGCCGGCAACCGCGGCCAGGCCAACTACGCCGCCGCCAAGGGCGCGCTCATCTCGGCGACGCGCACGCTCGCGCTCGAGTTCGGCAAGCGCGGCGTGACCGTGAACGCGGTGGTGCCAGGTCTCATCGCCACGGCGATGAGCGCCGAATTTCCGCCGCAGCGCCTGCGCGAGCTGGTGCCGCTGCAGCGCGCCGGCAGCGCCGAAGAAGTGGCCGACCTGGTCGCTTTCCTCGCCTCGGAACGCGCCGCCTACATCACCGGCCAGGCGATTCCCATCAACGGCGGGATGCTCTGAGGAGGCGCGCGACGAGCAGCGGCAGGCGCCCGAGAAAGCCGAGCATCAGCCGCAGGTGCATCCAGGAGAGCAGCGCGTTGTCGCGCCAGTAGCGGAAGTGCGACACCCCGCCCTCCTCGGGCCGCAGGTAACGCACCGGCGCGCGGAGGTTGAGCGGCGGCACGCCGCGCCAAGCGAGGCGCACCGCCGCCTCGGGGTCGAAGTCGAAGCGCCGCATCCAGCGCTGCGCCTGCATGACCTCCAGCAGCGCGCGCACCGGATAGACGCGAAAGCCGAACAGCGAATCGTGGATGCCGCACCACAGCGTTTCCAGGTTCGCCCACCAGTTGGAGATGCGCCGCCCCTTGACGCGCAGCGCCGGCGCGCTGGCGTCGAACTGCGGCACGCCGAGCACCATGGCCTCGGGAGCGCGCGCCGATGCCTGCATGAACTCGGGAATCGATGCCGCCGGGTGCTGGCCGTCGGCGTCCATGGTGAGCACGTGGCTGTAGCCCTCGGCGGCAGCCTGGTGCAACGCATGCAGCACGGCGGCGCCCTTGCCGCGGTTCGCCGCCAGCGCAAGGACGCGCAACCCGGCATCGTCGCGGGCCAACCGCTCGAGGCCCGCGCGCGTGCCGTCATCGCTGCCGTCCACCACCACCCAGACGGGCGACCACTCGGCGCGCGCCGCGCGCACCGTGTCGTACACCCGTGGGCCGGGGTTGTAGCTCGGGATGACCACCAGGTGCGTGCGCGAGGGCGCGCCCGCGCTCACGCCGGCCGGGACTCCACGTCGGCGGGGAACGGCGGTGCCGGCTCGAGCGTCACCGCCAGCTCGGCCTCGTAGTACTGCTCGAGCTCGCGCAGGAACGCGTGCAGGTCGCGCGGCGGCTCGAAGCGCCGCCCGAGCCGCACGTGGTAGCACAGCGGCAGCTGCGGCCGCCGCGTCAGCGGCCAGCCCTTGCCGAGAAACGGGCTGTCGGTTTCGATGAACACGGTCTGCACCGGCACGCCAGCCTGGCGCGCGATGAGGGAGATGGCGCCGCGAAACGGGTTCACCGGCGCGCGCGTGGTGCGCGTGCCCTCGGGAAACAGCAGCAGCTGCCCGCCGCCGCGCAGCTCCGCGACCGAGCGCCGCACCATGCCGATCGGCCAATCGTTGCGGATGTAGCCGGCAAGCCTGGCGCCGGCGCCGAACACCAGGCTGTCGGCGAGCGGCGCCTTCAGCACGCAGGCCGCCTGCGGCAGGCGCGAAAGCAGCATGACCGCGTCGAGCAGCGACGGATGGTTGGGCGCGAGGATCATGGGCCCGGCGCCGCGCAACGCGTCCAGCGCGCCGAGCTCGAAGCGGCAGGCGCCGACCGTCTCCAGCGTGCCCAGGTAGTAGCGGAAGCCGCGCGCGATGACGCCGCGCCCGAGGGCGCGGCCGGTGCCCGCGGGCAGCAGCAGCCGCAGCGGTACCGCGAGCACGCTCCAGGCGAGGCTGCCGAGGCCGAGCAGCGCCAGGCCGTACCAGAGCGCGGCGTAGGCCCACAGCGCGCGCAGGGAACGCAGGATCATGCGGGCCTCACTCCGGCGCCTCGACGCGCACGCGCGATACGCCGAGCACCCACGCGATGCCCGCGCCCGCGGCGAAGTAGGTGTCGCGCTTCATCAGCGGGCTCGCCTCGAAGGCCGCGCCCCGCAGCGTGTCCGCGCGCACGAAGGCGCCCACCCAGAAGCCGTCGAAGCGGCGGCTGGCGGCGGCCAGGAACTGCAGGCCGGCATAGCCGCCCGGCGCTTCGAATGCGGGGCGCTCCGTCGTGCCGAACTGCGGCGCCACGCCGTAGAAGTACTCGTGCTGGCGCCGGCTGCCGTACACCGGGCCCGCCAGGAAGCCGAAGTTCCAGCCGGCGAGCGCGCCGCGGCCGGCCAGATCGAGATTGAGGTTCGGCGTGGCGACCAAGCCGATGCCGCGCGGCGACGATGCCAGCGTGAACGCCGCGCGCAGCGGCAGGCGCAGCTCCAAGAGGTCGCGGCCGTCGCCCGAGCGCCACAGCGCGAGCTCCAGCGACGGGCCCACTTCGACGGAGGGATCGAGGTCCGGCATGCCGGCGCGTGCGGCGTTGCGCGAGCTGTTCACCGGCAGCGACGCCGCGACGCTGAGATTCAGTTCCACGCGCTCCGACTCGAACAGCTCGCCGCGGATGCCATGCCGGTCGGCCTTGAGGAATTCGCCCCGGTAGACCGCGTAGGGCACCGGCAGCACATAGCCCCGCCCCTCGTCCGATCCGCGGTAGTCCGGCAGTGCAAAGGCGCCGACGCCCACCCCGAGCTCCCACAGCGGCAGCTCCTCGGCCGCCGCCGGCGCCGCGGTCAGCGCGCACAGCAGCCACAGCGCCGCCCTCATGCGCCCGCATTGGCGACTTCGCGCAGGCCGTTGCGCCGCCGGCGCCACGCGCGCAGCGCGACCCACGGATCGGCAAGCGACAGGAAGTAGTAAAGGCCCTTGAACGCGAGCAGCGACGGTCCGATGGGCGAGCGCGCGAACACGTCGCCCGCGAGCAGCGACAGCAGCGCCTCCTTCATGCGCAGGGTATTGTGCGGCGCCATCAGCAGCCCGCGCATCGCCGGGCTGGTGACGCGGAAGATGAACCACGAGAACGCGCGCGGGCCGCGGCGCACGCGCCGGTCGAAGCGCGCCAGCGCGCGAGCCGCCTCGCGCGGCCGGCGCAGGCACGCCTCGATGGCGTCCGCGCCTTCCACGGCGCTCGTCATGGCGAGCATCACGCCGGTGGAGAACACCGGGTCGATGAACGCATAGGCGTCGCCGAGCAGCAGGTAGCCCGGGCCGTGGGTGCGGTCGCAGGCGTACGAGTAGTTGCCGGTGGCCTCGGCGTCGGTCACGCGCTCGGCGCTCTCGAGCCGCTCGGCGAGCTTCGGGCAGAGCGCGATCGTATCCATCAGGAACTCGTTCACCGGCTTCGCGCGCGCTTTCATGTAGTACGGCCATACCACGGCGCCGATGCTGGTCACGCCGTCGGCGAGCGGAATGAACCAGAACCAGCCGTGCTCGAACCAGAAAATGGCGATGTCGCCTTCGCGCTTGCCCTGCCGGCGGCGCGCGCCGCGGAAGTGCGCGTAGATCGCGGCGCTGTTGTGCCGGGCGCTACGCCGCTTCGCCCCGAGGCGGTTGCCGAGGAACGTATCGCGGCCCGAGGCGTCGGCGACGAAGCGCGCGCGCCAGAGCTCCTCGCCGCCGCCCTCGCGCTGCACCTGCAGGCGGGCGCCGCCGTCGCCGGCGAACTCAACCCCGCGCACGCGGCAGCCTTCCAGCGCAAGCGCGCCCTTGCGCGCGGCGTTGCGGAACAGGATCTCGTCGAACCGCGATCGCCGCACCTGGTAGGCGTAAGGCAGGGACTTGTCCCACGCCTCGGTGAACGCGAGGCGCGCCGGCTGCGCATGCGCGGGAGATACCAGCTCGGCGCCCCACTTCTGCATGCCGATGGCGCGGACTTCGTCCGCGACGCCCAGGCGCTCGAACAGCGGCAGGTTGGCCGGCAGCAGCGACTCGCCGATGTGGAAGCGCGGATGGCGCGATTTTTCGAACAGCGCGACGCGGAAGCCGCGCTCGGCCAGCAGCGCCGCCGCGGTGGATCCCGCCGGCCCGCCGCCGATCACGGCGATGTCGCAGTGCCTTTGCTCCGTGGCAGCGCCCACAGCTTTCATCCCCGTCCTCCGGCTCCGCCCGATTCTAACCCGCCGGGCTAGGGCTTCTTTTCCAGGTTTCCCTGCCGTATTTCGATGTCGGCGCGCGCGCGCAGGCTGGCGACGTAGGCGTCGAGCTGGCGCGCGCCGGCGAGCTGCGCCGCCCGCGCGCGCTCCGCGGCCTTCTGCGCTTCGGTCTTCGGCTCGGGCTCGAGCGGCTTCACGACGCGATACAGCATGTAGCCCTCGGTGCCGCGTTCGGCACCCAGGTACGCGGGGAGCTTCCCGGGGTCGGCCGCCAGGATCTGGCGCAGCGCCCCCGCCGGCACGCCCTGCGGGCTGCGCCGCGACACCGCCTTGGGGGCGCCCCAGCTCAGGCCCGCCTCGGCGCCCTTGCGCAGCTCGGCGAGCTTCGCCTCGCCCGCCTGCTGCGCGAGGCGCGCAGCCTCTGCCGCGCGCAGGCGGTGCTCGATGTCGGCGCGCACGTCTTCGAGCTTCTTCTGCGCCTCGGGCTGGTGCTCGATCACGCGCGCAGCGACCAGGACGTTGGGCGCCACTTCGATAGCGTCGGTGTTGCGCCGCGCCTTGACGGCGTCGTCGGCGAACAGCGCCCCCTGCAGCTTCGGGCTGGCGAACACGCCCGCATCGGGCGTGGGCACGGCGCGGGATATCCAGCCGCTCTTCTGCAGCTGAAGGGTGAAGCGCTCGGCCGCCGGCTTCAGGCTGTCGGGCTGCTCGTAGACCATGTTGCTGAACGCCTCCGCGGCCTCGGCGAAGCGCCGCGCGCCCTGCTGGCGCGCCAGCTCCGCCGCCAGCTCGACGCGCACTTCGGCGAGCGGGCGCACCTTGGCGGGCTGCACGCCGCTGACGCGGATCACGTGCCAGCCGAAATCGCTCTTCACCGGCGCGCTGATCTCGCCTTCCTTCATGCGGAATGCGGCCTCCTCGAAGGCCGGCACCATCATGCCTCGGCCGAAGAAGCCCAGGTCGCCGCCGTTCGCGGCGGAGCCGGGGTCCTGCGAATGCTTCCTCGCGAGCTCGGCGAAGCGGCCGGGATCGCGGCGCGCTTCCGCAGCGAGCTGCGCGGCCTCCTCCTCGGTCTTCACCAGGATGTGGCTGGCGCGGCGCTGCTCGTCCACGCGGTACTGGCCGGCGCGCGCGGCGTAGGCCGCATTCAGGTCGGTCTCGGCGACCGGCTCGCGCCGGCCGAGCGCCTCGGCGGATAGCACCAGGTACTCGGCGCGCACGCGCTCGGGCACGCGGAATTCCGCCGGGTTGGCCTCGTAGTAGGCCTGTAGCTGCGCGTCGCTCACCTTCACCTGCGCGAGGAAGGGCTGCGCTGCGACGAGCGCTTCCTGCACCTCGCGCCGCTCGGCCTGGATCGCCTCCAGCCGCTCGGTGACGGTGCGCGAGACGATGGCGGAGCCGCGCACGGCTTCTGTGAGCTGCGCCAGCGCCATGTCGTGGCGCAGGCGCGCCTCGAAGGTCTGCGGCGTCATGTTCTGCGCGCGCAGCAGCGCCTCGTAGTTGGAGCGGGAGAAGCCGTTCTCGCCCTGGAACGCGGGCACCGCGGCGATGGTCTCGCGCAGCTGCTCGTCGCTGACCGACAGCCCGCCGCGCTGCGCCGCGTCGGCCAGCAGGCGCTGTGCGACCAGCGATTCGAGCAGCGCGAGCCGCGATTCGGTGGTGTCCAGCGCCGCGACGTCGAGGTTGGGGCCGAACGCGGCGCGCAGCCGGTCCTGCTGGCGGCGCAGCTCCTCGGCGAACTCGGCTTGCGTGATGGGCGAGCCGTTCACCGTGGCGACGTCGTCGCGGCCGCCGCTCAAGCGCGTATAGGATTCCAGGCCGAAGAAAGCGAACGGGATCACCAGCAGGACGAGCACGATCTGCGCGAGGCGCTTGCGCTTGTGGATGAGCTCGAACATGGGCTAGGAGATTACCATCGATGCGCCGGGTGCGGCTTGCAGCCGTAAGAACGCGCCGCGACAGCCGACCAACTCGTCGTGAGGAGAATCGCTCGAATGAAGCTTCTGCCGGCCTGCATGGCGATGACCGGCTGCCTTGC